>CBFHQG010000106.1:0-7171 GCA_965657825.1 Actinomycetes bacterium | reverse complement strand
GCTCACCGACTGCGTACCGAGTAAGACGCTGATCGCCGCTGCGAAGGATCAGTCCGGGAAGGCTGACCTGTCACGGATCAACCGTCGCATCCTGGACCTGGCGCGTGCCCAAAGCCATGACATCGCCGACCGGATGGATCGTGACGGGGTACGGATCATGCGGGGATGGGGTCGGCTGGACTCACCGGAGTCGGTGCAGGTGACCACGATCGACGGTCAGGTCGAGCACCTACCTGCTGACGTGGTGCTGCTCGCGACCGGGGCGCGCCCTCGCATCCTGGCGGATGCGGTGCCCGATGGCGAGCGCATCCTCACCTGGGAGCAGTTGTACGACCTCGCCGAACTTCCTGAGCGGCTCATCGTGGTCGGTTCCGGTGTCACCGGAGCGGAGTTCGCCTCGGCCTATAACGCGCTGGGTTCCGATGTCGTCCTGGTCTCCAGCCGCGATCGGGTGCTGCCCGGAGAGGACCCGGATGCCGCGGCCGTCGTCGAGGATGTGTTCGCAGAACGCGGTATGACGGTGCTATCGCGCTCGCGAGCAGTCGGCGCGGTCCGAACCGACAGCGGAGTCGAGGTCACTCTCGAAGATGGCCGGGTCATCGGTGGATCGCACGTCCTCCTCGCCGTCGGTTCCTTGCCGAACTCCGATGACCTCGGTCTGGAGGAGAACGGGATCCTCACCGACGATCGTGGATTCATCAGCGTCGATCGGGTTTCTCGAACCTCGGTCCGCGGGGTCTACGCCGCCGGTGATGTGACCGGGGTGCTCATGCTCGCCTCCGTCGCTGCCATGCAGGGTCGGATTGCGATGTGGCACGCGCTGGGCGATGCCGTGTCACCTCTGCGTCTGTCGACGGTGTCCAGCACGGTCTTCACCGATCCCGAGATCGCCACGGTGGGCGTAACCCAGCGTCAGATCGATGCCGGCGAGGTGACCGCCGATGCCGTCCTGCTCCCGCTCGCAACCAACGCCCGGGCGAAGATGCAGGGGATCACGCACGGGTTCGTGAAGGTGTTCTGTCGCCGCAGTTCGCGGATCGTCATCGGGGGAGTGGTAGTCGCGCCGCAGGCCAGCGAACTCATCCACTCCATCACCCTGGCCGTCGATGCCCGACTCGATGTCGATGCTCTCGCCTCGGCCTTCACGGTGTATCCGAGTATGAGCGGATCGATAGCGGAGGCAGCCCGTCGGCTGCACGGCTCGGATGGTGACGAGGCCGTGCGCCCCTGAACGCCGTCAGGGGCTAGAAGTCGCCTCCGCCGAAACCACCGCCACCGCCGAAGTCGCCTCCGCCGAAACCGCCACCACCGAAGTCGCCGCCACCGAAACCGCCACCTCCGCTGGTGAATGTGCTGTCCATCGTCGTGGCCGCTGCCACGGGGGCGAACAGCGAGTTGGCGATCATCGTTCCGGCGAACACGGCGACCATCGTGGTGCCGAAGTCGGCGAAGTATCCGCGGGCATACGGCGCGTAGGCCGTTCCGGCATCCCAATAGGGGCGGCGCACTCCGGAAACCTCGACCTCGCGCGCTTGCGGGAAGCCGCCGGCGGCGACGGTTGCGGCACACGCCGCGCAGGCCGGTACGTCATGGGGGTTTCCGGTGGGTGGGGTCCACATCACATCCTGCAGGCTCACCCCGTGGCGGGGGTCGAAGAAGCACGGTGCGCGTCGCACCGGAGGCTCCTCACCACGCATCTCCGCCTCGACGCAGGCCAGGGCGTACCGGCCGTCGTCGAGTGCCCTCGTCGTATGCACGACATCAGCCTCGGTCTTCAGCGCGGCACTTCGGTCACCGGCACGGGCGTAGGCGTCGAGGGCGACCTGCAGTTGATCCCGACCTGCCTGATCGAGGCGGGGATCAGCGAGGTCGAAACTCCCCAGGCGCTCACCGAGTTCGGTGATGTCCTCGTCGAGCACCTCGCGCATCTGGGCACTCCACAGTGCTCGTCGTCGACGGGCTGAGCGGAGGACCAACCACACCACGACCGCGACCACCGCGACCATGACGAGGAGGATCACCAGAACGACCAGACCCGAGGGCCCTGCTCCCGTCGAAGTCCCGCCGCCTGATCCCGAGCCAAGCTGCGCATCGACGCCCGCGACGAAGGCTTCGAGCACGGCGAATGGGCCGTTGGACCTCTGCGCTGCGAAGGCCGCGTCGGCGATCGAGGTCACGGAGTAATCGGTGCCGCCGGCTCGGAAGGAACTCCCGGCGATGAGGGCGTAGACACCACCGCGACCCACAGCGTCGCGAATCTCACGCAGGAGTGCATCGGGTCCGCCTGCCTCGATGGACATGGCCTCGGGGAGTACTGCGATGTAGATCGGCAGCCCGGTGTCGGCGATCTGGAACTGTAGATCAACCGTCTGGGACACAGTGAGCGCGTTCTGCGCGCCATAGTCGTTGTAGACATTGTCGGCGCGCAGTGCCGAGGCGATCTCGTCGAGGGTGGCTGCGGCAGCCGGAGGTGCGATCGCCAGGCCGCTGAGAAGGACGGTTAGCGTGCCGATGAGCGCGGCGAGGAGGGTCCGCCGGGCAGAGGCGGTGATGCGACGGTCGGAGGCCATGTCCTGACGTTACCCCGAGGGAGGTGGGATCGTCAGTCGGTGATCTCGCACAGGACGGTACCGGCCGGAACAGTCGTCCCGACCTCGGCGGACACCGATCCCACGGTCCCCGACTTGTGAGCCGTCAGCGGCTGTTCCATCTTCATCGCTTCGAGGACGACGATGAGATCACCCTCGGCGACCTGCTGGCCCTCCTCGACGGCGATCTTGATGACGGTGCCCTGCATCGGTGCGGCCACCGAGTCCCCTGAGGCGTTGGATCCGGCGGTCTTGGTGCGGGCCCGTTTCGGGCGGGAGCCATTCGATGCGGGGGAGGCAGCCGTGGTGAGCGCGCCCGGCAGGCTGACGGTCAATCGCTTGCCATCCACCTCGACGACCATCGAGGTCCGTTCGCCTGCTTCGTCGGTGGCACCGTCTGCCGTTGCGGTGTAGGCCGGGATGGTGTTGTCGAACTCAGTCTCGATCCATCGGGTGTGGACTGCGAACGGCTGATCGGCAGATTCCGGTGCGAAAGCCTCGTCATCGACGACGGCGCGATGGAAGGTGAGCGCGGTCGCGATCCCCTCCACCTGGAATTCATGCAGAGCCCGACGGGCGCGCTGGAGCGCCTCTTGACGATCCCGGCCGGTGACGATGAGTTTGGCGAGGAGAGAGTCGAAGTTGCCCCCGATGACGTCACCGGAGCGGAAGCCGGCGTCGACGCGCACGCCCGGACCGCTGGGCAGCTCCCATCGGGTGAGCGCACCGGGGGCCGGGAGGAAGCCTCGTCCGGGATCCTCGCCGTTGATGCGGAACTCGATGCTGTGACCGCGCAGCACAGGGTCGGCGTAGTCGATGAGTCCGCCGTCTGCGATGCGGAACTGCTCGCGGACCAGGTCGATCCCCGAGATCTCCTCGCTGACCGGATGCTCGACCTGCAGGCGGGTGTTGACCTCGAGGAAACTGATCGTGCCGTCTTCACCGATGAGGAACTCGCAGGTACCGGCGTTGACGTAGCCGGCCTCGCGGGCGATCGCCTTGGACGCGGTGTAGAGCTGTTCGAGTTGTGGCTCGGTGAGGAACGGTGCAGGTGCCTCCTCGACCAGTTTCTGGTGACGCCGCTGCAACGAGCAATCGCGGGTGGAGACGACGACGACATTGCCCTCGGCATCAGCCAGCACCTGGGTTTCGACGTGGCGCGGTCGATCGAGGTAGCGCTCCACGAAGCACTCACCGCGCCCGAATGCAGCCACTGCCTCACGGACTGCCGACTCGTATAGCTCGGGGATCTCCTCGAGAGTGCGGGCGACCTTCAGGCCACGACCGCCACCACCGAAGGCAGCCTTGATCGCCACCGGCAGGCCGTGCTCGCGGGCGAAGGCCACCACCTCGTCGGGGCCACTGACCGGGTCGGGGGTTCCGGGAACCTGCGGTGCGCCGGCGCGTGCGGCGATGTGGCGAGCGGAGACCTTGTCGCCCAGATCGCGAATCGCCTGCGGGGGAGGACCGATCCAGGTGAGCCCGGCATCGATGACCGCCTGCGCGAAGTCGGCATTCTCCGATAGGAATCCGTATCCGGGGTGAACAGCGTCGGCGCCGCTGCGCTGCGCGACATCGATCACCTTGGCGATGTCCAGGTATGTCTCTGCCGCGGTCGCACCGCCGAGCGCGTAGGCCTCGTCGGCGATCTCCACGTGCAGTGCATCACGGTCGGGGTCGGCGTACACCGCGACGGAGGTCAGGCCGGCATCTCGGCAGGCACGGGCGACTCGGACGGCGATCTCGCCACGGTTGGCGATGAGGACCTTCTGCACGCGGCGAAGTCTGCCGGATGCCCCGTCACATGGCACCCTGGGGTCGTGTTCATCCTGGCCTCGGCCTCACCCTCCCGCCGACGGCTGCTCGAACAGGCTGGCCTCCACCCCATCGTCATCGTCAGCGGGGTCGATGAGGAGGCACTGGTGGCGCAGTGGGGCGATCCGCCCCCCGCGGAGGTGGCACTGCTGCTCGCACGGGCGAAAGCGGAAGCGGTTGCGGCTCTCCCCGAGACCCGAGGGGGCCTGGTGCTGGCCTGCGACTCGGTATTCGATCTCGACGGGGTGGCGATGGGCAAACCGGAGAGTGCGGAGGTGGCGAGGGCTCGCTGGGAGTCGATGCGTGGTCGCAGTGGGGTCCTGCACACCGGCCACTGTCTGATCGACACCGGGACGGGTGCGCAGGTCGAGGAGCTGGTGTCCACCACGGTCACGATGGGTGATGCGGACGACGACGAGATCGACGACTACATCGCATCGGGTGAACCGCTGCGGGTGGCCGGTGGATTCACCCTCGATGGTCGCGGAGCGCCGTTCATCGCGGGGATCGAGGGGGATCCAGGCAATGTGATCGGGGTCAGCCTGCCGGCGGTCCGTCGGCTGGCCCGATCTGTCGGCCGCGCTTGGCCTGCATTGCTCACGCGCTGACCGAATGGGATGGGTGCGGACCTTCAGGGACGGGTCAGCCGCGGGGGAGCACGGAGGTGCGCCAGGAGCCCGGGGTGAGAGCGGGTAGGTGACCCAGTGTCCAGGCGGGTGACCCCCACACCCGGCGGGGCCGGGGTGGTGTGCTCGGTGAGGAGATCGATGCAAAGACCGCGATGATCGCTGCGGTCTCTGTCGCGGTGGCGCCCCCGGTGATGCGGATCGAGGGAGCGGGCGGTGAGTCGGCGATGGGGTCGGTCACAGCGGGATGTTCCCGTGCTTCTTGGGGGGCCGGGTCGCTCGCTTGGAACGCAGGGCCCGCAGCGCGCGGGTGACTTGCTCGCGGGTCTCGCTGGGCAGGATCACCCGGTCGATGTAGCCGCGCTCGGCTGCGATGTACGGGTTGGCCAGGGTCGCCTCGTATTCCTCGATGCGCTGTGCACGGCGGGCATCGGGGTCGTCGGCGTTGGCGATGTCGTTGCGGTAGAGGATGTTCACCGCACCCTGTGCGCCCATGACCGCGATCTGCGCGGTCGGCCACGCCAGGTTGATGTCGGCTCCTAGGTGCTTGGAACCCATCACGTCGTAAGCCCCGCCGTAGGCCTTGCGAGTGATGACGGTGACGAGAGGCACGGTGGCTTCGGCGTAGGCATAGATCAACTTCGCACCCCGGCGGATGATGCCGTCCCACTCCTGATCGGTGCCGGGCAGGAAGCCGGGGACATCGACGAAGGTGAGCACCGGGATGTTGAAGGCATCGCAGGTGCGAACGAAGCGCGCGGCCTTCTCGGAGGCATCGATGTCGAGGGTGCCGGCGAACTGCATCGGCTGATTGGCGACGACACCGACAGGATGGCCTTCGACTCTGCCGAACCCACACAGGATGTTCGGTGCGAACAGGGGTTGCGTCTCCAGGAACTCACCCTCGTCGAGGACATGCTCGATGACGGTGTGCATGTCATAGGGCTGATTGGGCGAGTCCGGGATGATCGTGTCGAGCTCTCGATCGGACTCATCGACCTCGAGGTCCACCTCGACGGGGAAGGTCGGGGGCTCATCGAGGTTATTGCTCGGCAGGTACGACAGGAGTGCACGGACGTAGTCGAAGGCATCCTGCTCGTCGCTGGCCATGTAATGCGCGACACCGGACTTGCTGTTGTGGGTGCGAGCGCCCCCGAGATCCTCGAAGGCGACGTCTTCACCGGTCACCGTCTTGATCACATCGGGCCCGGTGATGAACATGTGCGAGGTCTGGTCGACCATGACGGTGAAATCCGTGATCGCCGGTGAATAGACGGCACCGCCTGCGCAGGGCCCCATGATCAAGGAGATCTGCGGCACCACACCGGAGGCCTGGACGTTGCGGTAGAAGATCTCGCCGTAGAGGCCGAGGGAGACAACGCCTTCTTGGATGCGCGCACCGCCGGAGTCATTGAGGCCGATCACCGGGCACCCGGTCTTCAGCGCGAGGTCCATGATCTTGACGATCTTCTCCCCGAAAACTTCGCCGAGTGAACCGCCGAAGACGGTGAAGTCCTGGGCGAACACGCACACCGGCCGACCGTCGATGGTGCCGTACCCGGTGATGACCCCGTCACCGTACGGCCGATTGTCGAAGAGACCGAAGTTGTGCGAGCGGTGGCGAGCCAGCCCGTCGACCTGGGTGAAGGAGCCGGGGTCGAGCAGGGCCTGAATCCGCTCCCAGGCGGTCATCTTGCCCTTGGCGTGCTGCTTGTCCACCGATGCAGATCGGCGATCGCGGGCCTCTGATCGACGCCGCTCGAGGTCGGTGGATTTCTCCGCCGTGGTTCGCGGGGGGTGTGGTGCGTCAGCGGGCGTCGTCACGCTGCGTACTGTAGCCAGGTGGGTGCAATGGCAGCGGAATATGGTCGCCTCCTCCAAGTGGCGCAGGCTCTCTTCGAGGATCCTCGCTGGTCGCCCTGGCCGGCTCCGCACGTCCTTGAACAGGTCGATTCGACGATGGCGTGGTTGCGTGAGCGGGCGGATGCTCCGGATGGCACAGCAGTCATCGCCGATGAGCAGACAGCCGGGCGTGGACGCTTAGGTCGCGCGTGGGCGTCACCACCGGGGGTTGGAGTCTGGACGAGCGTGCTGATCCGCGCGGACGGGGTCGACACGGGCTCTCTCGGTGTGCTCCCTTTG
>CBFHQG010000105.1:0-7264 GCA_965657825.1 Actinomycetes bacterium | reverse complement strand
GGATCGATGACATCACGATGACGGTAGTCGACTGCGGGCCGAACAAACCGTGTCCGGATACCGCCACCATCACGGTGACCAACATCGAAAGCGTGGAGTTTCGCGGCATCGTCTTCTTCAGTGTCTATCGCAACCGTTCCCCCTCGGTCAGCGATGGCGCATCGGTCACGCTCGAACCCGGCGCGAGCACCGCCGTGTCCATCACGGTGCAACCACAGTTGTCGAGCAACTACGTCCCGGGACAAGGCGGCAGTCGGTATACCTGGAATATCTCCGTCGATCGCCAATAGATCGATTGCCAGAGGATCGGGCGACAGCGGAGCGGGATCCCGATACTGCGACAGCGAATCCACCGAGCCGGTCTGGATTATTGTGCGTTTGCCATCGCAAAGTTCGAACAACTATCGATAGCGTGGAGTCATGAGTCGACCCATCGAGGACTACGCCCTGATCGGCGATACTCACACCGCTGCGCTGGTGTCACGAGATGGCGACATCGACTGGCTGTGCGTGCCGCGCTTCGACTCCGGCGCTGTCTTCGCGGCTCTACTCGGTGATGAGTCCAACGGTCGGTGGAGCCTGCGGCCGGTCGACTACATCGGTGAACCGCAACGCGCATATGAGGGTGACACGTTGATCCTGTCCACCGAGTACGTCACGCCCACAGGGCGCGCTCGTGTCGTCGACCTGATGCCCCACCGCAAGAACCACCCGACACTCATCCGGTTAGTGGAGTGCCTCGAGGGTGAAGTCACCATGCACACCTCGCTTCGGATGCGATTCGACTACGGCTGGGTGGTCCCGTGGGTGACGGCCATCGATGGAGGGTTGCACGCCGTCGCCGGCCCCGATGCCCTCGTGTTGCGGACTCCGATCGAGTTGGATTCACACAACCAGCACACTGAGGCTACGTTCAGTGTCCGTACCGGTGAACGCGTGCCCTTCGTGCTGGCATGGCATTCGGCCACGAGCCCCGTGCCGCACGCTTTCGACATCGACGATGCCATCACCACGGCCATCACTCGGTGGGAAACCTGGAGTGCCCAGTGCACCTACGACGGGCCATATCGGCAACAGGTGATGCGGTCACTGCTGACGTTGAAGGCGCTGACCTACGAGCCATCCGGCGGGATCGTCGCCGCGCCGACGACCTCGTTGCCGGAGGAGCTCGGCGGTGAACGCAACTGGGATTACCGATACACCTGGCTGCGCGATGCGTCCTTCACCCTCGACACTCTGGTGCAAACCGGATTCCACTCCGAAGCGCGAGCATGGCGGGCATGGCTGTTGCGTGCGATCGCCGGTGACCCGGCGCAGTTGCAGATCATGTACGGGCTGACCGGTGAGCGAAGGCTGCCCGAGTACACCCTCGACTGGTTATCCGGCTACGCCGATTCGACGCCGGTGCGTGTCGGGAATGGTGCGGCGGATCAGATCCAACTCGACGTCTACGGAGAGGTCCTCGATGCCCTGAACATCTCGCGCCACACGCACCTGGACGGCGATGATGCGACCTGGCCGCTGGAGATCGCCCTGGCCGATTGGATCGCGGCGAACTGGCGGACGAAGGACAACGGCATCTGGGAAGTCCGCGGCGGCGCGCAGGACTTCACCTATTCGAAGGTGATGTCGTGGGTTGCCCTGGATCGTGCCGCCAAGCACGCCGAGTCGATTGGTGACAGGGAGCGGGCGTCGCGGTGGCGTGCGGTGGCCGATGAGATCCATGCTGAAACCTGCGAGCAGGGCTACAGCGAGACGATCGGATCCTTCGTGCAGTCCTTCACCTCACCGGTACTCGATGCAAGCACCCTGCAGATTCCACTCGTCGGGTTCCTGCCCGCCGATGATCCGCGGGTGGTGAGCATGGTGGAGACGATCGAGCGGGATCTCACCCGCGATGGATTCGTGCTGAGGTATCACGCGGCGACATCCGGTGACGGTCTGTCCGGTGACGAGGGGGCGTTCCTGCTGTGCTCGTTCTGGCTGGTGACCGCGATGGCGATGAGCGGCAGACGAGACGATGCTGTTGCGCTCTTCGAGCGGCTGATCGGACTGTGCAACGACGTCGGGCTTTTGGCCGAGGAGTACGACCCGCACGCGATGCGATTCCTCGGCAACTTCCCCCAGGCGTTCAGCCACGTCGGCCTCGTCCAGGCTGCGCTGGCATTGGGTATCCACGCCTGACAGCGCGGGTCATCCACGTCTGGGTTCCTCGACCGGTGTCCCCAGGAATCCCTGCTCGCCTGATCAGCCTGGTTCCGCATCCGAAGATGGCCTGCGATCGGTGAGTTCCCACTGTGGGAATCCGGAGGGTGGAGATTCCATAAAGGTATACTAAATATATGTATCTGGGGCATGATGAAGATCGAGTTCGACCGAGTGAAGAGCGAGCGGAATCGTCACAAGCATGGAATCGACTTCGAGGCGGCTCGCTGGCTATTCGAGGATCCGGATTTGTTGGTGGTACCCGCCCGGCACGTCGACGAAGAGCGCTGGATCGGCATCGGACGCATCGGTCGCCAGGTCTGGGCGGCTGTGTTCACCTTCCGCAACGAGCACCTTCGACTGATCTCGGTGCGGCGTGCTCGAGCGGCGGAGGTGACGCTGTATGAAGGCCCGTGATTTCGACGAGGCCTTCGACGCGGGAGACGATGTCAGCCAGCACCTGGACCTATCGCGTGCGATCCGGCCGAACCGGGAGATCAAGCGGGTCAACGTGGATTTTCCGCAGTGGATGGTCAGTGCGCTTGATGACGAAGCTCATCGCATCGGTGTCACCCGCCAGTCGGTGATCAAGATGTGGATCGCCCAGAGACTCGATGAGCAGGGTCGACTGAGTGACGAAGGCAGCCGATCCATTTCGGCCCAGTAGGTGCCTGGGATCAGTATCCAGGGCGGTGCGCTCGATCAACGTGGCGGTCAGGGCTCCGCGCGACATGGGCGCGAGCTGCGTTCACTGGCGAGGCGAGGTGAGGGCGTAGCTCGCGATCGCAGTGACACCTGCAACTCCGAGAACGCTCGGCCAGGCACCGACCTTCTTCGCTAGGGGGTGCGAGGCACCGAAAGACCCCGTCATGATGGCCAGCGAGATCAGGGCGGGTGCGGGCCCCGCCATCCGCCACCACGAGACAGTGCATACGGCTGCACCGGTGGCGAGAACGGCTCCACCGAGTTCGCGCTTCTTCGTGGTGCGGGCGATGTAGTACCCGCCGATCAGGCTTCCGGCGGCGAGAGCCGCGGTGAATGCGCGCATGTCACCGAGGCTAGCCGGTGCTCCTCGACCCTGCCCATTCGGGATTTGCTCGCCGAGTGGCGGCCATTGGGAGAGCAGATCCCGATTTCGGCGACCATTTGGCGAGCGGATCGAGGGAGGGTTAGTCGAGGGAGTCGAGGATGTGGGCGGCGACGGCGAGTGCAGACGTCCAGGCCGGGGACACCGCGTTAAGCACGTGCGTCGACCGCTCACCGGAGCGCACCACGAAGTCCATCTCCAGGCGCCGGTTGGCGGTGTCGAACAACTGCGCGCGCACACCGGGGCGACCCCGCTCGGTGAAGTCCGCGGCGCGCACGCTCGGGACGAGTCGGGCGGCCTGGTCGGTGAGGATGCGACGGGAATACTTCGGCAGCTCGCTGCGGATCAGGCCGAGGGTGTCGTGATGGGGGCTGGTCAGGAACCGTGGGTACAGCCCGGCGATGCCGAGTGACTCGCCGATGTTCGCCCCACGCAAGCCGCCGTAATCCTCGCGCCACAGCGACGGGATCGCCGTCGGCCCGATCTTGGCACGCCCGTCGACGGTGACGGTCAGGTGCACGCCGAGGAACGGATTGCGCGGATCGGGCACGGGATACACGTGGCGCTGCAGGCGGCCCGGCGCCCAGTTTCCATACAGGTACAGGCCTTTGAAGGGCAGCATCCGGTACTCGGTGCCGACATCGAACCAGCGCGCGACACGGTCGGCGTAGAGCCCGGCGGCGTTCATCAGATGCCCGACGGAGTAGGTGCGCTGCGCGGTGCGTACCCAGCCTGGGCCAGCCTGTGTCACGGGCTCGCCTAGGTGAAGGTCTCCGCCACGCTCGCGGACGCGCTGGGCGAGTGCGTCGACCACGGCGACGGGATCGGCGACCGCGGTGTTCGGCGACCACAGCGCTTGGCCGTGAGTGCGCGCGAGTGGCTCGAGCTCGGCTAACTCCGACTCCTCGATCAGGTGCACCTCGACCCCGTTGGTGATGCCACGGGCGTGCAGTTCGTGCAGGCGGGGCACTTCTTCGGCCGACCGGGTGACGACGACCTTGCCGGTGGCGCGTATGGGAATCCCGCGCTCGGTGCAGAACTCCTTGAGCATCGCGTTGCCGTCACGGGTCAGCCGCGCCTTGAGGGAATCGGGGGCGTAGTAGAAGCCGGCGTGCAGGACGCCGGAGTTGCGGCCCGATGCGTGTGCGGCGAGTGTTGGTTCCTTGTCGAACACGGCCACCCGGTCGGTGGGGTGGCGGGCGAGCCACGCGTCGGCGAGGGCGAGACCGACGATGCCCGCGCCGACTACAGCGAGGTCGAGGCGCCCGGTAGCGCAGGCGGCACGCTGAGGTGAACCGTCGCCGTCACGCCCGAGCGGAGTGCCGGGCGATCTGTCGGAGTCACGTGGGGGCGAGGCGTCTACCGATCTGGAGGCGTCACGTGAAGGTGATCCCTCGGGTGGAGGAGCCGACGCCATACCGCCACACCCTAAGCCCGCCGGTGACGAACTGAAATCCGCAACACCTATGGGGCGACAACGTGCTAAAAGTTGCGGATTTCGGTTAGAAATCGCCGGCGTTGCGGCGGTAGGACTCGAGGACGTCGGTGACCGTCGAGATCTCCGCCCCACTCAGCCCCGGATCAGTGAACACCTCAGCGTTGAGGTCGGTCGTTGCAGCGGCGGCGACGTCGCGGCCAGCATCGGTGATCGCCACGAGTGTCGCCCGCCGATCGGTCGGGTGGGGCTCACGGCGCACGAGCCCGGCCTCCTCTAGTCGATCCACCGCGTTCGTGACACTCGTGGGATGCACCTGAAGTCGGGAGCCGATCACCCGCATCGGCAACGTCCCACGCGAGGAGAACCACAGCAGCATCAGCACCTCGTATCGGGCGAAGGTGATGCTGTGCGGCTTGAGCACCGCCTCGACCCGGGCCAGGGCGATTTGATGGGCCCGCATCAACGACGTGATGGCGGCCATTCCGGGAGCAGCATCAGCCCAGCCGTGCTCACGCCACTGCCGCTGTGCCTCGGCAATCGGGTCGGTGGGCGACGTCACGACATCCATCCTGTCAGGTCGTTTATGTGGTCAGCGCTCATGTAGGCCTGCTGATGTAGATGTCGCAGTGATCAGCGGCGGCCACGCCGAGACGACGATCAGCGGTGACAAGCGGAGCCGGCAGTGCAAGAGCCAGCGCGACATAGACCGCGTCATGTGCACTGATCGATCCGTGTAGGGAGAGTGCCACGTCAAGCAGATCCAGACTCGGGTGGATGCTCAATCCGAGATCGTGGAAGTCCTCTAGGGCGGCGCGGGCACGATGCGTCGTGCACTCATCGGTAAGCGTCAGGCGACGCAACACTGAGGTGATCTCCACGCCGATGATGTCCGGTGCGTGCCAGTTGACATCCTCATGGGCGAACCACGTGCGGACCTGTTCATCGAGGGGGCGGCCCAGCAGAAGATCGATCAGTCATGCGCTACGCATGCATGATGCCCTCAGCCGGTTGACCTCAGATAGTTGGACATCCTAGTATCTGGGCATGGGCCAGGACCTCCACGTGCCGGTGTACCCGGTGCGGTTCGTCACCGCTGCCAGCCTTTTCGACGGGCATGACGCGGCGATCAATGTGATGCGTCGGTTGCTGCAGGCGCAGGGCGCGGAGGTGATCCACCTCGGGCATGACCGCAGTGTCGCCGATGTCGTGACCGCAGCGATCAGCGAGGACGTCCAGGGTGTGGCGGTGTCGTCCTATCAAGGTGGACACGTCGAGTACTTCACCTACCTGCGTGAGCAGCTCGATGCCCAAGGCGGACAGAACATCCGCATCTTCGGTGGTGGCGGCGGCGTCATCGTCCCGGAGGAGATCGCCCGGCTCGCGCAGATCGGGGTGCGCATCTTCTCACCGGAGGACGGCCAACGCCTCGGCCTTCCCGGAATGATCAACGAACTCATCCGCGATTGCGATGTCGACCCGACAACCACGGGTGCGAATGTCGAAGCGCTGCTCACCGGCTCGATCCCTGATTTGGCGCGCGCGATCACGGTGCTCGAAACGGGCGATGATGGAGTACTCGCGGAAACCGTGCGTGCAGCAGCGGCATCGCGAGTGGTGCCCGTTCTCGGCATCACCGGCACCGGTGGTTCGGGAAAGTCGAGCCTGACCGATGAACTCGTCCGCCGATTCCGTCGTGACAGCGAAGACAAGATGCGCATCGCGGTGATCGCCGTCGACCCCACTCGCCGTCGAGGCGGTGGTGCGCTGCTCGGTGATCGCATCCGGATGAACAGTCTCGACCCTGACACCGTGTACTTCCGGTCCCTGGCCACTCGCGGTGCGGGTGGCGCAGTGCCGGAATCGATCAACGACGTCGTCGCGGCAACCAAGGCAGCGGGATTCGACCTGGTGATCGTGGAGACCCCCGGTGTCGGGCAGGGAGACACGGGAGTCATCGGCCATTGCGATGTGTCGCTGTATGTGATGACTCCGGAGTTCGGTGCGGCATCGCAGTTGGAGAAGATCGACATGCTCGACTTCGCCGATGTGGTGGCCATCAACAAGTTCGAGCGCCGCGGAGCCGAGGATGCCCGTCGTGACGTTGCGCGGCAGATGGTGCGCAATCGCGAGGCTTTCGGTACTGCCTGGGAGGACATGCCGGTATTCGGCACATCGGCAGCGCGCTTCAACGACGACGGCGTGACGGCGCTCTATCAGCATCTGCGCGACGCCCTACGTGAGCGAGGCTTGCCCGAGTTCCCCGGTGTGCTGGAGCAGGTCACCACGAAGGTATCGACCGATCTGGCGGGGGTGCTTCCGAAAGGTCGGGAGAGGTACCTGGCCGAGATCGCCGCTACGGTGCGGTCGTATCACGCCACCACGGGCCAGCAGATCGAAGCGGTGCGTCGTCATCACGCGTTGCTGCGAACTCGAGAGGAACTCGCAGCTGCTGGGCGCGATACGACGGCACTCGATGAACTGGTTGCTGCAGCGGCCAGTGACGTAGTCCCCGAGGTGCGGGCACTACTGGAGGG
>CBFHQG010000104.1:0-7350 GCA_965657825.1 Actinomycetes bacterium | reverse complement strand
TCGCTGAACAATGATGACGAGGTTCTCGCTGAGAATTCACGCTTTCCATCCTCCTATGACTGCTCGACAGCGATTCGGATGTGGGATTGCGTCATCTCAGTTGCGGCGATCGGACCGGACGGGACCCTCGCGGACTTCTCGAACCGAGGAAGCACCACCGTCGACATCGCTGCCCCCGGAGTTGGGATTTGGTCCACGGTCCCCACGGGCACGGGCTATGAGATGAAGTCCGGCACCTCGATGGCCGCACCCCATGTGACTGGCGCCATCGCGATCTGCGCAGCGGCCAACAGGACCCTGTCGGAAGACGATCTGCGCAGCATCGTGCTGAATACAGCAGCGTCGAGCGATTCCCTCGATGGATTGATGGCGACAGGCGGTCGACTCGATGTCGGAGCGATGCTCACCCAATGCGCTCAGCCTGCGGCAAACTTCGCGGGTGCCCCGACCTCGCTCGTCGCCACGGCCTACTACACCGATCGCATCCGATTGGAATGGGCTGACACATCAAGCGGTGAATACGAGCATGAGATCCAGATGGCAGTCGGTCAAGCAGGATGCGCGGGAACATTCGAACACCTCGCCTACATCGGCCCAGGCCTGACGAGTTTCCCCGTCGTCGGCCTTCAGGAGGCGACCTACCACTGCTTCCGGATCCGAAGTGTGACCGATGGGCAGCAGAGCTCCTGGACAGTGTCGAACATGGACATCACCTGGACGAGCAACCTGCCGTTCATCCACGGCACCGTGGTGATGGCTGACGGAGTGACTCCAGTGTCGGGGATGAGCGTGCGGTGGCTGGCTGATGGTCTGTCCTACAACCCCGTTGGCTCCAACGCGGTGGTGGTGAGCACCAATGAGTACGGGGAGTATGCCCTGCAGGCCTCACCCGGTGACGGGGTTCTGTACGTCCAGACTCCCACCGACCAAGGTCCATCCTCGCCCTCGCCCTTGATCCCGATGGGATTCAAAGCAGGGGGGAAGATGACACTGCAGCCCATCGACACGACCGTGACGCTGACCCTGCCGCCGATCCGCGAGGTGCAGGTGACTGTGGTGGATGCCGACACCGGCAACCCCATCGAGGGTGCACGCATCACTGAGGCGATGGACAACTCGGTGACCTGCGAATCAGGCTATTGGTGGGATGCGAAGACCTATCGGATTGTCCCGGGTGCGCTGGAGCCTCGGGCGATCGGCGGTAGCGGTTGTGAGATCTGGGATCGATCCCTGCGCTCAGTGAACCCCGCGGTCACAAATTCCGATGGGGTGGTGACGCTCGCGGTCATCGACGACGCTCTCATCCAGCGGGACTACCTGCTGATGGCGACCCATCCTGATGAAGCGAAGCGCAGCACACGCGCCGTGTTCCGGGCTACGTCACAGAACTCGAGCGTGACGATGTCGATGGCGAGTCTGGTCACACTGTCAGGTTCGGTGGTCCTCGCCGATGGTGTAACGCCGGTAGCAGGTGCGAGTGTGCGGTGGCTACCCGATGGCCTGGCATACAACGGAGCCGGATCAAATGCGGTGATCACGACGACCGACATGTCCGGTGCCTACTCGCTGCAGGCCTCACCCGGTGATGGGGTGCTGTATCTGCAGACCCCCGCCTCACAGGGTGCATCCTCTCCGACACCTCTTGTGCCCGTCGGCATGACAGTCGGCGGCAAAATGACGCTCGGGGTGAATGGATCATCAGTCACGTTGACGCTTCCGCCGATCCGAAATGTCCAGGTGCGAGTGACTGATACCGACTCCGGTGATCCCATTGCAGGGGTGCGCATCACCGAGGGTATGGATAACTCGGTGACCTGCGAGCCCGGCTACTGGTGGAATACCAAGACCTATCGAGTGTTTCCCGGCGCTTTGGAGCCGCGGGCGATCGGTGGTGGGGGATGCACGATCTGGGATGTCGCCCTGCGATCAGTGAATCCAGCGGTCACGAATTCTGATGGAGTGGTGACGCTCCCCGTCATCGATGACGCGCTGATCCAGCGCGACTACATCATTGTGGCGACCCATCCCACGGATGCGAGTCGAACCACGAGCGCGACCTTCCGGGCGACACCCGAGAACTCCACCGTGTCCATGCAACTATCGAACAAGGTGACCCTGTCAGGATCAGTCGTCCTGGCCGATGGAGTGACACCGGTTTCGGGTGCGAGCGTGCGCTGGTTGCCGGACGGACGAGCATTCAACCAAGCAGGAACCGAGGCGGTGATTGCGACCACGGATTCCTCGGGCGCGTATTCGCTGCAGGCCTCGGCGGGTGTCGGTGTCCTGTACGTGCAGACGCCGAGCATGCCAGGGCCAGCCTCACCATCCCCGTCGGTACCGGTGGGCATGCTCGTCGGCGGGAAAATGACACTAGGGCCCAGCGGCGATTCCGTGACAGTGACTCTTCCGGCCATACGGCAGGTCATGATTCGGGTCGAGGATGCGTACTCGCAAGATCCCATCGAGGGAGCGTTGATCACCGAAGGCATGGACAACTCGGTGACCTGCGAGCCGGGATACGGCTGGGACTCCAAGAATTATCGACCGTTCCCCGGTGCTTCAGAACCACGGGAGATCAGCGGCTGGGGCTGCCAAATCTGGTCCGGATCCCTGCGATCGAGCAATCCGGCTGTCACGGATGCGAATGGGATGGTCACTCTCTCGCTAATCGATGATGCGCTGATCCAGCGTGACTACATTCTGGTCGCATCCCACCCCATCGATCCCAATCGAACGACCAGCGTCACATTCCGCGGCACGGCGGAGGGCTCCCTGCAGACGATGGTGATGCCCGGCACCCCCTCGAGGCCCGAGCGTCCCTCAGCGACGCCAACGACCACCGAGGTGACTCTCACCTGGGAGGAACCCTGGGATGGCGGGGCTCAGATCGACTACTACCGCGTCAGCATGTCGGTGGAACCGGATGCCAACTATGCGCCGGTGGCGGCAGGAACGTGCGCCGGAAACATCGATCCGACCTGGAGGGCGTGCACAGTCGAAGGACTGACACCGGGCACGACCTACTACTTCGCGATCGTGGCTCACAATGTCGTGGGCGGTGGAGACATGGCGATCCTGTCGAGTACGACAGCCCCTGGCGCCCCGCGAACCCTCCGAGCCGTAGCTCAGCAGGCAACCATCGAGGCAACCTGGTTGCCACCCATGCTCGATGATGCTTCGGGAATCACCGACTATCAGGTCGTTCTGCGAGACGGTGCCACCATCATCTCGACCCGAACGGCGGCCTCAAGCCCGGTGCGGATCGACAGTGTGCCCGCAGGGGTGTACACGCTGGAGGTACGAGCGCGCAGTTCCTCTGGTTTCGGGCGCTCCGCGATCACGAGCGTCATGGTGGCTGAGCCAGAGCCGACACCCACTCCGACTCCGACACCGACGCCGACGCCGACACCCACTCCGACTCCGACACCGACTCCGACACCCACTCCGGCTCCTGCACCCGCGCCACCGGCACCAGAGGCCCCGTCAGAGAGCCCGAGTGCGGCGCCGCAGCCACCGGCTCGACCCGCTCCGGTGCCGATCGTGGAGCGTCCGAAGCCAGGCTCGGCCCAAGGACACGTGGGCGGTCGACCTGATGCGCAACTCCAGGTGCAACCGGATCCTGCGACCCAGCAGGTCAGCATCGCAGGCAGCGGGTTCGAGTTGGATCTCGGTGGAAACGATGACCAGGGTCGTCCTCGACCCCTGGATGGTTCAGGGGCGCTTCGGGTGCCGACAACGGGTGGGCTGCAGCTGCAAGGAAACGGCTTCGCGGAGGAATCCCTCGTGCAGGTCTTCCTCGATCCGCTGGTGTCCACCAGCGGGATCGCTGCTCGAACCATGGCCGTCCTTGAACAGCCCAGCGTCTACCTAGGCGGAGTGACCACGGATGCGCAGGGTCGCTTGGAGAGCGAACTGTCATTGCCAGCTGAAGTACTGCCAGGCGACCGAGTGTTGCAACTGATCGGGCAGACAGCCTCAGGCGAAGAAGTGGTCCTGACCATCGGCATCACAGTCGAGGAAGATGTCGAGGACGCACCGACGATCATGATCGCTGGTTCACGGGGCGAAGGCCGCGATGCCCGTCGCATTTATGTGACGGGTTCCACGACAGGACTCAGCGGGCAGATCGTGAGGCCGTCGGTGAGAATGCCGGGCCAGAAAGCCTACGAACTCGGGAATGCCCGGCGGGTGATTCAAGAGGACGGCACTTTCACCTGGCGTCGCACCTCCGGCAAGAAGACATATGTGTACTTCAGTACCGAATCGGGCATACGGTCGAAGGCCATCGCGATCGAAGCCAAAGCACGTCGCTGACCTGGATCTCTATCGGCTCGGGGGGTGGGGCTGCCGGCACCGTGACAGTCGACTCTGTCATGACATTCGGTTATCACACGATCCGTGCCGTCGACCCACACGGATGACGCGGATCCATAGCACCCTCACCGACCGAGGTCACACTCGTGACCACCCACACAATAAAAAGCCCCGACAAGTACCGTCACAACATGATGCGCAGGCGCTGGACTGGTCATATTGCCGTCGTTGGAGCAAGCGCACTGCTGGTGCCGCTGCTCTCCGCGCCGTGGGCATACGCCGACGAGGAGTCCTCGACGGAGGCACCTGTGCAGACCCAGGGAGAACTGACGGCTGCCCGCGGTGGAGCAGAAGGCCCACCGCGCAGCCAGAAGATCGTGGACCTGTCAGGGGGAAGCTGCCCGACCACGCTGCCGAGCGGTTTAGTGCGCATCCAAGGACCCGGTGAGACGAAACTTGTTGCGAGAGTAAGCAAGGATGGCACCGCGAAAGCCCTCACGGTGGTGTCCGGAAGCGGTCGCCTCGGCGGTGTGACAATCCAACCCGCGGATGCGAAAGGCACGCTCACCTTCGCCCAGGGGAAACTCGCCGGGTCGGTCACCATAGTTCTGTCCGCACATCCCACGTTGTCACGAAGCTGGCAGCAGACCGTGCGGGTAGTCGCGAAACCCTCCGACTGCGGCTGGGGCGGGAAGGTGTCGCTGAAGGCCAAGGGCACCGGTGCGTCGGTCAACCTGCGTGGCCGACTCGATCGCAACGGTGACTATGAGTTGACCGGCGATGGATTCGTGAAGATCTCCACCACCCGGGTCCGCGTCGAGGGATGGCTACGCAGCCCCGGCAAATCCGCCTATGACCCCTCCACAGGCCGGATGGTGCGTTCGACGACCACGACCTGGCGCGTCATCGGCGCGACGAATCAGGGTGTCCGAACCCCTGGGGCACGAATCGATGACATTCAACTTCGACTCACGCAGGCCGCTTCGACGGTGCGGGGATCGGCAACCGTGGCACTCCAGACACCCCGCCTCACGATGCCGGCACGTCTCGAAGTGGCGAGTGCCCGCACGTGGACGGCGAAGGTCACCGGGTCCAACGGCGGTCGCTGGGAAGTCCCGCGCACCGATGGCCTCATCGTGGAAACGAAGCAGATGTCGGGAACAGTCGGTGAGCGTGCGGGCAGTTCCCGGTGGACGCTGAATGCGCCCGGGCAAGTGTCCATCGATGAAGTGGATTACCAGACTCAGGTCGGATTCACCGGTCCGGACCGCTACACCGTGCGCGCCACCTCCGCGAAAGGGTCCATCCTGGGTCTCCCGGGCACCCGGGACTTCGGCGGTGGAACAACGAAACTCACCCTGACCAAGACCGGCACCACCGGCGCCCTCTCGGTGACCACTCCCGGGCATCTCCTGCTCGACCTAGGTGATGCCTGGCGCGCCAGGACCGAATACCTGCTCGTCCCCATCACCGGTAGGGACTGGTCGTTCGACCGCGAAATGTCCTACCGCATGCACTCAGGGGATGGCGTCATCACACTGGCCGGCCCGATAACGGGCACCGGCAGTATCGATCTCGTAGCGACAGGGGCGATGGACGTCAACGGCACCCTCGTTCCGGTCCGCGGGTACTACGAGCGCAGCAGTTTCACCGATGGGTCCCTGCCGACATGGGCGCTCGCGGCGTTCCCAGCCGAAGCCGCAGGCGGACGGATCCCACTGAGCGGTGGAGCCGCGAAGGTCGGCGGACTGTTCGAGTTCACCGGCCCCGGATCCCAACCGGCCTCGACGATCCCCGGGCCGACAACCGCCGATCGATCGGTGACCGCGAGTGAGGACGACACGACGCCGACTCCGGCACCCACACCCACACCCACACCGACACCGACACCGACACCCACGCCTTCTCCGGCGCCGACGGATGACGACACGACCTCTTCGACGCCGGGGGATTCGACGACCATCTCGGGAACGACCACGCTGGTGTTCTCCGATAGCGATGGTGAGACCTTCGCCCTGCCGGTGACGTATTCGCACACCGACTCACAGAACTGGACGATCACCGCAGCGGGCACCACTCCGTCGAACCTCTACAGCCCCCTCGATGGGCTGAGCATCCCGGAGACCGATTTCTCCGGCACCGTCAGCGATGTCGATGGTGTCGAGACGTGGGATCTGTCGATTGCGATGCAGGAGTGGCAGAACTTCTCCAACGGTGTGAGTTATGTGAGTTATCAGGGTGCCTTCAGTGTGGGTAACACCTGCCCGCCCGGTCTCGATGAGTGCCCCAGTGGTGATGACAGCGCCATCTATATCGGTGGGCAGGGCAACTTCGTCTTCGATGATGCGAACATCCCCGATCTGGAAACCGTCGGTGCCTTCACCACCGATCTGCTGTGGGCGCGATGGGATGCGACGGTACCCGAGACGATCACCTTCGCCGGAATTTCACTGTCTGATGCAGACGTCACCATCTGGAAGGGCGAGCGCAGCGACACCAATCCCCAACTCGTGCTGCCTGATCTGTCGGCGCTGAACGGCAATAACGCGTTCGAGATCGAGTTCTGCGCCGACTTCACTGTTCCCGTTCCGGACATCACGACACTGGAGACCTACGGCTGTGTCGCCTACAGCCCCGACGGTGTCGTCATGGGTCAGGTCAACACTGGCGGGTCCGTCGACACCGGAAGTTATAACGGCATCTCGTTGGAAGCGGTGTCACTGACCGGGTTCGCCTATAACGAACTCGACGTCACCGAGACGGTGTTCCTCAACGGAGTCGAGATTCAAGCCGAGCGGGGTCAGTACTACCTCACCGGTGATGTCACCCTCTCCGGGGCGGTGATGAACGATCTGGGTACCGGGGTCTCGGTCAACACCACGATCACCGCCAGTGGCTGGTTCGATGATGAAGGCAACTTCGAACTCGATGCGTCCATCCCGGTGAACCTGTCTGGTTCGGGGTTCACGCTGCAGGAGATCTTGATCGAGATCGGCAAGGACGGTGAGGACTTCACGCTGCTGTTCGACGCGGAAA
>CBFHQG010000103.1:0-7486 GCA_965657825.1 Actinomycetes bacterium | reverse complement strand
GCACCGTCGTGTGATCGGTGTAGACGAACCACGCCACCGGACCACCATCGGGGCGCTCCAGCGGCCCCATCATCGTGCCCGCCCCGGGCAACTCCACCTGCTGGATGAGGGCGCCGGTGTCCAGATCATGCACGCTGACCTCGCTCACCACGTGGCGGGTGCGGACGAGCAGCAGCAGGGGCCGGGTGAGCTCGGGGCCGTCGAGGATGGCGAAGCCGTCGATGACCGCCTCGGAGTCCTCGCCGATCAGATCGCGCCAGTACTCCGGCTGCGGGTGTTCAGGATCGGTGACGCAGATGCGACCGCGAGGTGCGTCGAGATCCGTGGAGACGTAGAACAGACCATCGCGGCCGACGTCGATTCCGCTCTGGGCATCGACATCGCCCTGGACGAGCACGAAGGCTGGTGCCTGCGGAGTGCTCGCGGACAGGTCGGCGACCCACAGGTCATTGCGCGGTTCGGTGCCTTCCGAAGCCGCCACCTGCAGCCACCGGCCGTCGCGACTGACCTCGACCCCGTAGTAGTTCGTCATCGTCATCCCGGAGCCGAAGACGAGCAGGTCCTCATCGGTATCGGCAGCGACGGTGTGCAGGAATACCCGGCGATGGAAGTTCACCTCACTGTCGGGCAGTACCTCGGGGGGCAGGCGGCGCACGTAGTAGAAGGACTCCCCACCGGGCAGCCAGGCGATAGGGGAGTAGCGACAGCGGTCGATGGGTCCGTCGATGACCTCGCCGGTAGCGACGTCCATGACGTACAGCACCGACTCCTCGGTCCCGCCGACGCTGATCTGGTAGGCCAGCCGATCACCCTCCTTGCTCGGTTGCCAGGCGTCGAGGGTCGTGAGTCCGTCAGGATCCAACGCGATCGGGTCGATGAGGACTCGCTCGACATCGCTGCCTGGATCGACGGTGTACAGCACAGCGAACTGCTGACCGGGATCGCGGCGGGTGAAGAAGCGCCGATCACCGCGGAAGTACGGCGGCGAGATCGTGCCGGCTCCCATGAGTTCACCGATGCGCTCGGCGAAGTGAGCGCGCATCGACCACGTGGCCCGCTCACCGTTGAAGATCTCCGACTGCTCATTCCGCCAGGCGAGACTGCGCTCGTCGTCGGGGTCCTCCAGCCAGCGGTAGGGATCAGCGACGGCACGACCGTGCAGGGTCTCGACCAGATCGAGGCGGGGGGCTTCGGGGTATCGGGGTGCGCTCACACAGGCGACCCTAACGACCACGTCGTCGGATCGGTCGGATCGGTCGGATCGCGAGGAGTCCCTGCGCGGTGGCGGCTGCGATGATCACCAGAACTCCACCGACGATCTGATTCCAGGTCACGGGTTCGCTGAGGATGAACGCCCCCATGACGACGGCCACCAGCGGGGTCAGATAGGTCACTGTGCTGGCGGTGGTGGCGTCGGCGCGTTGTGTCACGAGGAAGTTCAACGCGTAGGCGATACCGGAACCGAATGCCCCGAGTGTGATGACCGACAGCATGGAGGTGAGGGTGACTGTGCTCACGGTGATGCCGGTCACCGCTGCGATCGGAGCGGTGGTGAGCATCCCCCACAGGAGCAGGCCGGTGGCGAGTGCCAGTGGATGGAGCGGTTCTCGGGCTGTGGGCCCGGTCAGGTATCGGCGCGCGAACGGGAAGGCGATGCCGTAGCAGGCGACAGCGACGAGCAGCAGTCCTATCCCGAGCAGGGACAGGGATTCGTCTCCTATCTGCCAGAAGCCGATCACGACCAGGATCCCGAGGAATCCCATGAACAATCCGATGATGCGCTGCGGCGTCGGGCGCTCCTCCGGGAACGCGATCATGATCGCCAGGAGCGTCATCAACGGTGTGACCGCGTTCATGATCCCTGCAACTGACGAAGTGACCATCGTCTGCGCGATGGGGAACAGCGTCCACGGGATCCCCACCCACAGCAGGGACGCGATGAACAGCGGACCCCATGCCCAGCGAGGGGGCAGCGCAGTCCGGGTGATCAGGCTCAGCCCGACGACGGTGATCAGGCCGAAGGCGATTCTCCCCAGGGTGACGCCGAGTGGGGTGAAGGATTCCAGGCCCACCTCGATGAAGAGGAAGGAGCAGCCCCAGATGAGGGCCAGGGCCAGATAGGCGGGCAGCCATCGAGTCGGGGCGGATCGTGAGGGGGACGATGGTTGCGCACCCGAGGTCACTGCGCGGGTGACTCTGCATCGAGCAGGGCCACCTTCACCTCCAGTCCCCAGTGGTATCCGCCGAGGGACCCATCCGTGCGGATCACTCGATGGCAGGGGATGGTCAAGGCGGTGGGGTTGGCACCACATGCGTTCGCTACCGCTCGCACGGCCAGCGGTTCGCCGATCGACTCGGCGACCTGGGAGTACGTGCGGGTCTCCCCGCTGGGGATCTGTCGCAACGCGGCCCAGACGCGGGCTTGGAATGCGGTACCGGTGACAAGCATGGGCAGCTCAGGAGCATCGACGCCGTCGGCGATCGCCGTCAGGGCGCTCATGACATCGCGCATGGCATCGTCGTCGCGGATGAGCGTGGCGGCCGGGAACTCCTCGAGTGTCGGCTCGAGCTCCTCGTCTGAATCCCCGATGACGACTCGGCAGAGTCCCCGTGGTGACGCGACGGCGATGATGTCACCGATCCGCGATGACGTGACCGACCACAGGAGGAGATGGGCGGGTGCACCTGCTGCGTAATCCGTGGGGGTCATGCCCAACCGGCGAGCGGTCTCCACATAGAAGGCCCGCACGGATCCGTAGCCGGCATCGAAGATCGCATCGGTCACTGTCTCGGCATCGCGAAGAGCGATCCGGGCTGCATCGGTGCGCACGCAGCGGCCGTAATCCTGCGGTGAGGTACCCAGTACCTCGGCGAAGTCGCGCTGCACCTGGCGCGTACTGCACCCGGTGACAGCAGCCAGATCAGCCAGGCGCATCGGGCCACCGTGCTCGTGCAGAGCGCGGCATGCACGGGCCACCCGGTCGGTCGCGGCATCGGTCGAGGGCACATCCACGGGCCCACCGTAGGCGCAGCCGGTGCAGTGGGGCACTCCGCTTCGCGCCATCCCTCTAGTCTGGGGCGATGGGTGCCCTGCACGACCTCACCGCGCTCGAGCAGGCCGCGGCGATCCGCGACCGGCGAGTGAGCGCGGTCGAACTCACCGAGCACTACCTCGCCCGCAGCGAGTCGATCGGTGGCCAGGTGGGAGCGTTCATCACGCTGACTCCCGATGCGGCACTCGAGCAGGCTCGTGCGGCAGACGACGCCGTGGCCCGCACCTCGGATCCCTCGATGCTGCCCGCCCTGCTCGGTGTGGTGTGCCCCACCAAGGATCTCAACCAGGTGGCTGGTGTCCGGTGCACGTTCGGATCGAAGGCACTGCAGATCACCGCGGGCGCCGATGACAACGTGGTGGCTCGACTGCGCTCGGAAGGCCTGGTGTTCACCGGCACGACCAACACTCCGGAGTTCGGTCTGCCCTGCTACACCGAGAACGACATCGCACCTCCCGCACGAACACCGTGGGATCTCAGTCGATCCGCTGGAGGTTCCAGCGGTGGAGCCGCTGCCGCAGTCGCCGCTGGATTGGCTCCGGTAGCGCAGGGCTCCGATGGCGGTGGATCGATCCGGATCCCGTCGAGTGTCTGCGGCCTGGTGGGTGTGAAGCCATCGCGCGGGCGAATCTCGAATGGTCCGCTACCGGAAGGTCTCGGTGAGCTTGCCGTGCAGGGGCCGATCGCACGCACCGTGCGGGATGCGGCCGCCCTGCTCGACGCGATGGCCGGTGGGTACCCCGATGATCCGTTCGTCGCCGCACCGCTCGCACCGGGTGAGAGTTTCCTCGCTGCTGCCTCCCGCGAGCCGGGCACCTTGCGGATCGGTTGCTACATCTCACCGGTGATCGCGGACACCGAGGTGCACCCGGATTGCGTCACGGCCTATGAGCAGACTCTGTCCCTCCTATCGGAGTTGGGTCACGTCGTCGAGGAAATCGCGCCACCCTTCGACCACTCGGCGGTGGGTGCCTTCGAGGTGCTGTGGTCGGCAGGTGCAGCCAGCATCCCGATCGGACCAGAACAGGAGCGAGAACTCCTGCCTCTCACTCGATGGTTGCGTGAACGTGGGGCCAACCTCCGCGGGGTCGATGTGACCAGGGCGCTGGCGATGACGCGTGTCGTGGCTCGGGCCGCCATCGTGGCGACCTCGGGGTACGACGTGGTGGTCACACCGACGCTCGCACAACCCCCAGTCCCGGTGGGCAGTATCCGCAACGATGCCGATCCTGAAGCGGACTTCGAGGCGCAGAAGGCGTTCACACCGTTCACCGCGCCCTACAACATCACCGGCCAGCCGGCGATGACACTGCCACTGTTTCGCAGCGAGTCCGGTCTGCCGATCGGCACGCAATTCATCGGACGTCCCCGCGATGAGTGGACCCTGCTGGCTCTTGGTGCTCAGTTGGAGTCGGCCCGGCCCTGGTTGGGCTGGACCCCCGATCTATGGTGACGCGCGTGACCAGCGAATCGGCATTGTCGGAGCTCGCTCACGCTTACGGCGTGTCGACCGAGTACTACAGCCAAGACGGCGAGTTGGTCCACGTCGCACCCGAGGTGGTCGCAGACGTGCTGCGCGCCCTGGGTGCCGATCCGACCGATGAGGAATCGATCGCGCGTTCACTCGAGGAGCGCCATCTGCGTGACTGGCGCCGCACTATCCCACCGGTCTTCGTCACCGTCACCGGGCATGAACGGGCCATCTGGGTGCACGTGGCGCATGGTGACCCTGTGCACGTGGATGTCGTGTGCGAGGACGGGAGTATCCGGGATCTGGTGCAGGTGGATCACTTCGTCGATCCCTGCGCGGTCGACGGGGTCGTGATCGGCGAGGCGATGTTCGCGATACCGGCCGATCTGCCTCTCGGCTGGCACACTGTCCGGGCTCACCTGGACGATCGGCTCGAACAATCGCCGTTGGTGGTCACCCCGCGACGTCTGGATCCACCAGCGCTGCGGGAGGCCGAGCGCATGTGGGGGTTCATGACCCAGTTGTACTCACTACGGTCGCGAAGGTCGTGGGGGATCGGAGACCTGGCGGACCTCACCGACTTGGCGACCTGGTCGGCAGGGTCCCTCGGTGCCGACTTCACCCTGGTCAATCCACTGCATGCTCCGGCTCCCGGAGCCCCGATGTCACCCTCGCCGTACCTGCCGTCGACACGACGCTTCACCAATCCGCTCTACCTGCGCATCGAGGAGATCGTCGAGTTCTCCTACCTCACCGGCGCTCAGCGCAAGGCGATTCGTCGCCTGGCCCGGAAGGTGCATCGCATCGACGACGCACTCTTGGATCGGGATGCATCCTGGACGGCGAAGCGCGCCGCGCTGAACATCGTGCGCACGGTGCCCCTGACGCCAGGAAGACAGGCTGCCTACGACGCCTATGTCACCAGTCAGGGCCCCGGGCTGATGGATGCGTGCACCTGGGCGGCGATCGCCGAAGTGCGCGGGGCGAGATGGCGGGAGTGGCCCGAGGGCCTGCAGCATCCCCGGTCACCGGAGGTGGCTCGATGGCGCACCGAGCACGCCGATGATGTCGAGCGGCACCTGTGGATGCAGTGGTTGCTCGACGAGCAACTCCACCGGGCCCAATCTCAGGCCGTGCGCGCCGGTATGCAGATCGGGATCATCCACGACCTCGCCGTGGGCGCCGCCTTCGACGGTGCGGACGCATGGGCCCTGCAGGATGTCCTCGCAGCCGGGGTGAGTGTGGGCGCACCTCCGGATATGTACAACCAGCGCGGCCAGGACTGGGCGCAGCCACCCTGGCGACCCGATGCTCTCGCCGAGGCGGCGTTCATCCCCTACCGCGACATGCTGCGCACCCTTCTTCGCAATGCCGGCGGGGTTCGTATCGATCATGTACTGGGTTTGTTCCGCATGTGGTGGATCCCCCGAGGTCGTCCACCTCATCAGGGGACCTACGTGGCCTTCGATCACGAAGCATTGATCGGCATCCTCGCCCTGGAGGCCCATCGGGTCGGTGCGGTGGTGATCGGGGAGGACCTGGGAACCGTCGAGGGGTGGGTCGCCGATGTCCTGCGCGACCGGGGGATCCTGGGCACCTGCATCGCCTGGTTCGAACGCGGCGAGGACGCCCGGCTGCGTCGCCCCGAAAGCTGGCGACGCGATGCCCTGGCCAGTGTCACGGTGCATGACCTCCCACCAACGGCCGGTTATCTGGCCGGGGAACACATCAGGCTGCGCGACGAACTCGGTCTGCTCACCCGATCCAGGGCCGACGAAGCCGCAGCCGCAGTCGAGGAGTTCCGTGAGTGGCACGCGATGCTCGTCGAGCTGGGACTCCTCGATGAGCAGGTCGCTATCCCTTACCTGGAAAGCGATCCGGAAAGCGATCCGGAAAGCGATCCGCAAAGCGGTCGGGAAGGCGGTCGGGAAGGTCAGGTGAGCGAGGAGACAGTCCGGGAGTGGGTCGTGGCGCTGCACGCGCTGGTCGCACGGTCCCCGGCACGACTCATCGGCGTGGCGCTGCCCGATGTCGTCGGCGATCACCGTGCGCAGAACCAGCCCGGAACCGATCAGGAGTACCCGAACTGGCGGATCCCGCTCGGCGACGCCGCGGGTCGTTCCGTGCCGCTGGAGAACCTGGGGGAATCCGCCCTGCTGGGTCCTCTCGTCGAGGTCCTCGACGATGCGGTGGTCGGGCGGTCCGACTCTGCTGTCGACTAGGGTGGGAGCGTGATCGGAGACATCGCGAACACCGCCCTTATCGCCATGACCGAGCCCGGCCTCGATGGACTGCAAGCCCCATGGCCCTACAGTCCGCTGATCGCACTCGGTCTGTTCGTCGGGATTCCCGTCGCGGTCTTCGCGATCGTGATCCTCGCCGTCTACGGCGCCTCGTGGACACGGTCGGGACGCACCAGCGGTGACTACTCGACCCAGCCGGCATGGCTCAGCAGCCCCAGGGCGAGCATGACGGCGCCGGCAGGTCCTGGCACCCAACTACCCGCCGGCCCCAGCGACCCCGATGCGCACGGAGGTACCAGTGCCCGGTGGTGACGCACTCAGTCCCACGCAGCGTGCGGAGGTCGAGCGCGCCCTGCGCGTCGCTGAGGAGCAGTCCGGGCTCGCCTTCAGCCTGTATGTGGGTCCGTGGGAGGGCGGTCGCCCCGGTGCTGTCGCGCTGCATGCCCAGGTTTCCAATCCCGACTACACCGTGCTCATCGCCATCGACCCCGTGACCCGCACCCTGCAGATCGTGACCGGTCGTCAGGCGCGCATCGCTCTCGACGACCACGCCTGCTCGCTCGCGGCGATGTCGATGACATCATCCTTCACCGCAGGTGACCTAGCCGGAGGAGTCCGAGACGGTCTGGCTGTCCTCGCCGAGCACGGTCGTCGCACCCGAGTCGCATGGGTCGACGACGTCTGAGTCACGGTTGTGGTCGTTAACTCTGTGAGTTAAC
>CBFHQG010000102.1:0-7625 GCA_965657825.1 Actinomycetes bacterium | reverse complement strand
GGCGGCGCGCAAGGTGACCGGATGGGTCCTGGAGCCCATCGCGCGTGGGCTGCTAGCGCTGCGGATATCCCCCGACGCCATCACGATCATCGGCACGATCGGTGCCTGCACTGGTGCCCTGGTGTTCTTCCCGCGGGGCGACTTCATTCCCGGGGTTCTCATCATCGCGGGTTTCGTTCTCGCGGATCTGCTCGATGGCACGATGGCGCGACTGTCCGGTCGCGCCGGTCCGTGGGGGAATTTCCTCGATGCGACCCTCGATCGTGTTGCCGACGGTTGCATCTTCGGAGCACTGGTGCTGTGGGCAGTCGGAACGGGTCAGGCGTGGACGATCGCCGCCGCCCTCACCGCCTTGGTGGGTGGCCAGGTGATCTCCTATGCCAAGGCTCGAGCGGAGGCTGTGGGCGCGCAGGCCAATGTCGGCATCGCAGAACGTGCCGAGCGGCTGATCATCGTGCTGCTCGCCGCGTTCATCGCCGGGTTCGGCGTGCCTTACATCCTCCCGGTCGCGCTGGGCGTCGTTGCGGTGTTGTCGATCGTCACGATCGTGCAGCGAGTGGTGACCGTGCGTCAGCAGCTCCTCCCGAGAGGCAGGCAGCCTTGACGACGCGCTCGCTGAACACCTCGCAGGACGACTACCCCGACAGGCAATTCGACAGGCAGGATGATGCGTCTCTCGGTGATCGCATCGCCGACCTCGGATTCGGTGCGGGGTGGTCTGTGGCCCAGCACGTGCCCGCACCTTTGGCGCGCCGCTTCAGTGATGTAGCGGCCAGGGTCCTGTCGCATCGCAACGGCCCGGGGGTGCGGCAGTTGCGGGCGAACCTCGCCCGAGTGCTCGGGGCAGTGACATCCGAGGAGCTCGATGCCACGACGCGTGAGGCGGTCCGGCGGTATCTGCGGTACTGGCAGGAGGCATTCCAACTCCCATCCTGGTCGCCGGAGCAGGTGAAGGACACCTTCGAGGTCATCGAGGGTCTCGACCGCCTTGATGAGGCGATGAGCGCAGGCAACGGGGTGATTTTGGCGCTGCCCCACATGGGCAATTGGGATCACGCGGGGGCGTGGGCCACCATGCGATACGGGGGCTTGACGACGGTGGCCGAGCGGTTGCGCCCGGAGAGCCTCTACGAGAGGTTCGTCGACTACCGGGAATCCCTGGGAATGGAGATCTTCCCCCTCGGCGGATCCGATGTCATGCGCAATCTTGCTCGGCGACTCGAGGAGGGACGCCTGGTCTGCCTGCTCGCCGACCGCGATCTGGCCCATCGGGGCAGTGAGGTGGAGTTCTTCGGACAGGCGGCATCGATGCCCCCCGGTCCGGCCGCGCTATCTCTCCTGACCGGGGCACCGCTCATGCCGGCGTCGACCTGGCACGGTGAGACATCGACGTTCGCGCGCATACACCCGGTCATCGAACCCGTCACCGATGGTGGACGTTCCCAGGCGGTGGGCATCATGACCCAGTCGATGGCCGATGCCTTCGCCACCGCCATCGCCGAGCATCCGGCTGACTGGCACATGATGCAGCGGTTGTGGCACGCCGACCTATCCACTGTCCGATGACGGAGCAGAGTCGATGACAACACCGGCTTCGACTTCGACTGAGCTGGAGTACTCCACGCCCGACAGGCGCTCTTTGAGGATCGGCCTGGTCTGTCCCTATGCGTGGGATGTGCCCGGTGGGGTTCAGGCTCATATTCGAGACCTGGCCGAGACTCTGCTGGATCTGGGCCACCACGTCAGCGTCCTGACTCCCGTGGATGATCCTGCGAACCTCCCCGTCTACGCCGTCGACGGAGGTCGTCCGCGGGCTATTCCGTATAACGGCTCGGTCGCCAGGCTCACCCTGGGGGTCAAGGCGACCAGGCGAGTGCACCGATGGATCCGTGATGGTGACTTCGATGTGATCCATGTGCACGAGCCGGTCGCGCCGAGCCTGTCGGTGCTCGCCTGCTGGGTGGCTCGTGGTCCGATCGTGGCGACATGGCACTCCTCCATGGATCGATCACGTGCGCTGAATGTCGGCTACTACCTGGCCCAGACGGCGCTGGAGAAAGTCTCGGCCCGGATCGCGGTCAGCGAAGCGGCACGACGCACGCTGGTCGACCATCTGGGTGGCGACGCGGTGCTCATCCCGAACGGGGTACGTGTGGCAGCCTTCGCCGATGTCCGGCCGGCGCTGCGGGGACCAGGGCCCAGGCTGGCGTTCCTCGGACGCATCGATGAGCCGCGCAAGGGCCTCCCGGTGCTGCTCTCGGCATGGCCGAAGATCAAGCGGACCCACCCGGAGGCCACCTTGGTGATCATGGGGCCCGGTGATACGGATGCAGCCCTTGACGACGTACCGGTGGGTGAACGACATGGCATCGAACTGCTCGGGCGGCTCGACGATCACCAGAAGGCGCAGCAGTTGGCCGCTGCCGATCTCTACATCGCACCGAACACGGGTGGCGAGTCATTCGGGATCGTCTTGCTCGAAGCGATGGCCGCCGGCACCCCCGTGCTCGCCAGTGACCTGGGCGCCTTCGAGCGGGTCCTCGATCATGGTCGTGCCGGAGTCACATTCCAGACGGGGAATTCACAGGACCTAGCGCGTCACGTCAACCAACTGCTCGCTGACCCTCAACGATGCGAGCAGTTGGTCAACACCGGACGACGCCGTGCCATGACGTTCGATTGGGCAAGCATCGCGCGTCGGATCCTCGCGGTCTATGACAGCATCACCGTCTCCGGGGAGGCCGTGACCGTCGATCTGCGGGGGCAGCTCGTCGGGAGACTTGCCCGCCGCGGTGGTGAATCGCGGGATGAGGGCGACACGAGCGAGGAACCTCCGGACACGAACTCACCAGAGCGAGGTAGCCCATGAACGCCTCTACCTGGTGGACGATCGGACTGGCCCTTGCGCTGCTCCTGCTGGTGGGCCTGTACCTCAGCATGACCGCGGGAAGACTGGACCGGCTGCATCGACGCATCGAAACCGCCGAAGGCACTCTCGATGTGCTGCTCGCTCGCCGCTGTGCGCTGACGGTCGAGATCGCCGGCTCCGGGATCCTCGACCCGGCCACGGCCGCCGTGCTCATCGATAGTGCCCACACGGCGCTCGCTGCAGCGGATGACGACCCTGATTCGACCCGCCGATGGCTCGCTGAGAGCGACCTGACCCGCACCCTGGGTGGGATCTTCGACGACCCCGATGATGTGGAGGATCTGCGGGATGAACCCGGAGCGATCGAGCTCCTCGATGGACTCGCAGGGATCTGCCAGCGCATCGAACTCTCCCGACGCTTCCTCAATGACGGAGTGCGTGCGTGTCGGCAGGTCAGGCGGCAGCGGTTCGTGCGGTGGTTCAGACTGGCCGGCCATGCCCCCTGGCCACGGATGGTGGAGATGGACGACACGCCGCCGCCGGGCCTGTCCTTCCTCGTGGCGTGACGACGTACGGTAGGTGCATGTCGCCTCGCCGAGTCCAGACCATGACGGGGGTCATCGCGGGGGTCGCTGTTGCCGCTGTGCTTGCGGCCTGTGGCGGTTCGAACGAGCCCGCGGCGACCAATGCATCCCCGTTGTCCGGACGCCCCGACGGAGCGAACCTGCCGGTGCTGGCGGTGAAGATCGACAACACGCGGGCAGCGCAACCCCATGCCGGACTCAGTGCGGCGGATCTGGTCTACGTGGAGGAGGTCGAATGGGGGCTTACGCGTCTGGTCGCCCTGTTCTCCACCGATATTCCCGACATCATCGGACCGGTTCGTTCGGCGCGAGTGAGCGACATCGACATCCTGGCACCATTCGGAGCGATTCCCTTCGTCTATTCCGGTGCCCAATCCAAGCTGCTCCCGTCGCTTGCTGCCGCGGACTTCCTGGATGCTTCGGCGAATGCCAGCTACCGAGGCTGGTTCAACGATCCGGCTCGCCCGGCGCCCACTGACCACATGATCCGAGCCGATGAGGTGATGGGGATCTACGACTCCGCCGCAGCTGTCGATGACATCGGGTTGACCTTCAGTGCCCAGCCGCCGGCCGGAGGCGATCCGGTCAGCGAGGTAACGGCCCAGTGGGGTGCCTCCTCGGTGGGCTTCCGCTGGGATCCCGACGCCGGTGATTACGTCGTGGTCATCGATGGTGCGGATTCGCGATCGAGCGAGGGGGGTCCTCAGCGAGCAGCGACCGTGGTGATCCAGTCGGTGGTGCAATCCGATTCCGGGTACGGGGACAAATTCGGCGGCATCACCCCCTTCATCCAGACCGTGGGCACCGGCTCCGCTCTCGTCCTGCGTAATGGGCTCATGTGGGAGGTGACCTGGGAGCGGGCCAGCCTGGCGGAGGGGACCCGGTTCACCCTGTCAGACGGCTCACCCATGCCCTTCGCGATCGGTCAGGAGTGGATCGTGCTGCTCGATGCCGACCGAACGCCCATCGTGCGCTGATTCCCAGGACTGGCTCTACGATGGGGTGAGCATCACCACGGATGCGCACCCGATCACCCCACATCGGAAGGTAGCCATGTCCCAGGGCATCGAGTCGACCACCACCGGAACTGACCGCGTCAAGCGCGGCATGGCCGAAATGCTCAAAGGTGGCGTGATCATGGATGTTGTTGACGCCGAGCAGGCCAGGATCGCCGAGGATGCCGGTGCAGTTGCAGTGATGGCTCTCGAGCGGGTGCCTGCTGACATCAGGGCTGAGGGCGGCGTTGCGCGGATGTCGGATCCGGAGATGATCGAAGGCATCATCGATGCGGTCACGATCCCGGTGATGGCCAAGGCGCGCATCGGCCACTTCACCGAGGCGCAGGTCCTGCAGTCCCTCGGTGTCGACTACATCGACGAGTCAGAGGTGCTGACCCCCGCCGACTACTCCAACCACATCGACAAGTGGCCTTTCACCGTTCCCTTCGTCTGCGGTGCGACGAACCTCGGTGAGGCGCTACGGCGGATCAACGAGGGTGCGGCGATGATCCGCTCCAAGGGCGAGGCCGGCACCGGGGACGTCTCCAATGCCGTGACCCACATGCGCAAGATCCTCGGAGAGATCCGACACCTGTCCTCGATGTCCCCGGATGAGCTGTACGTGGCGGCGAAGGAGTTGTCTGCCCCGTATGACCTCGTTCGTGAAGTAGCCGAGCGCGGTTCGCTTCCGGTCGTGCTCTTCACCGCCGGAGGGATCGCTACCCCGGCAGATGCGGCCATGATGATGCAGCTTGGTGCCGACGGCGTGTTCGTCGGGTCGGGGATCTTCAAGTCAGGTAACCCGCGCCAGCGGGCCGAGGCCATCGTTTCTGCGACCCGACACTTCGATGACGCGGATATCGTCGCGAAGGTCTCCCGTGGGCTCGGCGAGGCGATGGTGGGGATCAACGTGGCCGATCTGCCCGTGCATCACCGACTCGAGGACCGCGGCTGGTGACACCCCGGATCGGGGTGCTGGCTCTGCAGGGAGATGTGCGCGAGCATCTGCGAGCGCTGAATGCGTGCGGTGCCGATGCTGTGGCGGTGCGGGGGGAGTCCGACCTCTCCGGTCTGGAGGGGTTGGTTATTCCAGGCGGTGAGTCCACGACGATGTCGATCCTGGCCGAGCGCGAAGGACTCCTGACGCCCCTGCGGGACTTCTCGAGGTCCGGTCGACCCTGTTTCGGCTCCTGCGCGGGCATGATCTTCCTCGCTGATCGCATCATGGGTGGGCGAGCGGATCAGCAGACGATAGGTGGCCTGGATGTCACGGCACAGCGCAATGCGTTCGGTCGTCAAGTGGACTCATTCGAGATCGACCTCGATATCCCGGCCATAGATGGCGCGCCGTTCCCCGCAGTGTTCATCCGGGCTCCTGCGATCGTCGATGTCGGGCCGCAGGTCGAGGTCCTTGCTCGCGTCGAGGACCGGGTCGTCGCTGTGCGGCAGGGGCACCTGATGGCGACTGCATTCCATCCCGAGTTGACCTCGGATGTGCGGATACACCGATACTTTGTCGGGATGGTCACCGCTGGGAACCAGGGCGGCGATGACGTGACAGTCGAGTCGACAGTGAGGGAACGAGCATGAGCGGCCACTCCAAGTGGGCGACCACCAAGCACAAGAAGGCTGCCATCGATGCCAAGCGCGGCAAACTCTTCGCCCGCCTGATCAAGAACATCGAGGTCGCTGCCCGACAGGGAGGTGGCGATCCAGCCGGCAACCCCACGCTGTACGACGCGATCCAGAAGGCTCGCAAGAACTCCGTGCCCCTCGACAACATCGAGCGGGCAGTCAAGCGCGGCTCGGGTGCCGAAGCAGGTGGCGCGGACTACCAGACGATCATGTACGAGGGCTACGCGCCAGGGGGCGTTGCTGTCCTGGTCGAGTGTCTCACCGATAACCGCAATCGTGCGGCCAGCGAGGTGCGGGTCGCATTGACGCGCAACGGTGGATCGATGGCCGATCCCGGATCTGTGTCGTACCTATTCGCGCGCAAGGGTGTGGTGATGGTCACCGCCGGCGACGGTGTCGATGAAGACTCGATCCTCGATGCGGTCCTCGAAGTCGGTGCGGAGGAGGTCAATGACCTCGGGGGCATCTTCGAGGTGCTGTGTGAGGCCGGGGATGTCGTCGCTGTGCGCAGCGCATTGCAGGAGGCCGGTATCGACTACGACTCCGCCGAGGCCAATTTCGTCGCAAGCGTCTCGGTCCCTGTCGATGAGGAGGGGGCGCGCAAAGTGATCCGCCTCGTGGATGCGCTGGAAGACAGCGACGATGTGCAGGCGGTGTACTCGAATGCCGAGATCAGCGACGAGGTCCTTGCGGCGATCGAGGAGTGAAGGACTCTCCGATCTGTCAGGCTCGGGACGTATCGGCTGACCAGAGGCGAGTCGAGAGCAAAGGAGGGGAGGGGCATCATGGCTGAAGGCGCGGGTCGACAACTCACCGGTTGGGATGCGGCAACCTGGCGCACCGCTGCCGGGGACCCATCTTTGCGATCCACCGTGGTGGCCCTCGTCCTGCTGGATGCCGCGCCGCGGTGGAAGCGCCTACGCCAGCGGATCGATCGCCTGACCCGACTGGTACCGGTGCTGAGGATGCGCCCGGTGCGCGGCGCCTTCGGGGTCGCCGCACCACGGTTGGCCGTCGACCCCGACTTCGACCTGGATTTGCACCTGTATCGGTACCGGTTGCCTGCCAAGTCCACCTGGGCGGACCTGCTGACCGTGGCCCGACGCATGAGTCTCGACGACTTCGACCACAACCGTCCCCTGTGGGAGATGGTTCTCGTCGAAGGCCTACCCGGCAAGCGCGCGGCAGTGCTGTTGAAATTGCACCACTCGATCGCTGACGGTCAGGCGGCGGTGATGATCGGACTGTCCCTGTTCGAACTCGGGCCGGATACCGATCCGAATGAGCCACCGATGCCAGAGCCGCCGGTCGCCGAAGAGACCACGATCACCCAGGTCAGCGTCGCGGATATCACGGACAACGTCCGCAGGGGTGTAGCTGCCGCGGAGCGCGCTGCCGAGGTCGTCGCCGGACTCGCACGGGGAACCCTCACCGATCCCATGGGGACCTGGTCGCAGGCCCTCGGCACGCTGGGCTCAGTGAGTCGGTTCACTGCGATCCCCGACGGACCGCTCTCTCCTTTGATGATCGGTAGGTCGA
>CBFHQG010000101.1:0-7697 GCA_965657825.1 Actinomycetes bacterium | reverse complement strand
CTGAGTCAGTCCTGATCTACCCCGCGCGACGATCGTCGCCGTCGGAGTCGTACTTGGCGTAGTCGTCCGCGTACGGATCGGCATACGGATCGTCGGTGTCATCCTCCGCAGAGGTCGCCTCGACCTCCGCGGGCGAGGATGACCCGCCCGCAAGCTCCGCCTGCAGGCGCTCAAGGTCGGTCTGCGGGCCGCCGTACTTCAATGCACGGGCAACCTTCGTCTGCTTCGCCTTAGCGCGGCCGCGCCCCATGGCTCGACCCCCTCGACCAGGGCCAGCGCCCCGGCGACTCGTCGTGGACAGATTCCATCCGCGGCGCGCCCGGGGGGTAGACCGGCCGCACCGATCGGTAGGGCCACACGATACCCCTCCGGGCTCATCTTCCCCACCCGGGGAGCGATCAGGGCGCGAAACGGGGTTCGGGACCGGCGGCGATGCGCTCGCGGGCCTCGGCGGCGGCCGCCTCGAGGGGGGTGGTCCCGGCGTGTTCGGCCCGCTGGAGAACGGCCAGGGTGGTGTCGAAGACCCCGGCGACCCGCTCGCGGGCCCGCTCGAGGTCGAAGCCGAGCAGCTCATCGGCGACCTGCACCACTCCGCCGCAGTTGACCAGGTAGTCCGGGGCGTAGAGAACCCCCCGGTCGGCGAGGGCTGCGGCGATGGCCGGGTCGCTATCGGCCAGTTGGTTGTTCGCTCCACCGCACACGATCCCCGCGGTGAACGCAGGGTCACGGGCGAGGGAGTGGGTGAGGATCCCACCGAGGGCGTTCGGGCTGAGCACATCGAGGGGTCGGGCGATCACGTCATCGGTACCCGCCACGATCTGCAGGTTGTCCGGAGTGCTGCCATCGAACTCGGTGAGGAGGGCATCGATCGCCTCGGTCGCCGGATCAGTCACGATGACGCGGGCGTCCTCGGCGGTGATGAGGTGCACCGCAAGCCGCCGACCGACTTTGCCGGCGCCGATGATGCCGATGGTGCGTCCGGCCAACGACGGTGATCCCCACCGATGGGCAGCCGCAGCGCGCATGCCCTGCCACACGCCGTAGGCGGTGAGGATGCCCGAATCACCGGCACCGCCGAGTTCGGGTGAGCGGCCGGTCGTCCACGGATTGGTCTCACCGATCACATCGAGATCGGCCACCGAGATGCCGACATCGCCCGCGGTGATGTAGCGACCCTTGACGGAGGCGATGAAAGAACCCATGGCGCGCAGTAACTCTCGCGATTTATCTCGCGTGGGGTCAGCCCAGATCACCGCCTTGCCACCACCATGAGGTAAGCCAGCCAACGCGTTCTTGTAGCTCATGGCCTGCGACAGACGCAGTGCATCACGGTAGGCGGCCGCACCATCGGGGTACGCCACCATGCGGCAACCACCGAGTGCGGGGCCGCGTGCGGTGGAGTGGATCGCGACGAAGGCGCGCAGACCGACATCCGGGTCGCTGCCGACGACCACCGACTCGTGGTCGTCGAATTCTGGGACGTCGAAGGGGATCCCCGTCACGGACAGCGAGCCTAGTGACCGCGTATCGGTGACGTACCGACTACTCCTCCTCGTCGGGTCCGAAGATCGTCGTGTAGCACTTCACGGTGTTGTCGAGCAGGTCCTGCGTCACCTGATCGAAGTCGGTCTCCAGGGGCGCCGTGGAAACCTGGGCGGCGAACTCATCGGCGGCGGCGAGGCTGGTCAGATCCAGGGTGTCACCGACCCACTGGGCGAGAACCGCCAGACCCGGACCCTCGACGAAGCCGAGGATCGCATGCTCCGCATCATCGTCGGCGCGCACATCGACCAGCTGGCTGACGGTGTAGTCGGGCAGCAGCGCCGCGCGGATCGCATCCTTGGACTCCTTCGTGGCCTCATCGCACAGCACCGCCACGATCCGCGAGGGGGAGGGCGAAGCAGTGTCCGTGGGGGTGCCCGTCGGGGTGCTGGTCGGGCTCGGTGCGGCACTGGTCGGACTCGGGCTCGGGTCAGGTGCGGCATCGGAGGAGCAGGCGCTCAGGCCCGCGATGAGGAGGACGGGGGCGGCTAGGAGGGCCCACCGGCCCGTAGGACGACGGCCAGCGAGACGGTGGCTTCGGCCAGGCGAGGTGCTCATGGTGGACAAGGGTACGTCGGGGGGTGCTGGGATCCGGGCACGAGCCGGTCTCAGCCCTGTCACGATCAACCTGACGTGCTCGGTCTCCCAGGTACTTCCCAGGCTGGGGCACCCCATGGACGGTCAAGACCGGGCACAGTGGGGGACATGAGGTTCGACCGAGGCGCCACCCGTGCGGTGGGGGCAGGGCTGACAGCGATGCTGTCGGCCCTGGTGATGACGATCGGTCTGCTCGGTATGGGTGCGCCAGCACATGCTGCGGTCAGTGAGTCCGATCTGCGCTCGAAGGTCCACTCCCGGCTTGCGGTGTTCGTCGATGACGCCGTCGACAGTTCCACCTACACCGAGACGCAACGCCTCTACATTCTCAGCGCGGTCTCCACGACGGGGCCGGACTCGATGTCGGCGCGAGCCGAGCGGCGGGTCAAGGGCGCCTTCTGGCGCATCGTCACCGAGGTGGGTGGGGTGTCCCAGGCGAGCGCCGAACGCCGACTCGCCAATGGTGCGACGTTGTCGCGTATTGCCGGTGACGATGCAGAAGCTGTGCGTGATCGACTGCGCGACTGGCTGGTCAACCCGGTGATCCGGGCGATCATGGAGGGGGACATCTCCTGGGGTGAGGCTTCGGGACTGTTGTCCGACACGCGCACCGCGGTCAATAGGCTGATGAGCCAACCGGGTGGGGACCGTGATGTCATCCTGGTTCGCAAGCGCAACTGACAACGTGCATATCCGGGCTGCTCGGCAGCCCGCCACAGGCTGCTCGCCGTGGCCGCGTGCGGTAGGGCGCACAGATCCCGACCACGACGAGCATCGGCCCCCGAACCCTCCGGACTGGAGTGAGGGTCCGGGGGCCGTTAACGTTCCGGGCCATTTTCGGTGACACGAGCAGAAGGGTGACTACGGTGGAACCCATGTCGATCCTCGTCGTCGATGACGATCCCGCGCTGCGCCAGGCGTTGACGCGGATCCTCGCCTTCGAGGGATACACCGTCGAGGTCGCACCCACCGGGCACGATGCCCTCGAACTCGTTGGCCAGGCCGATCTGATGGTGCTGGACCTCGGCCTTCCTGATCTAGACGGTCTCGATGTCGCTCGTCGCGTGCGGGCTGCCGGGCATGCCCTACCGATCCTCGTGCTCACCGCGCGGGGCGAGGTCGGTGACCGGGTGGCCGGGTTGGATGCGGGAGCAGACGACTACCTGCCTAAGCCCTTCGACCTCGCCGAGTTGCTCGCCCGGGTGCGTGCACTACTCCGCCGCACGCAACCGAATTCCGGTGCCACGGTGTTCACCCTCGGTGACATGGTCGTCGACACTGCGCGACGCAAGGTCAGCCGCGAGGATGACGACGTCGAGTTGACCAAGACCGAGTTCGCGCTGCTGCAGGTGCTGCTGTCAGCCGATGGTGCGGTGGTTGAACGCAGCGATCTGATGACCGAGGTGTGGGGCTTCGCCTCGCCGACCCTCGACTCCAATCTGGACACCTACGTGTCCTATGTGCGGCGTAAGACAGAGGCGGGCGGGCGATCGCGACTGGTGCACACCGTGCGGGGGGTCGGTTTCGTCGCACGGATCGATCCGTGAGCCGCAGCCTGCGCACCACCGTCGCGATCATCGTGGCGGCGACCCTCCTGCTGACCGTTGCCGGTCTGGCCGCGGCGATCTGGCTGCTGACGCGCAACACGCTGCTCCGCAGTGTCGATGCGTCATTGGTCTCGCGCATCCAGGCGGGCATCTTCCTGACTCCTCCCGATGAGGAGAACATTCCCTTCGTGCGACCGCCTATCCCGGGTCAACCGACGGTCATCGTCGATGCGGTGCTCGCCGATGGCGAGGTCTACGACATCGACACGCAGACCTATGATCTGCCGGCTGATGAAGAGGATGTGCGCATTGCGTTGGCTCCACCCGGCACGAGCGCCTTCTCCACTCGGGTGACGCCGACCGGTGAGACGGTGCGGGTGTACACGGTCGCGGTTGTCGAAGGTGCCGCAGCGCGCGCGATCCGCAGTCTGGAGGAGACCCAGTCCAATCTTGTGCAGTTAGCCACGATCCTGGCGATCGGCGGTGCGATCGCAGTGTCGGTCGGCACGGTCGCCGGTGTCCTGGCGGTACGTCGCTCGACTACCCCGCTGGTTCAGGTCGCCGGAGCCATGGGTGCGTTGGCGCGGGGTGAGCGTGATGCGCAGCCGCCGAACGCCGGCCGCGGAGCACCACGCGAGGTCGTCGATGTGGTGGATGCGACGACCGCGCTGCAGCGTGAGTTAGCCCGCAGTCAGGCCCAGCAGGAGCAGCTCGTGCAGGATGCCGGCCACGAACTGCGCACTCCGCTGGCGTCGCTGCGTGCGAACGTGCAGTTCGCGGCGCGCACCGTGACCGATGAGACGACGGCTGAATCCCTCGCTGCCGCGCAATCCGAACTCGATGAGCTCGGCCGCCTGGTCGAGGAGCTGCTTGCCCTCGCCGCACGTGATGAGCAGGCGCGTGACCTGGTCGATCTCGATCTCGTGGGTGCCTCCCAGGCCGCCGCCCGACGGGCGATGCGTCGCTGGAATCGCCCGGTCACCCTCGAGGTGCCCGAGCAGCCCATCGTGATGCGCATCGACCCGATCGGTTTGGCGGAGATCCTCGGCAACTGCCTGGATAACGCCGCGAAGTTCACCCCTGAGGAAGCCCCCATCGTGCTGTCGGTGCGCACTGACACCGAGGGTGTGTGCCTGGAGGTTCGCGATGGTGGCCCGGGTATCCCGGCGGAGGAGCGCACCGCGGTGCTCGAGCGGTTCCATCGCACCGCCGATGCGCGCGGGCTCCCGGGAAGCGGTCTGGGCCTGTCGATCGTGGCGCGCGCGGTCCAGGCCGCCGGTGGTGACCTGCAGTTGGATGAGGCACCCGAGGGCGGCCTCCTGGTGCGAGTGAACCTGCCCCGTCAGGGTTAGTCGTCCTCCCGATCGGCACAGATCATCGCTGCGGCGTGACCGGCAGGGCGAGTGCTAGGCGCACGACCTGCCGAAGACGGGTGAAGAACGGGATCGGTCGGTCGGGTGCGACGGATGCCCGGTAGCGTCGCGGGCATGGCGGAGCGGATCCTGGCCGATGATGCGCCTGCGACGGGAGCGGAGTCGCAGCCGGAGCCCGATACCCGCACCTGGCTCGCACGGCGCACGACCCTGGCCGGCTGGATCCAGGTGGCGTTCGTGCTCGTGGGCGTGGGGCTGCACGGCTGGGCCATGCTCGGTGGCTTCTTCCACATGGACGATTTCTTCTACCTCGCCGATGCGTCAGCCCCCTTCGGTGAGTACGTCACCCAGATCTACAACGGCCACCTCATGCCCGCGGAGTTCGCCGTGGTGTGGGTGTCGCAAGCGATCGCGCCGATGTCGTGGCCGCTCGCGGTCGCGATCACCACCGGGATGTGGGCGGTGCTCGGCTTCGGGGTGATGGCCGTGATGCGCCGAGCCTTCGGCGATCATCCCGTCACCTTCATCTCCCTCGCCCTGGTGATGTTCGGTCCGTTGCTGACCACGGTGAGTGTCTGGTACGCCTCCGCGCTGCAGGTCCTTCCGTGGGGTGCGACGTTCGTGTGGCTGCTGTACTTCGCGATCCGTGACGCGCAGGCCCCCGCGCACCGCTGGTGGATCGCGGGCACACTCGTGTACGTCATCGGTCTGGCGTTCTGGGAGAAGACCCTGCTCGCCCTGCCCGTCGTGCTGTGGGTGGCGTGGCGGATATGGCCGGCCCGCCCCCCGATCGGATTGGGCGGCATGGGTCGCCGCTGGATTCTGCCGGCGGTCACCATCGTGATCTCCGCGGGCTACTCGATGCTGTATCTGGCCCTGCAGCCTGAAGCCCCCCTGCGCAGCGACCCGTCGGGGCGGGACCTGTGGGAGGCCGCGCGCATCGGGATCGGCGAGGTACTGCTACCGGGGCTGTTCGGCGCGCCGTGGGGTGGTTTCGCCGAGGGTCTCGTGCCTGCCTCCGGGCGGCCCTGGTGGGTCATGGCGATCGCCTGGCAGATCGTGGCGATCGTGTTCATCGCCTCGGTGATCCGCTGGCGTTCGGCGTGGAATATCTGGATCATCCTCATCGCGTATTCGGCTGTCACGGTGGTGCTGTTCGCCTTCGGCCGCATCAATGCCTTCGGTCTCGCGCTGGTCTATGACCCCCGCTACATCGAGGACCTCGTCATCGTCACCAGCGTGCTGCTGCCGTTCGCGTTCGTCCGCGCTCGCGGCTCAACCTTGCCTGCCCCGCGCACCTATGGGCTGCTGCCGGAATCCACTCGGGCATGGATGTGGCCGGTCGGTGGGTTCGTCATGGTCAACCTTCTGCTGCTGTCGTCGATCACCGTCGGGTGGACCTGGCAGGACAGTGCGGCCAAGCAGTTCGTGTCCAATGCCCGTGCCTCTTTGCAGCCTGGGATGGCTGTCATCGACCGCAAGGTGCCACCGGCTGTGATGGCGGAGTTGTTCCTGGAGAAAGCCAATGCGTCGTACGTGCTCGCAGGAGCCAAACTCGACGTCGACTGGAACGGTGCCGGGTCGCAGGTGTTCGCACTCGCCGACGATGGCTCGGTCTACACACCGGGGATCGCGGTGGCCGCGACATCCTTCCCGGGCCCCGATGGTGACTGCGGGTGGCGGGCCTTCGACGCACCGGTCAGCATCGGGCTGGACCGCGATCTGTTCGCCTGGATCTGGATCGGCCGGATGGAGTACCTGGCGGCCGGTGACGGTATCGCGACACTGTCCCTCGGTGGTGAGGCCATCGAGATCCCGGTGGTGGAGGGGTTGAATGAGGTTGGCTTCGTCATCGTCGGTGAGGGTGACCAGGTGGTGCTCACCGCGCCTGAAGGTGCGGGGATGTGCGTGGCGAAGGTGCAACTCGGCCAGCCCGAGGGCCCGGCATGATCCGCGTGGGGCTCACCGGCGGGATCGGCTCGGGAAAGTCGACTGTGGCGCGGCTTCTTGCTGAGCACGGTGCGCTGGTGATCGACGCCGATCACATTGCGCGGGAGGTGGTCGAGCCGGGGCAACCGGCGCTCACGGAGATCGCCGAGCGGTTCGGTCCCGATGTCATCACGACCGACGGCTCACTGGATCGCGCCGCCTTGGCGGCGATCGTGTTCGCCGATGCAGTGGCGCTCGCGGACCTCAATGCGATCACGCATCCGCGCATTGCCGCGCGCACCGCGCAGTTGATCGACGCGGCACCCGATGATGCAGTGGTGGTGTACGACATGCCGCTGCTGGTGGAGAACGATCTCGCTGAGGGCTGGGATCACGTGATCGTCGTCGAGGCGGACCGCGAGGTGCGGGTGCGCCGACTGATCGAGCGCGGATTGGACGAGGCGGATATCGAGGCTCGCATGAGTCGTCAGGCCAGCGACGAGCAGCGTCGCGCGGTCGCCGATGTCGTCATCGACAACTCCGGTGATCTGGATTCCCTGCGCGCCCAGGTCGACCACACCTGGCCCCACCTCACCCCCTGAACCGAAATCCGCAACTTTTGGAATGTTGTCGCCCCTATGGCGTTGCGGATTTGCGACTCCTATTCCCCCGAAACGCCGACGGCGGCGACCGTGGCCACGCAGGACCA
>CBFHQG010000100.1:0-7995 GCA_965657825.1 Actinomycetes bacterium | reverse complement strand
CGTTCTATGCCTCGGTGCGTGCGGCCGATCTGGGCTTGAGCGTCACGCCGGACAACCTCGTGGACATCATCGCGCTCGGCCGCCAGATCAAGGCGGCCCTCGATGCTGATGGTGCGGCAACGCATCCGAATGATCCGCTGCTGTCGGGTATCTACGGGACGATTTGGTTCGATGATCTGGGTGCAACCGAGGATGGTCGACACCAGCGCAATGTGGCGATCTTCGCCGACGGAGAGGTCGATCGTTCCCCCTGCGGTTCGGGCACGTCCGCCCGGTTGGCGCTGCTCGATGACTCCGGTGATCTGGCGCGCGGGGCGACCCTGGTGCACGACTCCATCATCGGCACGACCTTCACCGCCCGTGTCGTCGACGAGGTTGCGGCAACTGATGCCGACCTCAGCGGGGTGATCACCGAGATCACCGGCATGGCCTATCCCACCGGCGAGGCGACGTTCACCCTCGAAGAGCGCGACTCCCTCGGCACCGGTTTCGTCCTGCGCTGATCGTCTTCATCTTCAGAGAACGACGCTTAGCCGGCACAAATGCGCAGAGTTAGTCCCGATAGCCGTCGTTCTCGTGCGGGTCGGACCTCAACGGACTGGGGCGTAAGCGGCGGCGCCGACTCCGATGGAGATCACGGGTTGCTTGTGAGGTCTCAGCCACTGCAGGACGCGTACCAACTCGTTACGGGTGATCGACACGCACCCCTGGGTCGCCTTGCCCTCGCTTTCGTGCAGGAAGAACGCCGAACCCGCACCGGGGGTGATGGGGTCGCGGTTGTAGTCGATGACCACGGCGTGCGAATACAGGCTGATCGCGCCGAGTTGTTCGCTGCGGCTCTGGGCGAATCCGCACCACGCGCCTGGACTGCACTCCCGATAGGTGTTGTAGTGCGGGCTCGACACATCCGACACCCACCACGAGGACAGGTCGATGCGGCGGTAGGGCAGTCGCGTGCCGGGATCGGGCAGTCGCCCGAAGGCCTCGGTGAGGGTGAAGACTCCGGCGGGTGTGCGGTTGACGTATTCGGATGCCTTCCCGACTCCCGCGCTGCCGACGAATGCCCGTACAGGTTTTCCGACTCGGATGTAGCGGTCCTTCTTGGTACTCCACCGCCACTTCTTCAACACTCCGTAAGTCGATGTCGGAGTCTTCACCGACACCGTGACGATCTGGCGGTGCTTCGGTGTCGCTGCGGTGGCGTAGGGGGCAGCGGTGATTGCGGCGAAGGCGAGAGTGGCGAAGAGGAATAGTGCAGTGAACGCAATGAGGATCCCGCGGTATCGGAGTGCAGTACCTCCTGAATATGAGACACCCCGGCCAAGACCCCGACAACTGCGCCCACCTGTCGACACGGCGGAGAGTTCGTCAAGGCGCATGAACATCATGGTCGCCTGAGAACTGTTCGTGTTGGCTTCTGCGCCATCGCACTCATCGACATCGCACTCATCGACATCGCACTCAACGTGCCACAGCCACATCGAGCGCGATCCGGTCGATGCGCATCGTGCCGCCTCGGGTGATCTCGCAGGCATGCTGACGGCCCCGCGGGGTGAACTCCCACGGCGCAGACGGATCATCGGGTGACTGGGCGACGAGTGCGGTGTCCTCGTCGATACCGAGGACAACAGCTCCGTCGGTGACGAGCGGGCGCAGGGCGAAGTCGGGCATCCATCGGGTGTAGCGGTCGAAGTGCGGCAGCACTCGCGCGTGGGGCACGACCTGCAGGCCGTTCGTGCCACCGGAGCGTGGATGCCGGTAGTTGGGCACATAGCCACCCATCGCCATCGCACCCGCACTGCACCCGGCGAGGCCCGCTCCATTTCGCCACGCCCCGACGATCGCCGCCCAAACGGGGGTGTCGCGCAGGGTGTCGGCGAGGAACATCGGGTTGCCACCGGACAGGTAGACCAGGCCCGCACCGGCGATCTCGTCCACCCAGCGGACGTCGAAGGCGTCCTCCCGGGTGCGCACATCGACCACGATCTGCTTGGCATCGAGTCGCGCAGCGGCTTGCGCACCCAGGGAGTGCCAGTGATCCAGGGAGCGTTGACCCTCGGGTGCTGCGGCGGTGGCCAGTTGCACATACCGGCGGTCGTTGTCAGCGAACAGCCAATCCTCGACCTCGGTCAGCACCGGCAGGTACTCCCCGCTGCCGACCAGCGCCAGGCGCCCCGGTGTCACGTTCACCCCCCAAGCGTCGCAGGTCGGCGTTGAGCAGCGGTCGATGGCTGCCGAACAGCCGGAATCGGCTCACCAACCGGTCGCGATTACCGGGATCGGCTTACGAGGTGGCCGCCATTTCGTGAGCGGATCCTGTCTATGGCGACCAATTGGTGAGCGGATTCCGGGGGTGGTCCGGGGGTGTGGCGGGGAATGGATGCTGCGGTGCTTGGAATTCGCTCTGGTGAACAGTTCTGGCGAACTGTCGCATCACCCGGCGATGACGATTAATGTCAAGTTCATGACCGAACCGTTCTCTGATTCCCTCAATGCCCCCATCTCCGAAGCGATCCCCGTCACCACGGCCTTCGAGATTCCCGGCCACCGCATCGACAAGAACCTCGGCCTGACCTGGGGCGTGCTCGTGCGCTCAGTCGGCTTCGCCAAGGGCTTCACCGGCGGCTTCCGTGCGCTCAAGGCCGGGGAGGTGCCCCAGTACACCGACGTGGTCGATCAGGCCCGCCGCGAAGCCATCGAGCGGCTCATCGCCCACGCCCAATCCCTCGGCGCCAATGCTGTCATCGGGGTGCGCTTCGACTCCTCCGATGTGGCCGAGAATCTCGCCGAGATCCTCGCTTACGGCACCGCGGTGGTCGTCAGCCCGACGAGTTGATTCTCCGGACCGAGGTGCCAAATCTGCTCACCAAAGGGTCGTCATCTGCCGGATCGGCTCTCCAAACGGCGGCCAATTGGTGAGCGGATCCGGTGGAGAACAGCCAATTGGTGAGCGGATCCGGGGTCAGGAGTCGGTGGCCTCGGCGGCGTCGGCGAACTCGCAGAACGAGTCGTATGCGCGCGGCCCGTACACCGTCGCCGGGCCGCCACCCATGAGGAACGTCACGCCAATCGCCTCGGCCGCCTCCTCGCGGGTGGCGCCGGCGCGCACCGCACCGCGAGCATGCGAGGCGATGCAGCCATCGCACTGCTCGATCACCGCGATCGCCAGCGCGATGAGCTCCTTCGTCTTCACGGGCAGGGCGCCTTCGGCCATCGCCGCCTTGTGTAGTCCGGCGAATCCGGCGTAGGTGTCGGGAATCGCCTGACGCAGATTTCGGGCGAGCGGATTGATCGCGTCTTGGACGGCTTTACCGTGGGCATGCTCCATGGCGACGACGATACTGAAGGGGGAGCCAGGTCCAGTAGGGGCCAATGACCCTGTGATCGAGGAGTAAGGCCCCAATCGCCGGGGGTACCGCGCAGCCTGCTCTATGCCTCCCCGTCACTGACCGAAGCGGCCGGTCACGTGACCCCCACCCACACAGGTGATGGAATAGTCGAGTCAACCGGCTCGTTGGGCTCCATGTCGGATCCGAAGGATCTTCCAGCCCCCTGGAGGAGCGCGACGCGATCGGCGAGGAGGTGTGTAGGTGTGGCCACCACCGATGTGTGGACCCGTGATGAGGTCGATCTCGCGATCACCGGCATGACCTGCACCTCATGCGCGGCGCGCGTGGAGAAGAAGCTCAACAAGCTGCCCGGCGTTTCTGCGACCGTCAACTACGCCACCGAGACCGCCCACGTCGTGATGGGTCCGGATACCGTGCTCGCCGATCTTCTGCGCACCGTCGAGCAGACCGGCTACAGCGCCTCGCTCGCCGATGATGCTGAGGAACTCGACGCCGAGGTCGACTCTCTCAGACGCCGTTTCTGGGTCGCGCTGATCCTCGCACTCCCGGTGGCTGCGCTGGCGATGATCCCGGCCCTGCAGTTTCCGACCTGGCAGTGGGTTTCGTTGGCATTGACCACCCCGATCGTGGTGTGGGCGGCCTGGCCCTTCCATCGCGCTGCCGGACTCAACGCACGCCACGGTGTCGCCACGATGGACACCCTGGTGTCGGTCGGCATCGTGGCGGCCTACGGCTGGAGTCTGTGGGCGCTGCTTTTCGGTGGCGCCGGGGCGCTGGATTACACGATGAGCCACGGATTGTTCGCGACCAATCACGGCGGCCCACCCGATCTGTATTTCGAGGTCGCCGCAGCCGTGCCGGTGTTCCTGCTCGCTGGGCGCTGGTTCGAAGCGCGCGCCAAGAAGCGTTCCTCGGCTGCATTACGCGCCCTCGTCGACCTCGCCGTGCCCGAGGCGACCCTGCTGCGCGACGGCCAGGAAATCCGCGTCGCCACGAGCGAGATCGAGGTCGGCGATCGGTTCATCGTGCGGCCGGGGGAGCGCATCGCCACCGATGGAGTCGTCGTCGCAGGGTCGAGTGCGATCGATGCGGCGATGCTGACCGGTGAATCAGTACCCGTCGAGGTCGGCATCGGCGATGAGGTGACCGGCGCGACGATCAACGTCGATGGTGTCCTCACGATCGAAGCGACCCGTATCGGTGGTAACACGCGGCTGGCGCACATCACCCGACTGGTCACCCAGGCCCAAGCCGGTAAGGCGCCCATCCAGCGGCTCGCCGACCGCATCTCGGCGGTCTTCGTGCCGATCGTGTTCGTCATCGCTGCGGTGACGCTCGCGATGTGGCTGTTCGTCACCGGCAATGTTGAAGGTGCCTTCACTGCGGCTGTTGCCGTGCTCATCATCGCCTGCCCGTGCGCGCTCGGCCTGGCCACACCGACCGCGCTGCTGGTCGGTTCCGGACGAGGAGCGCAGATGGGAATCCTCATCCGCGGACCCGAAACGTTGGAGGACACCCGTCGGGTCGACACGATCGTGCTGGACAAAACCGGAACGGTGACCAGCGGTCGGATGGGCGTCGTCGATGTTGTCGGAGGCGACGACGTGGTGCGTCGAGCTGCGGCTGTCGAAGCCGGCAGTGAGCACCCGGTGGCCCGCGCGATCGTCACGCATGTCAAGGATGCAACCGGTGCCTCGCTCGTTGCCCCCGCAGAGTTCGTCAATGAACGCGGTCGCGGCGCGCGAGCGGTGATCGAAGGTGATGCGGTGGCCGTCGGGCGTCCTGAATGGGTGGCGCAGGTCGTCGAGGCCGCCTCGGGTGCCAGCGCCGAACTCATGGCCTGGATCGATGAGGGGCGCGCTCGCGGCTGGACCGTTGTTGCGGTGGGATGGAGCGGTGCGGTGCGTGGAGCCATCGCCGTGGCCGACTCTCCTCGTGACAGCAGCGCTGCGGCGATCGCTGGTTTCCGGTCGCTGGGACTGGAGCCGATCCTGCTCACGGGTGACAACGCTCTCGCCGCACAGGCGGTGGCAACAGATGTCGGTATCGACGAAGTCATCGCCGAGGTGATGCCCGAGGACAAGGTCGCTGTCGTCGGTGACCTGCAACAACGCGGTCGCGTCGTGGCGATGGTCGGGGATGGTGTCAACGATGCCGCCGCACTTGCGCAGGCCGATCTGGGCATCGCGATGGGCGGCGGTGCCGCGGCCGCGACCGAAGCGAGTGACCTGACGCTGGTGCGCGAGGACCTGCTGGCTGCGGTCGATGCGATCCGGCTCTCCCGTCGCACGCTGCGCACCATCCAGGGCAACCTGTTCTGGGCGTTCGCCTATAACGTCGCGATGATCCCGCTCGCCGCGGTCGGCCTGCTCAATCCGCTGCTCGCCGGTGCGGCGATGGCGTTTTCGAGTGTGTTCGTGGTGGCCAACTCCCTGCGCCTGCGCCGCTTCCGCTCCATCTCTTCATCTCACCCCTGAATCCGCTCATCAAACGGTCGTGATTTCCCCGATCCGCTCACGAAATGGCGACCAAATCGTGAGCGGATCCCCGGTGGAGGGGGATGGTCAGGCGATGGACAGGTCGCGGCGCTGGAAGGTCCACGCACCGATCGCCACCAGCGCAGCGGTCAGCACAAGCGGCAGACCGAGAGACAGCCAACTCGGAGCCGAGACGAGTGGGTTCGGTTCGAGGAACCAGTACCACGGCGATGTCACCCGCATCCATTCCAGGGGCTCGGCGAGAGCGGCGAGTACCTGGCTGAGGAACCCGATCACCGCGGCGACCGATGCGGCCGCGATCGCCCATCCCGAACGACCTGTCGCAGCCCCTACAGCGAAGGCGATCGCGGAATACAGCAGGACCAGTGCCCACATCGTCAGCCCTGCCGACCAGATACCCCACCACGGCAGATCGGTGGTCAACCCCAGGGGCGGCGAGATCACGGCGAGGGCTGCCGTCGACACCATCGTCACGATCAGGGTGAGCACCGCGACGGCGAGGAAGCGTTCGATCGCAACGCTCACCCTGCGCACCGGTGCGGCGAGTGTCGCCTCCAGGGTGCCGTCGCGTTCAGCACCCGCGATCGTCCACGTCGCTGCGCCGATTCCCATGATGAGCAGGATGATCGGATAGAGATTCGAATACAGCTGACTGGTGAGGTATCCCTCCGGGCTGGTCAGGCTCGCACCACCTAGGCCGAACGCGTCCATGAGACCTTCGGGAAGCGCTTCGATATAGGCCTCGAGTTCGGCGCCGGTGTCGCGGATCGACGGATAGACCGCTGCCATCAAGAGGATCATCGCGATGGTGCCGATCGTCCACCCGATGAGACTGCGTCGGCGTTCGGCGAGCATGAAGCGCATCGTCAGGGCGGTCATGAAGCGGCTCCCTCGCTCGTGCCTTCCACTGATCGATGGAACACCTCATCGAGTTCGTTACCTGCACTGGTGACCCGATCGATGCCGAAGGGTGCAAGTCGGGTGAAGACGTCAGCGGCTGAGCCGGCGACGCTGATGCGAACCTCGTGGTCGGTGATCGCGAGATCGACCAGCCCCTCGAGGCCGTCGAGAGCGCCGGTGGACACCGCGGTAGCGGTGGTGATCACCAGGTGCTGCGGTGCTGCGGCGATCAACTCTGCGACGCCGCCCTCGGTGACCAGGCGCCCCTTATTCAGCACCCCCACCCGGTCAGCGATGTCGGCGACCTCGGACAGGATGTGGGAACTGAACAGCACGGCTGCTCCCGCTTCGCTGCGCTTGCGCACCAGGTCGAGCGCGGTGTCCTGCACGAGAGGATCAAGCCCGGAGGTCGGCTCGTCGAGAACGAGCACTTCGGGATCGCCGAGGAGGGCTCGCACGATGCCGATCTTCTGGCGGTTGCCGCGGCTCAAGGTGCCGAACGGGCGGTCGAGGTCGAGATCGAGGCGGTGTGCGAGGTCCTCGGCCTGGGTGGTCGGCACCGAGCGGCCCGCAGCCCGCAGCGTGGCGATGGTGTAGGCGAGGATCCGACGGCCGGTCAGGCGCACAGGCAATCGCAGATCGCCGGGCAGGTAGCCGATGCGGGCCCGCACCGATCGATCGCGGGCATCACCATCGAGGACCGTCACCGACCCAACAGTCGGAGTCAGGTAGCCCAGCAGCACCCGGATCGAGGTGGATTTGCCTGAGCCGTTCGGGCCGAGGAGTCCGTAGACCTCCCCGGCAGCGATGGTCAGGCTGACATCCTCGACGGCATTGGGGCTCGTGGTGCCGTAGCGCTTGGTGAGGCCACAGATACTCACCGCGGACGAGATCACGTCCCCAGGGTAGGCCCCGATGGTGGCCGTCGGTCACTGTGCCATTGCTCACATCCTGACCATGTAAGGGTTTACGCCGCTGTCGCATCACCTGGTCATCGGGCACAGTGTCCCCATCACCGGCTGGCCGGGTGATCACCGGCCACGCAGGAGACAACGGCGTTTCACTGCGACGAGGAGACCATCGACCATGAGCCTTGCCATTCCCGGACTGGCCGACGCACCCACGAAGAACAAGAAGTTGCTGGAGTGGGTGGAGGAGGTCGCAGCGCTCACCAAGCCCGATCGTGTCGAGTGGTCAGACGGGTCGGAGGATGAGTGGCAGCGACTGACTGATCAGATGGTCGCCGA
>CBFHQG010000099.1:0-8392 GCA_965657825.1 Actinomycetes bacterium | reverse complement strand
ATCCGGCTGAGGTCAGGCTGCCATCGGCATTCACCCAGGTCGGATTCGTCAAGGACAGCGCATTCCAACTGACGATGCGCGCATTCGGATACTTCCGCGGCAGGGCCGAGATAGCTGCATTGGTCTCGGCTTCGAAGGTGTACCGATCATCATCCGGCAACTGGATCGTCGACCACACCACGATCCGATCCGGACCGAGAATCTCCATGATGCGATCCAGATCCGCAGGTGCCGCACCGCCGTTAGCCCCCAGGTGCAGGAGCACCGCACCGGGCAGATCCGGGCGCAGTCTGGTCAACTCGGCAGCCGCATCGGTGACGCGTCGACCTGACACTGCATCCACCTCGAAGCCCTTAGCCTCCAGGCACGGTGCAGTACTGAGGAAGAAGAAGTCGCCGAAGGCGAACACCTCACCGTCATAGGGGGTGGGTGTGGTCCGCGTCGGTGTCGGCGAGGGACTCGCGGAGGTGGGCGTGATCGTCGGGCTGGGCGCAGGCGCGGGGGCAGCCGACTGCTGGGAGTCGGTGTAGAGGATGCCGCTCCACAGACCGCCGGTGAATCCGACGGCCAGAGCGATCACCGTGACCAGGATGCGAACCATGCGACCCCCATAGGTGGCAACGTGTTCGAGGGTAGTCGAAATCGCCGGTTGTGGACCGGTCAGCGGACACGTTCGTCGGGTAACGGTGTCCCCAGTCGAGGTGAGGCTGGGTGGATGAACACGTCACGGCTTCGGTGGGTTCCCCGGCATGCATCTCGGCTCCACCGCTTCGGTGAGGACTGAGAGAGCGAGGGCGTTAGGTGCAGCAGGCGGAGTCGCTCGGTGCATCGATGCGCATTCCGCTGCTCTCATCCGGTGCATCGTCGGTGATCGCGTAGAACTCCCAGGGCACCCCCGCCGGGTCCTGCAGCCAGATCTTGTCCTGGGCGGCGTAACAGCAGACGGTGTCGGTCTCCTCCCGCGTGATCAAGCCCGTCTGACGGAGTCGATCGGTGTGCTCGGCGACTTTGGCGGGTGACGTCTCCTCGACACCGAGGTGATTGAGGCCGCCCTCGACCCCGTGACCGCGCTGGTCTGCGGGCACCTCGATCAAGACGAGCTTCAGCGGCGGGTCCACGATCTCGAAGTTGGCATAGCCCGGGCGGACCTTATGTGGGTCGGTAGCGAACATGGTGCGGTAGAAATCGATGGAGGCATCGAGATCGGCGACGCTGAGGGCAAGTTGGATGCGCGACATGGGGTTCTCCTCGGTTGACTGCCACCACCATATATCGATGAATATCGATGAATATCGATTGAGGGGAGGACAGACCCTTCAGTGCCCAGGGCGCGGGACGGTGCTCATCAAGGTCTGCGCGAATCCGCCATCGACCACGAGGTCGGCCCCGGTGATGTAGCCGGCACGCGGTGAGAGCAGGAACAGCACTGCCTCGGCGATGTCGCAGGGTCGCGCGACGCGCCTGATCGGGACGGCAGCGTTGCGACGCTCAGCGACGCCGGGTGCGGTGTAATACGCCTCGGTCATCGGGGTGCGCACCAGGCCCGGGCTGATGGTGTTGCTGCGGATCCCCGACGGCCCGAGTTCATATGCCAACTGCTGTGACATGAGCACCAGGCCGGCCTTGCTCGCGCTGTAGGCGGAGGAGTTGGCCTGCGGATGTGTCGCTGCGATCGAGGCGATGTGCACCATCGCACCGCCGCCGCGGGAGATCATGCCGGGTGCGAACGCCTGCGCCGTGTGGAACGCACCGGTGAGGTTGACCTCCAGTACTCGGGCCCACTGCGCAGGATCGACATCAAGAAGTGATCCGGGTCGCACGATGCCGGCGGCGTTCACCAGCAGATCGATCCCACCGATGCGATGTGCAATCTCGGCCACGCTCGACGCATCAGCGACATCGCAGGTTTCGGCGTCGACTGTGTAGTCCAGTGCATGCGCATCGTGCAGTGTGTTCTCACACACCTCATCGGACACATCCAGGATGGTGACACTGGCTCCAGCATCCAGCAGTTTCAGTGCGGTCGATCGCCCGATGCCTCCGCCTCCACCGGTAACGACTGCTCGGCGTCCCGCCAACTGCAACCAACCAGCCAGATCAGACACAGCTCAACAACTCCAATGCCTCGTTCGTACGCTCGACCTGGTCCAGCCACAGATGCCGCAGGATGTCGATGCGCCACTCGTGCTCCTGGCTGACCGACAGTGGCCCGGCGATGGGTCGGAATCCACCCTCGGCTGCCTCGTGCATCGCGATCATCCGGGCGGCGATCTGCACCTGCGGCGGATAAATCGGTGGCTGTGGACCGCGGGCTCCGATCATCCCGATGAGATAGAGCTTCTCCAGGTTCAGTGGCACGACCGCTGCACCCACTCGAAGTGGGATCCCATCCTGACGGGTGAGCAGGGTTTCATCGAGGAACGGCAGCGAGGCGTGGAATCCGGTCGCCCACAGGATCGTGTCGAACTCGTCACTAGTGCCATCGGCGAAGTGCACGGTGCGGCCGTCGAAGCGCTCGATGCCGGGACGGATCGTGATGCGGCCGTGCTGCACCCAGTAGAGCAGCAGATCGTTGACGATCGGCGGGCCTTCGGCCAGCGTGCCATGGTCGGGTTCGGGCATCCCCGGGTAGTTCTCGTGGGTGCCGACCTTCAACCGCATCATCAAGCGTGCGATCAGGTCCTGTTCCTCGGGATTGAATTCCGCGAGGAACGCCAACTCTGCACGGGGTCGCCCGAAGTAGGTCTTGGGCTGGAAGAAGTGTCCGCGGCGAATGACGATATGGGTGTCGAAGTGCTGCTGGGCAGCGTCGACGGCCAGATCGCAACCGGAATTACCCGATCCGACGACGAGTACGCGCCTACCGGTGATGTCCCCGGTGTTGCGGTAGGAGCCGGAATGGATCTGGGTGCCGGTGAACTCACCGGGGATCTCGGGGATCTTCTGATTGTGCAGGTGACCGTTGGCCACGAGCACGCCGTCGTAATCACGGGTCACACCATCGCTCGTCGTCACCCGCCATCCGGCGGAACCGACCGGTCCGTCGGTGGGCAGGGGCACCACCGATTCGACCGCGGTGTTGAACGTGATGCGACCTTTGAGGTCGAACGCATCGGCGAAGCGGTGGAAGTAATCCAGCATGTGATCTCGATGCGGGAACAGCGGATACTCCGCCGGCATCGGAAAGCCGTCGAATCCGGTCACGTCACGTGAGGTGATCAGGTGCAGGGCGTCATAGTCGTGGTTCCAATGCCCGCCGATCGCATCGGACTTCTCGAAGCAGTCCACCTCGTGGCCTTCATCCACCATCGTCTTCAGTGCGGCGAGCCCGGCAGGGCCGGCTCCAATGACGCAGTAGCGGGTCATGGCGTCTCTCCATTCACGAATTCCGCGACGGTTCGCTCGATGTGGGATTCCCAGGTGGTGATGGCTGTCTCGGCGTCACCCGCGGCGATGGCGTCGAGGACACGCTCGTGGTTCCTGATTTGGATGTCACGGTCGAGGGTGTCGTAGGTGATGTCGAGCGCGGAGACGAAGAACCGGATTTCGTTCTCCGTCGCCGACAGCGCCGAGCAGATTCGCGGCAGACCGCTGAGTGCGAAGATCGCGGCTTGCACCGCAAGGTCTGCCTCCACCATCGCGGTGGCGTCTGCCCGCACGATCGGGTCGCGCATGCGATCCAACAGTGCTCGTGCGTCGTCGAGGTTGTCACCGGAATGCGCCTGCACCGCATGGGCCAACGCGATCGCACCGAGGGACAGCCGGATCGCATACACCTCGAGGACATCGTCGATGGTGGGTGTCACCACGACCGCACCTCGATTGCGGCGCAACTGCACCAGTCGCTCACCGGCCAGCAGCCGGATCGCTTCGCGCACCGGCGCGCGGGAGGTTTCGAACTGCTCGGCCAGATCCATTTCGATCAATCGGTCGCCGGGTGCGATGCGCCCATCGAGGATCGCTGCGCGTAGGTCATCGGCGAGCAGGTCGCCGGTGGATTCAGAGGTCACGGGTGAGAAGACGCTCATCGGATGACGTCACCCCCGGAGATCACGATCGTCTCCCCGTCCACGAAGCCAGCGTGACCTGATCCGGTGAGCAGCCAGATCCACTCGGCGATCTCAGCCGGCTCGGCGACGCGACCGATTGGGATGCTCGCGGCGGCAGCAGCCATGCGTCCGGTCGCGGCATTGCCGGGGGTGTTCACCCAACCTGGTGCGACACCGTTCACCCGGATGCCTCGCGGTGCCAACTCCAGGGCAAGGCTCTTGGTCACCATGACCACAGCGGCCTTCGATGCCCCGTAGAGCAACTGCCCGGGTGACACGGTGAACGCATCGACCGATGCGACATTGACGATGCTGGAACCTGGCTGCATATGCGCTACGCAGGCGGCGCTGATGTTGAGCACGCCGAGCACGTTGACACCGAAGATCGAGTCGAACTGCTCGGCGGTGTAGGTGTCCAAGGTGGTGGGTGGATAGATCCCGGCGACGTTCGCCACCGCGTCGATGCGCCCACCGAGGCCGGGGACGAGTTCGGCGAGTGCGGCCTCGATGGCGGGACGGTCGCGGACATCTGCGATGACCGGGTGGATTCGCTGGCGAGGGGCAGCGTCGTCGGTCACGAGACTCTCCGCGGAAACGAGATCGACGGCCAGCACCTGCCAACCGGCATCAGCGAAGCGCACGCAGGTCGCGGCCCCCATGCCCGAGGCTGCGCCGGTGACCACGGCCACCTGCTGCACGAGACCCACCTCCCCGGCAAAGATTGTCGACAATCGACTATGTGGAGGGTAGGTCTGACCGGGTACACCGTCAAGGGGTGGTGAACTCCTGAGCCCACGTCCTACGACAGGGACAGCGCCCCGCAATGTTCGGGGAACGTCAAGAACCTCTGTGAGATTGCTGGGATGTCCCCGGGATTGCCTCGCTGGGCTCGAATCAGGGTGGGAATCGGGCCGATACTGAATCGAGAGTCAACGCTGAACGATGCGGTGGTCACGCTGCGTCGCTACTCGCTCGAGGAGGAGCCATGACGAACACCGCCCGCACCCCCGAATCGCACCGACACACGGGCCGCCGTATCGGCGCTGCGCTCGCGGCAGGCGCCCTTCTCCTTGGCGGTGCTGCTGTCGGCACGACCGCCGCGCAGGCGCGCCCGGGGGATGATCGCCCGTCGGTGTCGTCGAGTAAGCCGCGTCCGTATGCCCCCCAGGCCGACCGCTGGCTCGAGCAGCAGGTCGATCGCACGGTCACCGAGGAAGCCGACACCGCCTTCGAGGCCGCGAAGACCACCGCGCGCGAGGCGTACGACGCGGCCAAGGAGGCTGCCGGAGATGACCGCGAGGCCCGGGCAGCGGCGAAGGATCAGCTGATGGCCGACCTGGCCGCTGCCGTCGCCGCGTTCGATGCCGCGACGCTGCCGGCTGAGCAGCTCCAGCCGGTGACCGACTACCGTGCCGCGATCGTCGCCGCCCACACCAATCTGGCCCAGGCCATGAAGGATGCCCGTGAGGCGCACCGCACGGCGAAGAAGGAGGCCCGTGAGGCCTACGGCGCAGCACGTGAGGCGGCCACCACCCGCGAGGAGATGAGGGCGGCCAACCAGGCTTACCGCGAGGCGCAGCGCGACGCCAACCGCGCCCAGGTCGCGGCCAAGAAGGATGCGAAGGCGGACTTCCGCGCCGAGGTGCAGACTGCTCGCGACGCGCTCGTCGCCGCCCTGGCCTGATCGCTCGCGCGCCACGCCCGCGTAGACTGTCGAGCGTGGCGCGCGGAGACGGCAAGCTCACGCATGACCTCGATCCGATCGACCGTGGCCCGCAGGATGCCTGCGGGGTCTTCGGGGTCTGGGCGCCCGGCGACGATGTCGCCAAACTGACCTACTTCGGCCTGTATGCACTGCAGCATCGCGGCCAGGAATCCGCCGGTATCGCCGTCAGCGACGGCCACCACATCGTGGTGATGAAGGACATGGGCCTGGTCTCGCAGGTGTTCACCGAGGCGAGTCTGGAATCCTTGAAGGGCTTCGTCGCGATCGGCCACACCCGGTATTCCACGACCGGTTCGAGTTCCTGGGAGAACGCCCAACCGACCTTCCGGGCCACGGCCACCGGTCACCTTGCCCTGGGACACAACGGAAATCTGACCAACACGGCCGAACTCGCTGATCGGGTGGCAGCGCTGGAGGAATCCCGCGGAGAGTTGCCACTGGGCACGAAGATCTCCCGCGCCACCTCCGACACCGACCTGATCACCGCGCTCATCGCGGCTCACCCCGATCTGTCACTGGAGGCCGCCGCGATCGAGGAGCTCCCCAAACTTGCCGGGGCATTCTCGCTGGTATTCATGGACGACACGGCCCTGTATGCCGCACGTGACCCGCTGGGGATCCGCCCCCTCGTGCTCGGTCGCCTGGAGCATGGCTGGGTGGTGGCCAGTGAGACCGCGGCCCTGGACATCGTGGGCGCGGCGTTCGTTCGCGAGGTGGAGCCCGGTGAGTTGGTCGCGATCGACGAGCACGGTCTGCGCACGCACCGGTTCGCCGAGGCCGAGCCGAAGGGGTGCCTGTTCGAGTACGTCTACCTCGCCCGACCGGACACCTCGATCGCCGGGCGTAGCGTGCAGGCCACCCGCGTCGATATCGGAAGGCGACTGGCGCGCGAGTACCCGGTCGAGGCGGATCTGGTCATCCCCGTGCCCGAGTCGGGTCGATACGCCGCCATCGGCTACGCCCAGGAGTCGGGGATCCCCTTCGCCGAAGGCTTGGTGAAGAACGCCTACGTGGGTCGCACGTTCATCCAGCCGTCGCAGACGATTCGACAGTTGGGTATCCGGTTGAAGTTGAACCCGCTACGCGAGGTGATCGCTGATCAGCGACTCGTCGTGGTCGACGATTCGATCGTGCGCGGCAACACCCAGCGGGCCCTGATCCGGATGCTGCGTGAGGCAGGCGCGCGCGAGGTGCACGTGCGCATCTCCTCACCGCCGGTGAAATGGCCCTGTTTCTATGGCATCGACTTCGCTTCGCGCGCTGAGTTGATCGCCAACGGCTTGAGTGTCGAGGAGATCCGCACCTCCATCGGAGCCGACTCCCTCGGTTATGTGTCCCTGCAGGAGTTGACCGAGGCGACGACGCTGCCGGCAGATCGACTGTGCCGCGCCTGCTTCGACGGGGTGTACCCCGTGCCGGTGCCGGAGCCGGAGATCATCGGCAAGCACCTGCTCGAGGGCCTGCAGATGCGGGCAACCAAGGACACCCCGAGCGGTTCGACCCTGCGTCGGTGAGGCACCGGTGAGTAGTTATGCGGAGTCGGGCGTCGACGTCGAGGCGGGTGAGCGAGCCGTTGCCCTCATGCGTGAGGCGGTGGCGCGCGCGACGCGACCAGAGGTCGTGGGGGATTTCGGAGGATTCGCAGGGCTTTTCGATGTCTCAGCCTTAACGCACTACCGTCGACCACTGCTGGCTACCTCCACCGATGGGGTGGGCACGAAGGTCGCGGTGGCGCAGCGGATGGACATTCACGACACCATCGGGCAGGACCTCGTCGCGATGGTCGTCGACGATCTGGTGGTGTGCGGGGCGCAGCCCCTGTTCATGACCGACTACATCGCCACCGGCAAGGTCGTCCCGGAGCGGATTGCTGCGATCGTCTCCGGCATCGCGCGCGGCTGCGAAATCGCCGGCTGCGCGCTCATCGGTGGCGAGACAGCCGAGCATCCGGGTTTGCTCGATCCTGACGAGTACGACGTGGCGGGCGCGGGGACCGGCGTCGTCGAAGCGGATGACCTGCTCGGCCCCGATCGGGTGCGAGCCGGTGATGTCATCATCGCGATGGGATCCTCCGGATTGCACTCCAATGGCTACTCCCTTGCGCGGCGGGCGCTGCTCGGTGTCGATCCGGGCGGGATCGATGACGCACTGCGTCGGCATGTCGATGAGCTCGGCCGCACGATAGGCGAGGAGTTACTCGAACCGACGCGCATCTATGCGCGCGACTGCCTTGATCTCGCCGCACAGACGGACACGCACGCGTTCGCGCACATCACCGGTGGCGGTATCGCGGCCAACATCGCCCGGGTACTGCCCGCGCATCTGGCCGCCGATATCGACCGTACGACCTGGCGGCCGCACCCGGTCTTCGAGTTGATCGCGGCGACCGGGGTCAGCGGGTCGGAGATGGAGCGCACCTTCAACCTCGGGTTAGGGATGGTGGCGGTTGTCGCCGCCGAGGATGCCGACGCTGCGCAACGGCTGCTGGCGGAGCGCGGTGTGGCGACCTGGGTCTGCGGAGCAGTCCGCGAGCGAGGTGAGGGTGAGATCGGAGACGCCGAGGCCAAGGGCGGAGCCGGTGGAGCGGCCCGTCTGATCGGCTCGAGCTGGTTCGCCT
>CBFHQG010000098.1:0-8394 GCA_965657825.1 Actinomycetes bacterium | reverse complement strand
CGACGTTCATCGAGTCGATCCAAAGGAACTGTCGACGACGTTCATCGAGTCGATCTCACGGTGAGAGGTCCACGATGCGGGTGTCGTCCCAGGGCTGCGACCAGCCGCCGAGATCGAGCAGGCCGTTGATCAATCCGGCGGTGAATCCCCACACCATCAATCCGGCGACGTCGAAGCCGTATCCGACATATCCGGACGGGTGGCGTACGCGCACGCGATACGCAGGATCAGCGAGATCAGCGATGGGCACTCGGTGGACGCTGGCGACTTCGGCGACATCGACCGGCCGCACCGGCACCGGGTGGTGCCACCAGCCGAGCACGGGGGTGACGATGAAATCCGATACGGGCACCCACAGGTCGGGCAGCGCACCGAACACCGTGACCCCCGCTGGGTCGAGGCCGGTTTCTTCCTCCGCTTCGCGTAGGGCGGCCGCACGCTCATCGGCGTCGTCAGAGTCGACGGCTCCACCCGGGAAAGCCGGTTGGCCCGCGTGTGAGCGCATCGTGTGCGCGCGTTCGACGATGAGCAGGTCGGGTCCGGCATCGCCGTCACCGAACAGGGCGAGGACGGCGGCGCGACGTCCGCCCTTCTCCGGTGGAGTGAATCGGGTGAGTCGATGGGCGGTGATGCCGTCGATGGATTCGACCAGGGTGTGCAAGAAAGGCGGGGTGTCGGCGCTTGGATCGACCCAGCCCACGCCGGGGTCACGCGTCAGGATCGTCATGGGCGGGTGACTCCCAGATAGTCGGCGATGAGTTGATCCATCGACTCCTGATCAGGGATGCGTCCATCGTGTCGACCGGCGATACGACCGTCGGCGGTGACGAAGAACGTCACCGGTGGGCCCGGCACGGTCAGTGCCGCTCGCACCTGTCCGGGCTGATCGACGACGGAGGGGAAGCCGAGGTCCAAGGTTGCGGCGATATCGAGGGCGGCCGCGGATCGATCCTGCATGTCGATGCCGAGCACGATGAGGTCATCCGCGTAGACCCGGGCGACCTCGGCAAGCAGGGGCATCTCGATGATGCACGGCGGGCACCACGACGCCCACACGTTCACCAGGAGCGGTGTGCCGCGCAGCCCCGACAGTGTCACGTCGGGTCCTTCACCGAGGCAGGCCAGTGTCAGGTCGGGTAGGCCACCGCCCATCGCCCCGACCGGCTCGATCGGTGCCAGGTCCGGGTCGGAGTCGGGGCAGTCGGGCAGGTCGGCGGCGATCACGAGCGGGAGCAGCGCGGGGTCGCGGGGGGAGGCGGTGTTCATCGTGGTCTCGGTCGGAGTCGACGTGGTGATGCGATCACCGGCGACCGTGCCGTCTGCAGCCGTGCTGCACGCGGCGAGCGCACCGACGGTGAGGAGTGTCGCGATCAGCATCGCCGGACGCATCAGGAACCGTCCTTCACTAGTGCGGCGGCCTCGACCGGATCGGTTGGTCCTTCACCGAACGACGGGCACCAGCGGGCGACGGCGCATGCACCGCAGGCGGGTTTACGAGCGTGGCAGCAGCGCCGTCCATGCCAGATGAGGTCCTGGCTGAGCACCGTCCAGTCTTTCCGCGGAAACAACTGCATCAGGTCCTGTTCCACCGCGACCGGATCGGTCTGCTCGGTCCAACCCAGGCGCCGTGCGAGTCGTCCGACGTGGGTGTCGACGGTGATGCCCGGGATGTCGTACGCGTAGCCGAGCACGACATTGGCCGTCTTTCGCCCGACTCCGGGCAGGGTGACCAGGTCCTCCAGCCGGTCGGGTACCTCACCATCGAATTCCTCGCAGATGATCAGCGCCATCCCCTGCAGGCTCTCGGCCTTCGCGCGGAAGAACCCCGTCGGACGGATGATCTCCTCCAGATCGCCGCGTTGCGCACCGGCGACCTCTGCGACACCGGGGTAGCGGGCGAACAGCACCGGGGTGACCTCATTGACCCGCTTGTCGGTGCATTGGGCCGACAGCACCGTGGCAGCGAGCAACTCCCAAGCGGTGGTGAAGTCCAATTCGCAATCAGCCTCGGGATAGGTCTCACGCAACACCCGCGCCACCCTGCGGGCACGACGGACCAGGGTGGTCGTCGGAGACGTGCCCGTGCGATGGCTCGACGAAGCGGATCGAGTCGTACGCGAACGGGCGGTGGCGGACACCCTGCCAGGGTACGTCGCGACCGCGGGTCATGCGTGACCGCGCCACGCTCGACCGCACCCTCGTAATACCGGGGTTGCGTGGGGGACGCACCCCCTTCCCTATCGGTTCACCGACAGTCTCTGCACGAGCGACCCGCGCATGTGCGATTCGGTTGTATGGGGGAGACTGAGAACTGTGCCCGGCTCGTTCGAGCCGGTCGACGCGAAAGGCAGGCCGCAACCACCGTGGACGACGCGCTCATGCAGTCCCCCCTCTTCGCCTCTTTGGACTCCGAGGCGGCATCAGCCCTGCGCTCGTCGATGACCGAGCAGTCCACCCCGCGCGGGACGGTGATCTTCTCCGAGGGTGAGATCGGTGACCACATGTACGTCATCGTCGAGGGCAAGGTGAAACTCGGCCACGCCTCCCCCGATGGTCGCGAATCGCTCATGGCGGTGCTCGGCCCAGGAGAGATCTTCGGTGAGCTGTCCCTGTTCGACCCCGGTCCCCGTACCGCGACGGCAACCGCCCTCACCGACGCACGCATCCTGGCCCTCGGAAACACCTCACTGCACCCCTGGCTGGCCGGGCGACCCGAGGTCGCCGAAGCCCTGCTCGCCGCACTCGCCCGGCGCCTGCGGCGCACCAACGACGCGCTCGCCGATCTGGTGTTCTCCGATGTGCCAGGTCGAGTGGCCAAGGCCCTGCTCGATCTCGCCGATAAGTTCGGTGAAGTCACCCCCGAGGGGTTGCTGGTCAAGCATGACCTCACCCAGGAGGAACTCGCCCAGCTCGTCGGGGCCTCACGTGAGACGGTGAACAAGGCGCTGGCCGACTTCGCCCAGCGCGGTTGGCTGCGTGTCGATCAGCGTGAGGTGCTGCTGTTGAGCATCGACCGACTCGCCCGCCGCGCCCGCTAGCCCTTCTTCGGGCGAATCGGGCCCAAATCGGGCGCTTTCCGCCCGAAGAATCGCCCGGAGTTTCAGTTCTGGACTAGCCCCCAGCGTTCAGGTACTGCACCTGCGCCTGGGCGCTCATCACCGCCGCGGGCCGCACGGCGTCGGGGATGTCGTCATACACCGCATCAACGACCTCCTCCGCTGTGCGCGCACCGGCCGCCATGGCCGCGCGCACCTGATCGAGGCGAGCATGACGATGGTCGACATAACCCGCGAGCACGCTGATCGGATCGTCGAGAACGGGGCCGTGACCGGGCAGGAGTCGTTGCGCCGCAGAGGATTCCGCCTGGATCCTCAGCACATCGAGTGAGGCAAGATACGCGGCGAGATCACCATCGGGCCAAGCCACGACCGTCGTGCCCCGACCCAACACCGTGTCGCCGGTGAGGATGAACCCTTCCGCGGGGACAACGAGGCTCACCGAGTCGGCGCTATGCCCCGGGGTCGCGACCACTCGAACCTCGAGTCCATCAACCTCGAGCACCTCGCCTCCCCCGATGCCTTCGCCGCCATAGCGGTGCCCGGGGTCGAGGGCGCGCACCGGTGCACCGGTCGTCTCATGCCAGTGCCGGGCGGACTCCGAATGATCGATGTGCCCATGGGTCAACACCGTCACCGCTACCGAGAGCCCGCGCTGGTCGAGCAGATCCTGAAGGACCTGCAGGTGAGCGGCATCATCCGGGCCGGGGTCGACCACCACGCAGTGGCGCGCACCCGGCTCGGCGAGGATCCAGGTATTGGTGCCGTCGAGGGTCATCGGCGAGGGGTTCGGGGCGAGCACGCACTCGGCGCGCGTCCCCACCGAACCTCCTGACCACGGCTCGTTCGAACCCAGCAGCGGTAGCCCACTCACGCCAGCAGACACTACCGACGCAAACTTCGGGCGGTTCTTCGGGCGGAAAGTGCCCAAAATGGGCCTGGATCGCCCGGAGAAGGGCTAGCGGGTCCCTCGGGATTCGGATCCGGCCGGTGGTCCGTCCATCGCCCACACCACAGAGCCGTCGCGGGCGTCGATGACCTCCCACACCACCTCGCCGTCGACCATCCGCGTGCGCGGCAGCAGCGGGCGCACGGTGCGCTCACGTGCACGCTTCGCAAGATCGGCGGTGTCGGGCAACGCAACCAGATCCGACAGCGTCGACACCGTGGGGGGCAGCATCGCCATCCGCCCTTCGCCGTATTCGGCGAGCGCGTGCGCCGGGTCGACCCAGATGCACCGATCAGCCTCACCGCTGACGTCACGCACCACCTGCCCCTCCGGCACGCGTGCGACGAAGAACCGCACGTCATAGCGGCGTTCCTCCACCTCGGGGGTGATCCAGTGCGACCACAGCGGCAGTAGATCCGGATCGAGGGCCAATCCGCGGCGGGCGAGGACCTCGGGGAAATAGGCGGAGGAGTCATTGACCCCGCTTCGATCGGATTCCCAGGCTGTATCCACCGCAGGGAGTCGACCTGATTCATCCACCGCGAGCAGCACACCGGTCTCTTCGAATACTTCCCGAACTGCACCCACGATGATGCCGCGTGCCAGATCGGGGTCGGCGGTCAGTCGATCGGGTTCGAGAGCCGAGCCGGTGAACTCGATGCGCGCGACGAGATCCGCGTCATCCACCCGCCCACCGGGAAAGACATGCATGCCAGCCGCGAACGCCATCGACGGCGCCCGTCGCATCAGATAGGTGATCGGACGCTCGGGAGCATCACGCAGCAGCACAACCGTCGAGGCCGGACGCGCCACCGGCGGGATCCACGACCCGTCCCCGGTCGCAAGAGCCAACGCCCGCCGGGTCATTTCGGCGGGCATACGCGGCCTGGCGTTCAGTCGCCCACCTCGAAGATCATCTCCACCTCGACCGGCACGCCCATCGGCAGAGCTGCCACCCCGACAGCCGACCGTGCGTGGCGACCACTGTCACCGAACACTTCGAGCAGGAGTTCGCTGGCCCCGTTCACCACCGCAGGTTGCGCGGTGAAACCCGGTGCGCTCGCCACGAATCCGACCACCTTGACGACACGGGTGAGCGAGTCGACACCACCGGCAACCGAAGCGGCGGCGGCGATCGCGTTGATCGCGCATTGACGTGCGCAGGCGTAGGCCGTGTCCGGATCGACATCCGAGCCCACCAGACCGACCGCGATGTTCTCCCCGTCACGCATCGGCAACTGCCCGGAGGTGTAGACATACCGACCGCTCACTGTCGCCGGGACATAGGCCGCCAGTGGCTTGACGACTTCAGGCAGCGTGATCGCGAGTTCAGCCAGCCGCTGTGAGGGGGAGCTCACGACCCCACCGGCCGTTTGAAGTAGGCCACGACGTTCTCCGACTGGGGACCGGGAACAACCTGGACGAGTTCCCAGCCGTCGGCGCCCCAGGTGTCGAGGATCTGCTTGGTCGCGTGGATGAGCACCGGCACGGTCGCGTACTCCCACGTGGTCTTCTCTGCGGTCATGACCCGACCCTAGCGGTTGGGACATCTGTCGCCCGCTGCCGTTAGGCTCGCGTGCGTGCCCGCCGATTCCACCTCGCTCACCCCTGGGGGCGATTGGCCGGCGGTGATGCTGCACGTGGTGTCCGGTAAGGGCGGGACGGGCAAGACGACTGTCGCCGCGGCACTCGCTTTGGCCTTGGCCGCCGACGGCCGACGCGTGATGCTCATGGAGGTCGAAGGTCGCCAAGGTCTCGCGCAGATGTTCGACACCCCTCCGCTGCCCTACACCGAGAAGAAGCTCTCCGTTGCACCCGGTGGTGGCGAGGTGTGGGGACTCGCGGTCGATCCGGAGGAAGCCCTCCTGGAATACCTCGAGATGTTCTACAACCTGCGCCGTGCCGGATCGGTGCTGCGTCGGATGGGTGCGGTTGATTTCGCCACCACCATCGCTCCAGGATTGCGCGATGTGCTGCTGACCGGCAAGGCCATCGAACTCGTGCGCCGCAAGGACAAGGGCAGTGCGAGCCCATACGACACCGTCGTGCTCGATGCCCCTCCGACCGGTCGCATCACGCGGTTCCTCAACGTCAACACCGAGATCGCCGGTTTGGCGAAGGTCGGGCCGATCCGCAACCAGGCTGACTCGGTGATGGCGGTGCTGCGCTCGGAGCGCACCGCGGTTCATCTGACGACCCTGCTGGAGGAGATGCCCGTTCAGGAGACTGCCGATGGTGTCGCCGAACTGCGCGATGCGGCGCTGCCGGTCGGGGGCATCGTGGTCAACATGACGCGCCCGCCCATGCTCGACGCCGAGTCACTCGAACTGGCGTCGACCAGTGGGCTGCCTCGCGCGAGGGTCGCCGAAGGAGTCTCCGCAGCAGGCCTCGGCGGATCACGGTCCAAGACCGGCAAGGCGATCACCGATGCGCTGCTCGCCGAGGCGGCCGATCACGCTGCGCGAGTCTCCCTCGAGGCCACCGAGCGTCAGCGCATCGACGAACTCGGTACACCGGTCTATGAACTGCCGTACCTATCCGGTGGAATGGATCTAGCCTCGCTGTTCGAGTTGTCGCGCCTGCTGCGCGAGCAGGGAATGGCGTGATCACGATGGCGACCACCACTCCCGCACACGATGGCACCCTGCTCGACCTGCACTCCCCCGAGTTGAACCTCGACGCGATCATCGATGACCCGGACACGCGCATCATCGTGTGCTGCGGGGCCGGCGGGGTCGGCAAGACCACGACCGCGGCCGCACTCGCCTTACGCGCAGCCGAGCATGGTCGGCGCGTCTGTGTTCTGACGATCGATCCCGCACGTCGACTCGCGCAGGCGATGGGTTTGACGGAGTTGGACAACACCCCACGACCGGTCGTCGGCGTGGAGGGTAAGGGCAGTCTGCACGCGATGATGCTCGACATGAAGCGCACCTTCGACGAGGTCGTGGAATCGCACAGTGATCCTGAGCGCGCGCAGGCGATCCTGGATAACCCCTTCTATCAAGCACTCTCCTCGTCCTTTGCTGGCACGCAGGAGTACATGGCGATGGAGAAGCTCGGTCAGTTGCGCGCGCAGGCCGACACCGATGGCACCTGGGATCTCATCATCGTCGACACACCACCGTCGCGTTCCGCACTGGACTTCCTCGATGCACCCGAGCGGCTCGGCACTTTCCTGGATGGTCGCTTCATCCGTGTACTCACCGCGCCGGCGCGCGGGGCCGGGCGCGGGATCGGTCGACTGCTCGGTGCCGGCTTCGGGTTGTTCGCCGGGGTGCTGACGAAGATCCTCGGGGCGCAGTTGCTCGCCGACCTCGGGGCGTTCGTCGCTGCGGTCGACACGATGTTCGGCGGGTTCCGCGAGCGCGCCGAGCAGACCTATGCGCTCCTGGCTGATCCGGGGACCTCGTTCGTCGTCGTGGCCGCACCCGAGCGCGATGCGCTGAGGGAAGCCTCCTACTTCGTGGAGCGCCTCGACGAGGATTCGATGCCGCTGGCCGGACTCGTGCTCAACCGGGTGATGTCGGTCCGCGCCCCGGAGTTGTCTGCCGAAGAAGCCTCGGTGGCAGCGTCGCGTCTGATCGAGGCCGACGAGTCACCTGAGACGGCAGCGTTGCTGACCCTGCACGCTGATCGGATGCGCACCCGGACCGCCCAGCAGCGCCTGGCTGTACGGTTCGCCGCCGCGCATCCGCTCGTCGCGACCACGCAGGTGCCCGCATTGCCCGAGGACGTGCACGATCTGGAAGGGCTGCGCACGATCGGTGATCTGCTCACCGGAAGTGAATAGGGCACGCGAGAGTAGCGGCCCGATTGAATCGGTGGACGCGCGATTAGGACGCTTGCGATGCGTCGGTGCTGGAGCGCTCGTAGGCGTCGCGTGCGTTGAGGAGCAGATCGCGCCATGAGGTGACCTGGGGCCGGCGGCGCAGCAGCGCGCGGCGCTCACGTTCGGTCATCCCGCCCCATACGCCGAACTCCACCCGGTTATCGAGGGCGTCAGCGAGGCACTCGGTACGGACCTGGCAGCCTGAGCAGATCACCTTCGCCCGGTTCTGGGCGGCACCCTGGACGAACAGGGAGTCAGGGTCTGTCGTGCGGCAGGCAGCGTTGACGGTCCACTCACCGGAGGCGGTCATGGGATCGGGGTCTCCTTCACTCGTCTATCGCTCGACTGGCGCCCTTTCGGGTGCCACCTCATCCGGGCGGAGACCTCACACACCCCACACGCCTCACGCGTGACGCGCCTCACGTGCGTGACAGTGGTCTCCTCTGGCACCGCCGGACGCTACGCGCCCCACGGGGCCTCAGACAGGTCCCTTTCTACTAGATACCACTAGTCTAAATCTACTAATTTTGTGATCCAAGTCATTCACAAGTTGTTCA
>CBFHQG010000097.1:0-8468 GCA_965657825.1 Actinomycetes bacterium | reverse complement strand
AAGCGCGTAGTCGACGAGAAGCACGAACAGCAGGGCTGGCCACGACACAGTGATCGGCTCAACCTCATCGAGGATTCGTAGGAACGACTCGTCGTTGCGGATCTGGCCGCCCAGGATGATCAGTGTGATGATCGTCAGAGGTACAGCCTTCGCCACCTCGTGAGCGACGTGCCGGTTCAGATGCGCAAGGACCCGGGCTGCGATCACGATGGCGGCCGGGAGCACGATGAGGCCCAGCGCATCGAGTCGGTTGTCGACCAGCAGCAGGATGGCCCAGAAGAACACAATCCAGCTGCTGACGAGGAACGGGATCGAGATCGCGTACAGCACGACATCTCGTCGAGTGGTGCGTAGCCCTGTCGGTGTCGGTACGAGTCGCAGTCTCGGGTGCTCCATCGCGCGGTACACCACGTACGACACGAATGCGGCGACCACGATGATCAGCGTCCACTGGACGATCTCACCGAGACCGACCTCGAGGATCGTCTTGGCGTCGTCGGCGGGTCCGACCACCGCGGTCAGTGGCCCGGGCGCGATCATGGCGTCATGCTAGGTGACGACACCATCCCGGTGATCCCGTTCGACACCCCGCTTCAGGGTCATCTGGTGCGCCTATCGCCCTACGTGAGCTCGGATGCCACCGAGCTGTTCACCGCACTCGATCACGACCAGGTGTGGACGCTCGTGCCGGGCCGCCCGGTCGATGCGGCGCAGGTGGATCTCGTTCTCACCTCGCGAAACGGGCGGTACCCCTGGGTCGTGCGCCTTGTCGCGCCGGGTGTGGGAGGCGAGCCGGGAGCCAGCACCGCCACCGTCGTCGGTACAACCTCCTACCTCGACGTGCAGCCTGGTGACCTGCGCTGCGAGATCGGCTACACCGCCTACTCCCCGGTGGTCTGGGGAAGCGGGGTCAACACCGAGTGCAAACTGCTCCTGCTCGATGCTGCCTTCACGGCCGGCTTCGAAAGGGTCCAGTTGAAGACCGATATCCGCAATGAGCGCTCCCAGGCGGCGATCGCCGGACTGGGCGCCACCCGTGAAGGCGTCCTGCGCCGCTATCAGCGGCGGGCAGACGGCTCGATGCGCGACACCGTGATGTACTCCATCCTCCTTCAGGAGTGGCCGCAGGTCCGCGATCGATTGCAGGCCCGACTGCACGATCACCTCTCCTCTCCCTGACCCGTGGCCCTAGGCTTGGCTCCACCTACAGTGCTGACCCCAGGAGAGATCATGGAGTTCACCCCGGATCCCGCTCGCGGCCGAGAGGTTTTCGACCTCGACCGAGCGCATGTGTTCCATTCGTGGAGTGCGCAGGGTGCGATCACACCTCTGCCGATCGCCGCAGCCGAGGGCTGCTACTTCTGGGACTACGACGGCAACCGCTACCTGGACTTCTCCAGTCAGTTGGTCAACACCAATATCGGCCATCAGCATCCGAAGGTCATCGCGGCGATCTCCGAGCAGGCCCAGCGACTGGCGACCATCGCCCCGCAGCACGCCAATGACATGCGCGGTGAGGCGGCCAAGCGGATCGTCGACCTCGCCGGTGATCGCCACCGCATGGTGTTCTTCACCAACGGGGGTGCGGATGCGGTGGAGAATGCGATCCGCATGGCACGTCTCCACACCCACAAGCACAAGGTGCTGTCGTTCTATCGCTCCTACCATGGCAACACCGGGGCAGCGATCCAGGCGACCGGTGATCCTCGGCGCTGGCCCAATGAGTACTCCGCGCAGCAGGTGCACTTCTTCGGCCCATTCCCCTACCGGTCGCCGTTCTGGTCGGACAGCCCCGAGCAGGAGAGCGAACGCGCACTGCAGCATCTGGAGCAGGTCATCCAGTTCGAAGGACCGGGCACGATCGGTGCGATCCTGCTGGAGTCCGTCGTCGGCACCGCCGGTGTCCTCGTCCCACCGCCGGGCTACCTGGAGGGTGTGCGTGCACTGTGCGATAAGTACGAGATCGTCTGGATCGCCGATGAGGTGATGAGCGGGTTCGGTCGCACCGGCGCCTGGTTCGCCTGGCAGAACTTCGGTGCCGAACCTGACCTGATCACCTTCGCGAAGGGGTCCAACTCCGGATATGTTCCGGCCGGTGGTGTGGTGATCTCCGGTGAGATCGCCGATACCTTCACCGATCGGGTGTTCCCCGGCGGCCTCACCTACTCCGGTCATCCGCTCGCGATGGCCTCGATCGTCGCCTCGATCGATGCCATGAAGGAAGAGGGGATCGTGGAGAACGCCGCGCGCATCGGCCGCGACGTTCTCGGGCCCGGACTCACCGAGCTGGCCGAGAAGCATCCGGTCATCGGTGAGGTGCGCGGCCTCGGGGTTTTCTGGGCACTGGACCTCGTCAAGGACCGCAGCACCAAGGAGCCGCTCGCGCCCTACGGTGGCAGTTCGCCGGCGATGAACCAGTTCATGGCTGAGTGTCGATCCCGCGGCCTGATGCCGTTCATGAACTTCAACCGCACCCACGTGGTACCGCCGTGCATCGTCACCGATGCCGAAGCCAAGGAGGGTCTGGCGATCCTCGACGAGGTGTTCGACATCATCGACACCCACTACGAGGGGTAGAGGTCCTACGAGGGGTAGGCGTCGCCGCTACGGCCAGATGAGCGGATCCGGGGAGTCGACGACCTCGTCCCCTGCCCGGGCGCGGACCAGATAGGTGCCGGGCCCATCGGCGATCTCGACCAGCCACGGATCACCGGAGCTGTCGACCTCGGTACTGCGGATGCTCTGCCCGTTGCGCAGCAGTTGCAGCGTCGTGCCGGCAGGCCAGGCCCCGGTGGCCACCGTCAGTTCAAGTCGGTCGTCGACCGGGCGGGCCTCGATGATGCCGAAGGGGACGACCGTGATCTCCACGACCACGCGCGGCAGCGAACCGACCAGGAGGCCGTAGCGGACCCCCCGCGGGGACACCCGGGCGATGATCCCGCTCACCGATAACAGGCCCTCCTCCTCGACGCTGCCGAGGGCGAGGACCTCATCGCCGAGTTTCACCTGCGCGAGAGTGCCGGAGGCGACGCCGAGTGTGCGGGCACGGATATCGAAGGTCTGCCCGGCGCTGAGCCTCGTGCCCGCAGCAGGTGAATCGATGATGACCTCGGGTTGGTCGATGGCGACGCGAGTCTTGACGTCGGAGACCGCCTCGCTGGCACCGAGGAACGGCTGGTCAGCGGTGCAGCCGAACTGATTGATCTGCGCCGAGCAGCGCGGATCAGCGCCGCGGGCGCGCACGGTGAGCCGATCCCCACGGTCGGGGACGGTGACTAGTTGAACGCGTGCGCGCCCCCGCTCATCAGTCAGCACCGTCGCACGATTAGTCCCGTTCAAGTACAGGGCTGGCCCGTCACGGGGGACGCTGATGATCACGACGCTGTTGGCGACACGGTTGCCGAACACATCGGTGACCGTCACCGTCGCGTCGAGGTCCTCACCGGCGAGGAGTTCGGGAGCCCCAACCTCCAGGCTCACGTTACGAGCGGCGCTCGGCGAGGTGAGCACCTCGAGGGTCGTGGTCAGCGATCCGATGCTCTCGACGGTGAGGGTGAGGGTGCCGGTGCGTGTGCTCAGCAGGTACACCGATGCCACGCAGGAGGTCGTCCCGGGAACGGAGAACACGGTCACCTGGCTAGGTGCAGTCGGCCATCCGTCATCCAGGGTCTCCAGCACACGACCGGTGTCGGCCCGGAAGGTGACCGGTGCCCCTGACGTGGCCGTGACCACCGATGCGCGCACCACCGATGGCCGGTCGAGTGGACCAGCCTCGAGGCCGGCGAAGGGCACGGTCAAGGTGGTGGCGAAGGTCTCGGCGGTCACCCCGTCCAGGGTGAGGCGTGAAATCTCCGTGGGTCGATCGGGAGCGCCCTGCGGACACACGGGAGCCGTGGTCGGTGCGGCGGTGGGGGAGGTGTCGGTGGAATCAGCGCCGGTGCATGCGGTGAGGAGGAGGGCACCGACGAGCAGCATGCCCGTCGCCACTCGCCCGCTCGATGCCCGCACGCGTTCAGCGTAAGCCGATGAGGTGAACGATAGTGTTCACACCCGTGAAGATCCTCGTCATCGGATCCGGTGCTCGTGAGCATGCGCTCGTCAAGGCCCTTCTACGCTCAGGTGACGAGGTGCATGCGGCCCCGGGCAATGCCGGGATCGCCCTGGATGCCCCGGTCCACGCTCTCGATGCGGGTGATGGTTCGGCCATCGCGGATCTTGCCGAGCAGCTGACTGCTGACCTCGTGGTCATCGGACCTGAACTCCCCCTCGTCAACGGGGCGGCCGACATGGTGCGTGACCGAGGGATCGCCTGTTTTGGGCCATCTGCGCAAGGCGCCCAGCTCGAGGGAAGCAAGGCCTTCGCCAAGCAGGTGATGGCCGCCGCGGGAGTTCCCACCGCGATGGCCCGTGTGTGCACGACGATGGACGAGGTCGAAGATGCCCTCGATTCATTCGGTGCGCCCTATGTCGTGAAGGACGACGGGTTGGCCGCCGGTAAGGGTGTGGTGGTGACCGATGACCGAGTAGGTGCGCTCGTTCACGCGCATGCCTGCCTCGACCGCGGGGGTGACGCGGCCGTGGTGATCGAGGAATTCCTCGATGGCCCCGAGGTCTCACTGTTCGCGATCACCGACGGCGTCACGATCATCCCGCTGCAGCCCGCCCAGGACTTCAAGCGGGTCGGCGAGGGAGACACCGGCCCGAACACCGGCGGTATGGGTGCCTATTCGCCACTGCCATGGGCACCGGAGGGACTCGTCGAGGAGATCCTCACGCGGGTGCTGCAACCGACCGTCGACCAGATGCGTGCGGCAGGCACCCCATTCACCGGATTGCTCTACGCCGGACTGGCGTTGACCTCGCGCGGTCTTCGCGTGGTGGAGTTCAATGCCCGATTCGGTGACCCGGAGACGCAGGTGGTCCTGGCTCGCCTGCTCACCCCGTTGTCGACGGTGCTGTTCGCTGCCGCCACCGGGGCGCTGCGTGAGATCGAACCACTGCACTGGAGCAGTGATTCGGCGGTCGTCGTGGTGATCGCCGCGGAGGGGTACCCGGGCACGGTCACCACCGGTGACCCACTCACCGGCCTCGACGAGGCGGCTGAGGTCAGCGGAGCCCAGATCCTGCACGCCGGCACCTCGACCGGGCCTGAGGGTTCACCGGTCTCCTCGGGAGGTCGGGTCCTGTCGGTCGTGGGTACCGGCCACGATCTGCAGACGGCCCGTGACACCGCCTACGCGGCGGTCGACCGCATCGGGCTGCGGGGATCCCACCACCGGCGCGATATCGCTGCGGGTCGCTGAGGTGGGAGTTCCCGGGGTGGAAGGATGAGCGGGTGATCCCCGACGTCCTCGCCCAGCGGTATGCGAGTCCGGACATGGTCGCGCTGTGGGCGCCGAGCAACCGGATCATCGCCGAACGCCGCCTGTGGTTGGCCGTCCTGTCGGCTCAGGCTGACCTGGGCATCCCGGTTCCCGCGGGGGTCGTCGACGACTACACCGCGGTGATCGAGCAGGTCGACCTCGAGTCGATCGCGCGGCGGGAGCGCGTCACCCGACACGATGTGAAGGCACGCATCGAGGAGTTCAACGCGCTCGCGGGTCACGAGCACATCCACAAGGGGATGACCAGTCGCGATCTGACGGAGAACGTCGAGCAGATGATCATTCGGGATTCGCTGCTCATCGTGCGCGACCGGATCATCGCGGCGCTGTCTCGGCTCGCATCGCTATCCACCCAGTACGCCTCGCTCGCGGTGGCTGGTCGTTCCCACAACGTCGCGGCCCAGATGACCACTCTCGGAAAGCGTTTCGCGACGTGGACCGACGAGTTGCTCATCGCCTACGACCGCATCGAGGATCTGATTCAGCGGTATCCGCTGCGCGGCATCAAGGGGCCGGTCGGTACCGCGCAGGACATGCTCGATCTGCTCGATGGTGATGAGCAGAAACTTGCCGCACTCGAAGGCTCCATCGCCGCACACCTTGGTTTCGCGCGGGTCCTCGACAGCGTGGGCCAGGTGTATCCGCGGTCACTGGACTATGACGTGGTCACCTCACTGGTTCAGGTCGCCTCAGCCCCCGGCAATGCAGCCACGACCATCCGGCTGATGGCGGGCATCGAGTTGGTGACCGAGGGTTTCGCGCAGGGGCAGGTGGGGTCGAGTGCGATGCCGCACAAGATGAATTCCCGATCATCGGAGCGCATCAACGGTTTCGCCGTGATCCTGCGTGGGTACGCGAGCATGGTGGGGGAGCTCGCAGGTGATCAGTGGAACGAGGGTGACGTGTCCTGCTCCGTCGTGCGCCGGGTCGCGCTCCCTGACTCCTTCTTCGCCATCGACGGACTATTCGAGGCTTTCCTCACCGTGCTCGACGAGTTCGGGGCCTTCCCGGCGGTCATCGAATCCGAGCTCGATCGGTACCTGCCGTTCCTGGCCACCACCAAGGTCCTGATGAGTGCGGTGCGGGCCGGGGTCGGTCGCGAGACTGCGCACGAAGCGATCAAGGAGCACGCGGTTGCCGTGGCGCTGGCAATGCGCGAGGGCCAGCAGGGCAATGACCTGCTCGACCGTCTGGCGGGTGACTCGCGGCTGGGCCTGACGCGCGAGCAACTCGACACCCTCATCGCCGAGCCGATGGAGTTCACCGGCGCCGCCCGCGGTCAGGTGGCTCGCGTCGTCGATCGTGTCTCGGTCATCGTCGAGGAGCACCCCGCCGCCGCTGCATACGCTCCGGGCTCGATTCTGTAGGACAGCCGGTCGATCTCCACCTTGCGAACCTCCCGTGCCGCTCTGGCGGCTAGCTCCTCTCTGACAGGATTGCCCCGTGGCAGACACCTACTCCCTCCCCGAGGGCTACCGCCACATCTATTCGGGCAAGGTCCGCGAGCTGTACCGCAGCCCGGAGGGTCGACTGCTGTTCGTTGCGACCGATCGCATCTCCGCCTATGACTGGATCCTGCCCACGCCGATCCCCGATAAGGGCCGCATCCTGACCCAGCTGAGCCTGTGGTGGTTCGACCAGTTCGCCGACATCGCGCCGCACCATGTGCTGTCTACGCATGTCCCGGAGGCCGTCGCCGGCCGGGCGCTGCTGTGCGATGAACTCGACATGATGCCGGTGGAATGCGTCGTGCGCGGCTACCTCGCTGGTTCGGGTTACTCCGACTACCTCGCCTCTCGCAGCATCTGCGGCAACGGCCTGCCCCCGGGCCTGAAGGAAGGTGATCGGCTGCCCAAGCCGTTGTTCACCCCCGCGACGAAGGCAGAGCAGGGTGAGCATGACGAGAACATCACCTACGACGAGGTCATCGTGATGGTGGGGCAGAACGAGGCGCAGGATCTCAAGCGCCTGTCCCTGGCGATCTACTCACGGGCTGCGGATATCGCCGAGCAGCGCGGGCTCATCCTGGCTGACACGAAGTTCGAGTTCGGTATCGCCACCTCGGGTCGCCATCGGGGTCAGATGGTTCTCGCCGATGAGGTGCTCACCCCTGACTCCTCGCGCTACTGGCCTCGCGACGCCTGGTCACCCGGTGGTCCCCAGCCGTCCTTCGACAAGCAGTACGTGCGCGATTGGCTCACCTCACCTGAATCCGGCTGGGACCGCGGCTCCGGTGAACCCCCGCCACCCCTGCCCGACGAGGTCGTCGAACGCACGCGGGCGAAGTACATCGAGGCCTTCGAGCGGTTGACCGGCGAGACGTTCGTATGAGCACCTGGCTGCTGACGGGTGGTGCGGGCTACATCGGGTCGCACGTCATGCGGGCGCTGCGCGACTCCGGTCGTGAAGTCGTCGTCCTCGATGATCTGTCCACCGGTGTTCGGGCGCGCGTGAGCGATGATGTCGCGTTCGTCGAGGCAAGCGTGCTGGATGCCGACGCTGTGCGGGCTGCACTGATCGAGTACTCCGTCGACGGGGTTGTACACCTTGCCGCGAAGAAGGCCGTGGGGGAATCAGTCGAGCAGCCGCTGCACTACTACCGCGAGAACGTCACCGGTGTCGTCTCGCTCCTCGAGGCGATGCGCGATACGGGCGTCACCCGACTTGTGTACTCATCCTCTGCCGCGGTCTATGGCGAGCCGCCGTGGTCGCCGATCCGCGAGGAGACCCCGTGTGCGCCTCTGTCGCCCTACGGTGAGACGAAGCTGATCGGTGAATGGCTCGTCCGCGATGCTGCGGCAGCCCAACCGCTGTCGTGGGTTGCGCTGCGGTACTTCAACGTCGCCGGTGCCGCGTCTGCGCAGTTGCGCGACACCAGCGTGAACAATCTCATTCCGATGGTGTACGCCGCACTCGCCCGCGGGGAGGCGCCGCAGGTCTTCGGCACCGACTACCCGACCCCGGATGGTTCGTGCATCCGCGACTACATCCACGTCGCCGATCTAGCCGAGGCCCATGTCGCCGCAGCGAAGTACTGCGAGGAGCAGCAGGCCGCAGAGGTCTTCAACGTCGGGCGCGGCGAGG
>CBFHQG010000096.1:0-8475 GCA_965657825.1 Actinomycetes bacterium | reverse complement strand
TAAAGGGCGGACTAGCTAGTGCCAGCCCGCATCGTTGGAACAACGGTGACCCCACGCTACCCCGCCGAATGTGGCGAACGTGGTGCGCCCGGCCGTTTGCACCGGATGGTTGTGATTCCGTGATGTAACCCGTTACCTATTCGTTATCTATAGAAGATCCGGGGGGCCCTTGGCGGAGGCGATCACCCTGCGCGCCACCTCCCCCAATGACGTGCGCTCGTGCATCGCCCGCTGCCGGAGGGCGACGAAGGCATCCGGCTCACTCATCCCCTGCTGCATGAGCACCCCCTTGGCGCGATCCACATCACGGCGGTCGGCCAGGCGCCGGGCGAGGTCTTCGGCCTCGGCCTTCCATTCATGGGCACCGACCCATCGAGCCGCCGCCACCTCGATCGCTGGGACGAGATTATCGATCCCGACCGGCTTGACCAGGTAGCCCATCGCCCCGGCCTGGGCAGCCTGTTCGACCAGCTCCCGCTGACCGAAGGCCGTCACCACCACGACCGCAGTGGCATCGGCCACCTGCCGGGTCACCTCGATCCCATCCATGCCCGGCATGGCGATATCGACCAGGGCGACGTCAGGCCGTAGCCGCTGTATCGCCTCGACCGCGGCCTCTCCCTCACCCACCGAGCCGAGCACGTCGTATCCGGATTCGGCGAGCATCTCGACCAGATCCATGCGGATGACGGCTTCGTCCTCGGCGACCACGATGCGCAGCACGACCACGAGGGTAGACCGTGGCACCCCGCGGTTCGGCCACACTAGGCTTGCCCCTACTGCCCCGGTATCCCAACCGGTAGAGGAAGCGGTCTCAAACACCGTCCAGTGTGGGTTCGAATCCCACCCGGGGCACTGGAGTTGGTGAAGTAGCGGAAGGTCGTTACCCGACGATTTAGTCGTCGAGTTCGAGCGTGGGTCGCACCTGGACGAGCCGCGCGAGCACCCCGTTGATGAATCCAGGTGATTCATCGGTGGACAGTTCCTTGCTCAACACCACTGCCTCGTCGATCACGACGGCGTCAGGAGCCTGACGCCCCCACAGCAACTCGAAGGCCGACATCCTCAGGATGTTGCGGTCGACCACCGGCATCCGTGAGATCACCCAGCCGTGCGAGTGGGTCTGCAGCACCTCGTCGATCCGATCGCGATGGCGCTGAACGCCTTCGACGAGTTCAACGGTGTAGTCGTGGGGCCGCACCCCCTCGTCGATCTGGCGCCGGTCGGTGACCTGGGCGAGCACGTCACCGGCCGAGACACCCTTCATGTCGGCCTCGTAGAGCACATCGAGGGCGCGTTTGCGGGCCTTGCTCCGGGCGGACATGGATGTGGTGTGGGTGACCGGACCGTGCGGCCGGTTCTAGTTCACTCGGCCGAGGTAGGACCCGTCACGGGTATCCACCTTGACCAGGGTGTCGGGTTCGATGAACAGCGGCACCTGGATCTCCGCGCCGGTCTGCAGCGTCGCGGGCTTGGTGCCACCGGTAGAGCGATCGCCCTGGAGGCCGGGCTCGGTGTAGGTGATGGTCAACTCGACCGAGGGTGGGAGCTCGATGTACAGGGGTGCTCCGTCATGGGTTGCGACGGTGGCCGAGTTGTTCTCCAACAGATAGCGGGCATTGTCTCCGACCACCGTGGACGGCACCGGTACCTGGTCGTAGGTCTGGCCATCCATGAAGATGAAATCGTCGCCGTCGCGGTAGAGGAACTGCATCTCTCGACGGTCGACATTGGCCGTCTCGACCTTGACCCCGGCATTGAACGTCTTATCCACGACCTTGCCCGACAGGACGTTCTTCAACTTCGTGCGGACGAACGCACCACCCTTGCCCGGCTTGACGTGCTGAAACTCCACGACGCTCCACAACTGCCCATCGAGATTGAGCACGATGCCGTTCTTGAGGTCGTTCGTCGTTGCCATGATGTGAGGCCTCCAGCCGTAGTGAACCAGCGGTGAGCATACCCAGGCGGGGCTACTCCGTGCCGAGCCGGGCGACGGCCTGAAGGGCCAACCGGTAGGAGTCGATGCCGAGGCCGGCAATCGTTCCGGTTACCACCGCTGAGACGACCGAGCTGTGCCGGAAGACCTCGCGCGCGGCTGGATTGGACACGTGCACCTCGATCACCGGCTGGGTGCACTGAGCCAGCGCATCTCGCAGGGCGTAGGAGTAGTGGGTGAAGGCCGCGGGGTTGATCACGATCGGCGTGCGGGCATCGATGGCGTCGTGGATCCACCGGATCATCTCCGCCTCATCCTCGGTCTGGCGGACCTCGACGGCGAGACCGAGCCGCTCGCCCTCGATCTGGCACAGGCTCACCAGATCGTCGTACGTGGCGTGCCCGTACACCTCCGGCTCACGGGAGCCCAGTCGCCCCAGATTGGGGCCGTTGACGATGAGCACCGATCGGCTCATGCCGTCACCTCCTCATACGCCGCGACGAGCAGCGCCGGATCAGGCCCCTCGAGGACCGAGGGGCGGGCGATCCCGTCCAGGACCACGAAACGCAGCATGTCACCACGGGATTTCTTGTCCAGTCGCATCGCCGAGAGGAGACCATCCCACCGCCCCGCCGCGTAAGTGGTGGGCAACCCCAGGGAGGTCAGGATCGACCGGTGCCGGTCCACGGTGGCGTCATCGAGTCGACCGGCGAGTCGGGCGAGTTCGGCGACGTACATCATGCCCACGCTCACGGCTGCGCCATGGCGCCAGCGGAATGACTCCACCTTCTCGATCGCGTGGCCGAAGGTGTGGCCATAGTTGAGGACCTCTCGGCCGAGGGTGTCGCTGATCCGCTCGGTGAGGTCGTCGGCCACGACGCGGGCCTTCACCGTGATGGCCCGCTCGATGATCTCGCGTAGTTGGGGCGAACCGGCCTCGGTGCACGCCTGCGGGTCGGCCTCGATCACGTCGAGGATCACCGGGTCGGCGATGAAGCCGCACTTGACGACCTCGGCAAGCCCGGCGATGAGGTCAGTGCGCGGGAGCGTGTCGAGCGCGGATAGGTCGCACAGCACCCCGGCGGGCTCGTGGATGACCCCGACGAGGTTCTTGCCCTGCTCGATGTTGATCCCTGTCTTGCCTCCGACGGCCGCATCGACCATGGCCAGCAGCGTGGTGGGAACCTGCACGACGCGTACTCCGCGCAACCAGGTGCCGGCGATGAAGCCAGCCAGGTCGGTGGTCGCTCCCCCGCCGACCCCGACGAGCGCATCGGTACGGGTGAATCCTGACTGAGCCAGCGCCGACCAGGCGAAGGTAGCGACCTCAGGAGTCTTCTGGTCCTCCCCGTCGGGGACCTCGAGGACGACCGCGGTGTACCCCTGAGCCTCGAGATCGGCCCGCACTTCATCGCCGGTCACCGCCAGGGAGGTGGGCACGATGATGCCGACTCGCTGCGCAGACGATCCGATCAGACCAGCGAGCTCGCCGAGCACACCCGTCCCGATGACGACCTCGTAGGGCGACGCAGTCTGCACGGGAATGCGGGTGGTCGTCATGATGACACCAGGTATTCATCGATGTCGGCGACGATCTGCTCCGGTGCTCGACCGTCCGTGTCGATGACGAGGTCGGCAACCTCCTCGTACAGTGGTGTGCGCTCTTCCAACAGGGTGACCAATCGTCCGCGCACATTCCCCATGAGGAGCGGTCGAGCGCCGCTCAAGCCGACACGTGCCGCTGCCTGAGACACGCTGACGCGCAACCAGATGACCCGCTGATGAGAGAGCGCTTCGCGGACCGCCTCGATGGTCACCGCTCCCCCACCGAGGGACACCACTCCACGCTCGGTCTGCAGCGCATCGAGCACAGCCTGCTGTTCGCGGCCGCGGAACTCTGCCTCGCCATCTTCGATGAAGATGTCCGGAATCGATTTCCCTGCCGCGGTAGCGATCGTCTCATCGGTATCGCAGAAATCCACGCCGAGCCCACCGGCGAGTAGCCGGCCGACGGTGGTCTTACCGGCACCGGGTGCGCCGATGATCACCGCGACCGGTCGCAACGCGGGCGCCAACCGCGCCTCGTCAGACTTCGCCGCGCGGGTCATCGTATGGCCAGATGCTCTCGGTACGCCTGAAGATTCCGTCGAGTCTCAAGCACACTGTCGCCGCCGAACTTCTCCAGAACAGCATCGGCGAGGACGAGGCACACCATCGCCTCGGCAACGACCCCCGACGCTGGCACCGCACACACATCCGAACGTTGGTTGATGGCCTTGGCTGCCTCACCGGTGCTCACATCCACGGTGCTGAGCGCTCGCGGGATCGTCGAGATCGGCTTCATCGCCGCACGCACCCGCAGTACCTCGCCGGTGGACATGCCACCCTCGGTTCCCCCGGAGTGACCGGAGGTCCGCTGGAGGCCGTCGACCCCGGCCACGATCTCGTCTTGAGCCTGCGACCCGCGGATCTCCGCGAGGGTGAAGCCGTCGCCGAACTCCACGCCCTTCATGGCCTGGATCCCCATCAGAGCCGCCGCGATACGCGCATCGAGTCTGCGATCCCAGTGCACATGACTGCCCAGACCCGGGGGCAGACCGTGGACGACGACCTCGATCACCCCGCCGAGGGTGTCGCCATCCCGATGGGCTGCGGCGATCTCCTCCTGCATCGCAGCCGATCCAGCGGCATCGGCACATCGCACCGGATCGTCATCTATGGCCGCCGCCTGGTCCGCAGGCGGCACCGGTGCGCTGGAACACTCGGCAGCACCGATGCGCACGACGTGGCTGAGCACCGTGATCGAATCGACCTGCTCCAGAAAGGATCGTGCGAGAGCACCGAGCGCTACGCGGGCGGCCGTCTCGCGAGCACTGGCTCGCTCGAGGATCGGGCGTGCGTCGTCGAAACCGTACTTCTGCATTCCGGCGAGGTCGGCATGCCCGGGTCGCGGCCGAGTCAAGGGGGCGTTGCGCGCCAGGCCCTCCACGTCGCTGGCCTCGACCGGGTCGGCGGACATCACGGTCTCCCACTTGGGCCACTCGGAGTTGGCGATCTGCACCGCAATCGGGCCGCCGAGAGTCGAACCGTGGCGAACTCCACCGAGTATGGAGACCTCATCGGCCTCGAACTTCATACGAGCCCCACGCCCGACTCCGAGTCGGCGGCGGCGTAGATCCTCGGCGATCATCGCGGTGGTCGCCGGCACCCCGGCCGGCATACCCTCCAGGATGGCGACCAGCGCGGGACCATGGGATTCACCCGCCGTAAGCCATCGCAGCATGGGCCGCATCCTCTCAGACGTCCCGGTTCGCCCTCTCGTCGAGTGCGCCGAGCAAAGCAGCGCGCATCACGTCGACCGGTGCATCCCGACCGGTCATCAGGTGCACCTGGTCGATGGCCTGGCCGAGCAGAAGATCGGCTCCGGTAGCCACCGCACCTCCGGCGTCTCGCCATCGACTTGCCAGAGGGGTCGGCCACGGGTCGTAGGCGACATCCATCAACAGGCCGGGCCGCTCGGGCACGACAAGCGATGGATCAGCGGTGCCGGGCAGCGTCGAGACGACAAGATCCGCACCCCACGCCCTCTCGATGTCCGCCCAGTCGGCCACGGTGAGCTGGGCACTCAGATCATCGGCGAGCGGCAGGAGGTCGGCTGCTTGCTCGGGCCTGCGTGCGTAGACCTCGATGGTCGGACTCCCACCGTGGCGGTCGATGACCGCCCCCAGGGCACTGCGCGACGTCGCACCAGCACCGATGATGCTGACCGTGGACACCTGCTGACGCGCGGGATCGGCCCAGTCGAGTGCACGCACCATGCCCGGCACATCCGTGTTATGCCCGATCGATCGTCCGGAGTCGAAGACCACCGTGTTGACCGCACCGATCAGGCGAGCGAGCGGCGTGATCTCATCGAGAAGATCCACGATCGCGACCTTCAGCGGCATCGTGAGACTGAGCCCGATCCAGGAGTCGTCACGTGATGCCCAGAACGATGGCAGGGACACCTCATCCACCTCGATCGCCGAGTACCGCCAATTCAGGCCGAGTGCCGTGTATGCGGCTCGATGCAGCACCGGCGATAGCGAATGGGTGATCGGTGAGCCGAGAACGGCAGCCTGGCGCGACGTGTTCACGGTTGCGCGGGATCGCTGATCGGCGGCTCGGGTGCGACGGACTGTCCGTCCATCATCAGCGCGTAGTTCTCCTGGAACAGGGCTTTGAATTCTAAGAACTCCTCATAGGACGCGGTGAACCGAGTCTCCAGGGTGCGTGGATCGACGGTGACGAAGTACAGCCAGTCCCCCTTTGCCGGTCGCAACGCAGCCTCCAGGGCCTCCTGCCCAGGTGAGTTGATCGGCGTGGGTGGCAGCCCCGTCACCTGATACGTGTTGTACGGGGAGTCGACGGCGAGCATGTCCTCGGTGACCAGCAGGGTCGAGGTGCCCAGGGCGTAGTTCACCGTGGAGTCGAACTGCAAGGGCAGACCCTGCTCGATTCGGTTGTAGGCAACGCGCGCGACTTTGCGGAAATCAGCTGGTGCGGCCTCAGCCTGCACCAGCGATGCGACGATGAGGACCTCGTAGGGAGTGAATCCCAGCCGCTGAGCTCGCTTGCGGATATCAACCTCGTCGGCGGCGATATCGAACCGGCGGACCATCGAGGAGAGGACGGCGGTGGCATCCGCACCGGGCAGGACGTCATAGGACGCGGGGAACAAGAAGCCCTCGGGCCGATCGAGGGCCCAGGTCGGAAGTCCCAGAGCCTCACCGTCCAGAAGCGCCGACCGCAGTTGGGCCTCGCTGATCCCGGTGTGCTCCGAGGTCAATCGGATGGTGTCAGCCAGACGCAAGCCCTCGGGTAGCACCAGCGGTGCTGCCCGCGAGGAGGGATCCAGCATGAGTGTGATGGCGTCACCGGGGACCATACCGGTGACAAGGTTGTACACACCCGGACCGATCGCCGCAGCCTGCTCCTCCAGCTCGGCCGCGGCGAGGAAGGCCGAAACCGAGGTCACCACTTCGGCAGCAACCAATTTCTCACCGACGGTGGTGAGGGAATCGCCGGACTCGACCACGACGACTGCCGGCAACCCCGGTGTCACCGCTACAGCCTCCTCGGGAAGGAACGAGCGCACCGACTGGGTGATCCACACGATCCCGACGACGAACGCGACGATCCCGACAAGGGCCACGGCGCGGCGCACGATGCTGCGGTCGTTGCGCGAGGGTGGAAGCGGGTCGGTGGTGAGAAACGGCACGAGTTGACTCATCGACCCTCCTCTCCCTCTGCACAGCAGTTGTGGCTGCGTGACTCCCCTACCGGGGCTGCGACTTAGAGGCTAACCCGACGACCGGCGGGAATCCCGCTGGCACGCTCGGCGTCGAGGGCATGGTTGAGCAGGATGACCGCCGCTGCCTGGTCGATGACTGCTCGGGATCGGCGGACATCCCGACCTGCCCCGTGCAGTCCACGCTGAGCCTGACGTGTGGTGAGTCGCTCATCGAGGAGTCGCACCTCGCAGGGTGCCACAGCGGCGAGCTGGGTCGCGAACTCCTCAGCGGCCTCCGCTGCCGGACCACGCTCACCCGAGAGGGTCAGCGGGAGGCCGACGACGATTCCTTCGGCCTCGAACTGCTCGGCAAGATCGGCGATGGTGCGGACTGTGGAGTCATCGCGGCTCAACGTAGCCTCGGGGAGTGCGAGCACCCGCGAGGCATCGCAGCGAGCAACACCGACGCGAACAGATCCCACATCCACCGCCAGAAGCACCCCGCGGGGGGAGACCGATTGCTCAGGCATGTCCCGCGCGAGCCTCGACCATCGCCATCACGTCAGCGAAGGCACGGTCGATACCGTCGGGACTAGTCCCCCCACCCTGCGCGATGTCGTCCTTGCCCCCACCTCTCCCATCGACGGCGGGGAGCGCGGCCTGGAGCGCCTCACGAGCGGTGAGGCCGAGTTCACGACAGCGATCATTGACGACGCAGATCATGGCCACCCGACCATCCTCGACCGCCGCCCCGACCATGACCACCCCCTTGTCCGGTCGGACCGTGCCCTTGGCACGCAGTGCAAGCTCGCGCAGGTCACCGGCGTTCGTCCCGTCGGGTGCTCGGTAGGTCCAGACCCGGTAGTCCCCGATGTCGCGGCCCTCCCCGATGACCCCCTCGACATTGCTCGTCAATTGCGCGGTTCGTACGCGCTGCAGATCGCGCTCCGCCTCCTTCAACTTCGCCATGAGTGATTCCAGGCGCTCTGGCAGCTCATCGGCAGGGACCTTCACCATGGCGGCGAGACGATTCACCAGGATGTGTTCACGGGCAAGATGGCGATACGCATCGGTACCGACCAGTGCCTCCACCCGGCGTACCCCGGCGCCGATGGACCCCTCGGACAAGAATGTCACGACGCCGAGTTGACCGGACCGTTGCGCGTGGGTGCCTCCGCAGAGCTCGTGGGCCCAATCACCGACCGAGACCACCCGCACCTGCTCGCCGTACTTCTCCCCGAACAGCGCCATCGCACCGAAGGCC
>CBFHQG010000095.1:0-8620 GCA_965657825.1 Actinomycetes bacterium | reverse complement strand
CCAGCCCATCGTCATCCTGGGCCAGCAGGCCGTTCACCCCGTCGCGGATGAACTCCCCGGCACCGGTCTGAGCGCGTGCGATGACCGGAAGGCCGCTGGTCCGCGCCTCGAGAGCGGCGATACCGAAGGACTCACGCACCGAGGCCTGCACGAACACGTCCCGACGGGTGAACTCCTCTCGGATGACGTCGGGAGGCTGGCGACCGAGAAGCTGGATGGTCGATTCCTGCTCGCGGTCGGCGATACGCCGCAGCAGGCGAGCATGCTCGGGACCGTCACCGATGATGGCCGCCTCGAGGGTCACCGAAGGTTGCAACCGAAGGGCGGCACGGGAGAGCACGTCCACCAGTGCACCGGTGCGTTTGCGCGGAGCCAGCCGGGCGACGCTGATGACTCGAAGCCTTCCGACTTCGGGGACCAGTGGCGACGCCGGCCAGGTGAGCGGATCAATGCCGTTGGGAAGCACCGAAACCTCGGTGTCCAGGGCCCGGGCGATGGGCAGGGCAGCGGAATGACTGACCGCCGTCACAACAGTGCCCGCCCACGGCAGCGCTCGGCGGGTGAGTCGGTGCCCCGGTTGGGACAGTGGTCCCCACATGCTGTGCACCGTCACCACTCGCGGGACATCGCAGGCTGCAGCTGCGCGCAACCCACCCCAGGCGAAGGGTGAGATGACCCCGGTATGGACGTGTACGACATCCGGGTCGATCTGCCCCAGAAGGGCGCCCACATGATGCCTCGTGCGCGGATGGATCGGAAGTTCCGCCGGCAGTCGCGCTGCCACGCGGTGAACGGCGACGGGTCCATCGGAATCCAACCCCGATCGGATCGGTCCATGCCCGGGGGTCGCCGTGATCACATGGACGTCATGGCCCACCTGGGCTTGCGCGAATGCCAGGGATCGCACCTGCGTCTCGATCCCGCCCGTGCGGGGGGCGTAGCAATCGGAGACATGGACGATCCTCACACCCGCAGACGCTACGGGATGGAGTCTCCATCCGAGCCGATGGTTCACTTGGTCCCATGGCCACCCTGGGCTTCGTGCACGCCCATCCCGATGATGAGGCGCTGTTCACCGCCGGCACCATGGCGCGGGCAGCCGCAGAGGGGCAGCGAGTCGTTCTCATCACCGCAACCGATGGGGCCGCCGGGCTGGCCAGCTCGGACTACTCCGATGATCTGGCCTCGCACCGCAGTGCCGAACTGGCTGAATCCGCCCGAATACTCGCTATCGATGCAGTGCATGGGTTGGGATACCCCGACTCCGGCCTTCGCGGCGAGGTCGACGCTGGTTTCGCCCATCAGCCGATCGCGGATATCGCCTCGGGCATCGAGCAGATCTGTCGGATCGAGGATGTCGAGATCCTCGTCGGATACGACGCCGCTGGTGGGTATGGTCACCCAGACCATCTGCAGGTGCACCGGGCTACCCGAGCCGCCTGCGATCTTCTGGGGCCACGGGTTCGACTCTTCGAGGCCACCCTGCCGCGCGAACCGATCGCCGGTGCGGTGCGGCTTGCTGCGGCGCTGCGGGTGACGCCACCGGAGTTCGATCCGGCGGAATTCACCGAAGCGTTCACTCCGCGCTCAGCCATCACCCATCGTGTCGATGTGCGTGGCTATCTAGACCAGAAAAGGGCGAGTATGCGCGCCCATGCGAGTCAGTCGAGTGCCGATGACTCGACGCGAACCCTGTCTGTCCTCGCAAATCTGCCCGCACCGGTCTTCTCCCTGCTCCTGGGAACCGAGTACTACCTCGCGGTGCGCTGATCCGGTGCCGCCACAGCACCCGGTCGCACTCTGATCGAGCCCTGCCCGACTCAAGCATGGAGTCGGTGCCGGTGACTATGAGGTTGACGATGACTGTCGCAGTGCGATCTCCACCGGATCGGGCCCGGTCAACCAATGGATGCGGGCATCCTGAGCGAAACGCCGCTGCTGGCGTCGAGCGAAACGAATCGTCCCCTGCACCGTCTCCTCACGTGCGGTCGTTTCGTCGATCTCACCGGTCAGAAGGCGGAGTATCTGCGCATACCCCAGCGCTTTCGCCGCTGTCGCTCCGAATCCCACCTGCTTGACGCGCTTTACCTCCCCGACGAATCCGGCCTCCCACATCGCATCCACTCGACGCCTGATGCGCTCGTCGAGGTGCTCGCGAGGGGCATCCAGGCCCCACCATGTCGTCTCACGCCAAGGGGTGGGATTGGGCAGCGTCGCGGTGAACGACCCGGTGAGTTCAACGACCTCCAGGGCACGAACCAGGCGGCGCCCATTCGACGGTGCAATGGCCGCGGCCGCCTCGGGGTCGACCTCCGCCAGACGGTCATGCAGGGCGTGCGAACCGAGGCGATCGAGTTCCCTCTGCCAACGGTCACGGACCTGGGAATCCGTCGGCGGGAAATCCATCTCGTCCAGGATGGCCATCACGTACAGCCACGAGCCACCGACGACGATCGCTGATCGCCCTCGACTGTGAATATCCGTGATCGCCGCACGTGCCTGGTCGCGGAATTCCACGACGCTGATCTCCTGTGTCGGAGACCACACGTCGATCACGTGGTGAGGTACCCGCTGTCGATCCTCACGGCTGGGTTTCGCGGTACCGATATCCATTCCGATGTAGCCCTGCATCGAATCGGCGTTGACGATCTCCGCATCGAGTCGTTCGGCCAACTGGAGAGCCACCCGTGACTTGCCGACAGCGGTCGGGCCGACGATGGCAAGGACTGACGTCACGAGTCCAAGGACCAACCGGCGACGAGGTAGTTCACCCCGTAGGGATCAGCAGTCAGATCGATCGCACCGAGCCAGTGTGCCGACGATCCGGCGACGAGGCTGGCACCCACAGACCACACACCGAGGCCCTGAGCGCCGAAGAGATGCGCATCAGCGCCCCGGGCAGGATCGGTGAGGTACCCGGTATCGACCTCCTTGATCGCCGCGGCGAGGCGATCGTCGAATTCCACCGCGCCCTCGACGAAGGAGCCCGGAGCCTTCGCGGTTCGAGTGCAGGATCCATCCGCGATGAGCAGCAGCCCTTCGGTACCGGCTACGTCACCTGACCATTCCCCCATGGCGGGATCAGTGGGCACCGACCAGGCTGCATCGATACGGACACCGGCGGCCTGGGCCAGCCACGCCGCGACCAGCACCGCGACCGGAACGAACTGCGCCGAGGAGCCCTGCCGGTCAGTACCCGGGCCTGACGCCGGCAGCCGCTCGAGCCCAGCTCGCACATCTAGGTGCAGACCGAGCGCACCGAGGTCGATCGACTCGGGCAGTTCGACCCGACTCACGTGCGTTGCGGACGGATCCTGCGCGAGAACCGTCACGTGCCCGGTGTCACCGGCAGCCCAGGCGACCCGGGCGATCGATGCGGCACGTACATCGTCGAGTTCGACAGCCGCCCCTGACGCCACTGCGGGGATGAGCAGTGGGGTGCCCGGCACGATGGCGATGCGCGCGAGGCTGCCCGGTGTCATGCACGCACCGTGGGAAGGCCGAGGGGAACACCCACAGGAGTGGCGTCTGGAGCAGATCGAGCCTCCCACGCATCGCCGGCTCGGGTGCTGCGAACCCCCACGACCTCATCTGCGACGAGATGGTGTGGTGCGGCATGGGTGACCCGGGCGGTGACCATGTCTCCCGGGCGCGCCACGACTTCGATGGGGAGACCCACGTGGACGAGTCGATTATCTGCTGCGCGCCCCGAGATGCGCTCGGTCGCGCCGTCCTTGCGCCCCTCGCCCTCGCTCACGAGCACCTCGACCTCGCGACCCACGTAGTCCCGGTTCGCCGCCCAGGCCAGGTCATTGACCACCTCGACCAACCGGCGGTACCGCTCACCCACCACCTCGGGCGGAATGTGATCGGGCATCGTCGCCGCGGGGGTGCCGGGCCTCGGCGAATACTGGAAGGTGAACGCTCCAGCGAACCGCGCAGCGCGCACCACGTCGAGGGTTGCGGTGAAATCCTCCTCGGTCTCGCCGGGGAATCCGACGATGATGTCGGTGGTGATCGCCGCTTCCGGCATCGCCGCACGAACCCGATCGATGATGCCGAGGTAGCGCTCCGCTCGATACGAGCGTCGCATCGCCTGCAGGACCCGATCAGATCCCGATTGCAGCGGCATGTGCAACTGCGGCATCACGTTCGATGTCTCGGCCATCGCCTCGATCACGTCATCGGTGAAGTCCCGGGGATGCGGGCTGGTGAAGCGCACCCGCTCCAGGCCGTCGATCCGTCCGCAGGCCCGCAGCAGGTCGGCGAAGGCTCCCCGGTCGCCGAATTCCACCCCGTAGGCATTGACGTTCTGGCCGAGCAGGGTGACCTCGATAACGCCTTCGGCGACGAGGGCCTCGATCTCGGCCAGGATGTCCCCGGGTCGTCGATCCTTCTCCGTCCCGCGCAGCGATGGCACGATGCAGAACGTGCAGGTGTTATTGCAGCCGACACTGATCGACACCCAGGCCGCGTACGCCGACTCACGTCGAGTGGGCAGGGTCGAGGGGAACACCTCGAGGGAGTCGAGGATCTCGATCTGGGCCTCATCGAGGGCTCGGGCGCGATCTAACAGCGCGGGCAGGGATCCGAGATTGTGGGTGCCGAACACCACATCGACCCATGGCGCGCGCTGGGTCACCACGTCCCTGTCCTTTTGCGCCAGGCACCCGCCGACTGCGATCTGCATCCCCGGCCGCTCGGCCTTGATCGGCGCGAGGTGTCCGAGGTTGCCGTACAGGCGGTTGTCGGCGTTCTCCCGCACCGCGCAGGTGTTGAAAACCACGACATCGGCCTGCTCGCCCTCGGGAGCCGGAACATAACCGGCAGCATCGAGCACGCCCGAGATGCGTTCGGAGTCGTGGACGTTCATCTGGCAGCCGTAGGTCCGTACCTGGTAGGTGAGCGGCTGCTCGCTGTCCAAGGCACTGTCCGTAGACGCACGTAGGCTGGGACCCGAATTCACGGACCCCAGCCTACGTGCTGGCATAGTGCGCGGTTGGTCGAAGATCGCGGCTCCAGCCACTCACGACCGAGAACTCGTTTCCACCTCCCCACGGGCTAAGCCCCCGGTTCGCTAGACACCCACGGGTTGGCGCTCCCCGCCCCCTTCGATGTCCTCGACGATCTCATCCTCACCGTGCTCGACCTTGATTGTCGGCAGGATCCGACTGAGCCAACCCGGTAGCCACCAGTTGGCCTTCCCGAACAGGCTCATCAACGAGGGGACGAGGATCATCCGGACGATGAACGCGTCGATGATCACCGCACTGGCCAGTGCGATTCCGAACAGCTTGATGGTGGAGTTCGGTGAGGGCACGAAGGCCAGGAAGACACTGGACATGATGGCCGCGGCGATGACGACGACCTTGCCGGAACCAGCAAGTCCACGGCGTACCGCCGCGAGGTTGTCACCCGTGCGCTGCCACTCCTCCTGCATGCGACTGACCAGGAAGACCTGGTAGTCCATGGACAGGCCGAACAGGATCGCGAAGACCATGACGGGAAGGAAGGGGAAGATCGGACCGGTACCCGAGATCCCCAGCACGCCCGCCAACCAACCCCACTGGAATACCGCGACGGTGATGCCCAGAGCTGCCGCGAAGGACAGCAGGCTGGTCACCGCCGCGGTCAACGGGACGACGATCGATCGGAACAGCACCATGAGGGCGAGGAAGCCCAGGGAGATCACCACGGTCAAGAAGATCGGCAGCGCATCCACCAGCACCTGGGTGAAGTCCTGCGTGATCGCCTGGGTTCCGCCGATGTAGACCTGCGCACCGGTCGCCTCCAGGATCGCTGGATCGGTCTCCTCGCGTAGCCGCTGGAGCAGATCCGAGGTCGCCTCGTCCTGGGGCGAACTGTCCGGCTGGATGAGCACCGAGCCGATCAGCCCATCCGCAGAGAACGCACCGGGGTTGTTGACGACCAGGGGCAGCATCTCGACCGTGGGGACGGTCGTGGCGACACCCGGGGTCTGGCTGAGAGCGACGACCGCGTCCGCATAGGCCTCGGTGTCGCCTGGTTCGGGGAGCACGACCGCGGCGAAGAAAGGCCCATTGGAGCCCGGGCCGAATCCCTCGGCGAGCAGGTCGTAGGCGATGCGCTGCGTGGACCCCTCCGCGCGACCTCCGTCATCAGCGAAGCCCAGGCGAAGCGACAGGGTTGGGATCGCGATGATCAGCACCACGAGCAAGGACACGATCGCCGGAACAAGGGGGCGCTTTTGCAACCAGTGGGCATAGGCCATGAACCGCTTGCCCTCCGGATGGGGTGTTCCCTCCGCCCGGGCCTTGCGGGCCCAGGGCATCCGGATCGCGAGAGCCTTAGAGCCCAGCAGGGACAGCAGCGCCGGCAGGAGCCACAGCGCGGAGAGCATCACCGACAGGACGGTCACCGAGGCCGCCAGGGCAAGACCGTTGAAGAAGCCGATGCCGAGCACGAACAGCCCGAGCAGGGCGAAGATCACCGTCACACCCGCGAACTGCACGGCGCGACCAGCGGTGTTGACCGATTCCAGCGCAGCGGTCTTCGGAGCGTGTCCGGCAAGCACGGCCTGCCGATATCGGTTGAGGACGAACAGCGCGTAGTCGATGCCGACACCCAGACCGATCATCGCCGCCAGAGTGGGTGCGAAGGTGGCCACATCGAGGAACCGAGCCACGAACAGCACCAGCATCTGGCCCATGGCCAGGCCGAACAGGGCGACGACGATGGGCATCCCTGCGGCGACGACGGATCCGAACGCCACCAGGAGGATGACGATCGCAACCAGGATGCCGATGGCCTCACTCGAGGGTGGCTCGGTGGTCGCGAACTCCAGGATCTGTCCGCCGATCCCAGCCTGCAACGTAGCGGAGTTCAAGCCCTCGACGTCGGTGACGATCTGCTTGAGGTTGTCGTTGCTGATCGCCGGATCAGCCTGCCCGTCAGGACTGGTGGTCAACTCGAAGGTGACCGTCGCATACGCCACGGCACCATCGGGACTAACAGGGGACAGCGCGCGGGCAGCAGATTCGAAGGCCGGCTGGAGCTCGGCGAGCTGCTCGGGGGTCAGCCCGGTGGGATCGAAACCTCCGGCAGGCTCCGGGCAATCCGGTCCGAACCGGGCCCGCGGTCCGGTGGGGTCGGCTGGATCCGCGGGGTAGGGGGAAATCACGCAGGCAACGCCGGGAATCTCCCCGATCTCCTGCAGGACCGGGGTCACCTCACCCACCACCTCGGGATCGACCACCGTGCCGCTCGTCGGGGACCACACGATGCGTGCCGACAACCCGTCGGCGCCCCCGGAGTCGGGCAGCTGGGCCAAATACTCCTGGGCGGTGGTGGATTCGGTGTCGGGCAGTTCGAAGGAATCGTTGAGGGATCCCCCCAGCTGGGTGCCGATGCCCACTGCGGCTCCGACGGCGAGGAACCAGGCAATGAGGGCGATGACGGGGCGGCGGACGGCCCATCGGGACAGGATTCCCACGGATGACTCCCAGATCGAGGCTTATCGGCGGACCGATAGGCCGCACCGGAAAACCAGGCTAGGATATGTGTATGGCACACGCAAATGACGCACCGGGGTGTGACCGATCGGATCTCGTCCAGCGACTCGATCACACCCTGCAGCGCATGCGTCGGGTCGTGCTGCGGCCTCCCGGGGTCGGGATCCCCATCCCCGGCCTCGGTCGTCCCGTGGACATCGCCAAGGTGCTCGCCTGCGAAGCTATCAGCGATCTAGCGCATCAGGTGTCACCGGTCACCGTGACCGATGTGGCGATGGCCCTGCAGCTAGAACGCTCGACCGTCAGTCGTCTGCTCGGTGAGTGTGCCGCCGAAGGCCTGATCGAGCGCGTACCCGTCCCCGGGGACGGGCGGCGCGTGGGACTGGAGTTGACCGCGGACGGCAGGGTGGCGATCGAGGGCTCTGCACATATCCGCGGTGACTTCCTCGGCTACGTGACCCAGACCTTCGCCGAGGATGACCTGCGCACGCTCGTGGACCTCCTGGGCCGATTCGCCGACGATCTGGCCACGTTGCTCCCCGAATGGCTGGTGAGCACCGGGAGTGACCGGGCGATACCCACACCTCCTGCCGATGCTGTGTCATCGGATCCGCCAGCGCCGGACTCCCCGGAGCTGGGTCTTCAGCCGTCTTCGAGCCCCGCCGATTCGGCATCGGCTAGCGCTTCACGGGCGACCTCGTAGGCCAGTCCTGCGCTGTAGCCGCGACGCACGAGCATGGCCGCCAACCGACCGAGGGCCTTGCGGTGATCGACCCCGAGCAGACTCTGTGATTTCCGGGCGGCCAACTGGCGGGCCCGAGTTCGCTCATCCTCTGCATCCAGCGACGAGCAGGCTTGCTCGATCAGGTGTGGATCAACCCCCTTGCGACGCAACTCCGACGAGAGTGCGCGCCGACCCAGCCCTCTGCCGTGATGCCGGGATGTCACCCAAGCCTGCGCGAACGCAGCATCGTCGATCAAGCCGACCTCGGTGAATCGGTCGAGCACTCGGTCGGCAACCTGCGTCGGAACCCCCCGTTTGGCGAGCGTGGCAGCCAATTCCGCTCGGGTCCGGGGTGCTGATTCCAAGCGCCGAAGCGCGATGGTGCGCGCGACCTGCTCGGGATCGG
>CBFHQG010000094.1:0-8780 GCA_965657825.1 Actinomycetes bacterium | reverse complement strand
GGCCACTTCGACTCGATCAACTTCAGTGTCGGGCAGAAGGTGCAGGCCGGCCAGGTCATCGGCTACATGGGCGACACCGGCTCACCCGGCGCGGTGCACCTGCATCTGGAGTGGCGTCCCAGCGGCTGGTCTGGCGGACCTGCTGATGTGACCCCGCTGGTCCGCAAACTCTGCGGCTGACTCAGCTGGTTCGGGGGCGCGGGTCGGTGAGGGCGTGGGCGTAGCCCCGTCACCGAATCGCCGGACTACACGCCGGTGGTCGAACGCGGATAGGCGATGTCGGGATCAGTATGGATGTTGACCAGATAGGGGACCTGCGCGGCGAGGGCGCGATCGAGGGCTGCCCCGATGTCGCCGGGCTTCGTCACCGATTCGCCAGCGCCACCGAGCGCCCGCACTACGTCTTCGTAGGGCGTGGGTGCCAGATCGGCGGCGACGTCGTAGCCGTAGAGGAAGCGCATCGGGTGACGTTCGAGACCCCAGCCGGAGTTGTTGGCTACCACGATCGCAACGGGAAGGTCCTGGCGGACGAGGGAGTCGACGTCCATCAGTGAGAAGCCAGCGGCCCCGTCACCCATTAGCAGCACGACGGGTGAGTCGGGATATGCGATGCGCGCTGCCATCGCGTATCCCGGTCCGGTACCGAGGCAGCCGTAGGGACCCGGATCGAGCCAGCGCCCGGGCTGTGCAGGTTCGATGAAGCGACCGGCGAAGGAGACGAAGTCCCCGCCGTCGCCGATGACCACGGTGTCGTCGGTCAGGCGAGGGAGCAACTCACCGTAGATGCGGCCCGGGTGAATCGGATCGGCATCGCTGGTCAGCATCGGTGCATCAGCGGCGATCGCTGCAAGCGCAGCGGATCGCAGTTCGCCGGACCAGGACGTGATCGGTAGTGGGTCACCGACGGCTTCCGCGATCGCGGTGAATACCCGGGTCAGGTCACCGTGTGCGCTCGCCGCGAGCGTCAGGTGCGTTGCCACCTGCGATGACGAATCGGCGAGGTGCACCACCTGTGCGGGAGCCTCCGGTGCGCCGAAGACGCCGTAGCCGAGCCGGAAATCCAAAGGGGTCCCCGCCACGATCACTAGGTCGGCCTGCTTGAAGGCACGGCTTCGTGCGCGGGTGATCAGCAGCGGATGATCGGGTGGCAGCACACCGCGTGCCATGCCGTTGGCGATGACCGGAAGTCCGAGTGCATCGACGAAGGCGCGCGCGGCGAGTTCGGCGCCGTCCGCCCACACATCACCACCGAGCACGACCACCGGCCGTGCTGCCGAGCGGATCACCCGTGCAACTGAGTCGATATCACCATCGTCGGGGGAGCGATCGTGAACAGTGAGAGCGCTCGCCGTGGGCGCGGCCGGGGTGAACAGCACGTCCATGGGCACGTCAAGGAAGACCGGGCCTCGATGTGCGGCTCCCGCCAACGCGAATCCCTCGTCAACCGCTGAGCGCACTTCGTGGGCGTCGTGCACGGTCACCGCCGCCTTGGTCACCGAGTCCACCAGGGGCGGATGATCGAGTTCCTGCAGCGCCCCCGCCCCCCAACGAGCATCGGGGGCGCGTCCGCCGATCACGACAAGGGGTGAGCCGTTCACCCATGCTCCGGTGATCGCCGAGATCGCATTGGTCACTCCCGGTCCCGCTGTCACGACGGCCAGGCCCGGTGTGCGGGTGAGTTTGCCCATGGCCTCGGCGGCGAACACCGCGGTCTGCTCGTGGCGGACATCCACGAGTCGCATCGGGCCCGCTGACCCTGACTCGACCGTGGCACGACCACCGACGGCGGCGTCGTACAGGGGGAACACGTGGGCACCGGACAGGGTGAACATGGTCCTCACCCCGTGTGCGAGGGCCGCATCGACCGCCTGCTGACCCCCATGCATCGGTTCATCGGTCATACGACTGATACGTCCCTAGATGAACAGCGTGATCACGCTGACGAGGAGAGCGGCGACGAGGATGCCGGCGATGACGGCGACGAAGGTGCGATTGGCCACACCCAGCAGCGTAGCCTGCACTGCGTGAGCAGTCCTGAACGCATCGCTCGCGAGCGCACTGACGCGACCGATGCCGACATCACCCGGCTGACCTCCCTCACCGAGTCCTGGGGGATCCTCGCTGACCTCAGTCAGGCTGATCTCGTGCTGTGGTTGCCCACCTGGAACGGTGCGGGCTACGTCGCCGCCGCCCTGGTGCGTCCGACCACCGCGCCGACGACCCAGCCTGAGGAGGTTGTCGGTACCTTCACACCGCGGGGACGGATGCCCGACGTGGATCGGGCCATGCTCGGGGGGATTGTGGGGGATCGCACCGACCCTCGGGCCATCGCTGTTCCCGGAGTCGACGCCAAGGTCATCGGTGTCATCGCACGACACGCTCATGCGTCGGCCGCGGGGCTGTTCCAGCACATCTACGCGAGGGTCGCCTCGATCTTGTTCGACATGGTGGCGCAGGGGCGCTTCCCACCGGAGGGTTCGATGAGCGGAGTGAGTGCGCGGCTGGCTCCTCGCGTGGGAGACGGAGTTATCACCGTCGATGGCGCGGGGAGGGTTCAGCAGGCGACCCCGAATGCGATCTCGGCTTTCCGACGCATGGGGCTGGCCACCGACCTGATCGGCGCCGACCTGGCCCGCACCGTGGTGCGCCTGACCCATCGCCCAGGCCCGGTCGATGCCGCGGTGGCCCCGCTGGCCAGCGGACGGATCGGGGGCATGGTCGAGGTCGAGGGATCCCAGGCCAGCCTGGTCATCAGCTCGTGGCCGCTGGTGGAAGCGGGGCAGCGAACCGGTGCGCTGATCTGCGTTCGCGACGTCACCGATCTGCGTTCCCGGGATCGGGCACTGCTGAGCAAGGATGCGGCCCTGCGTGAGGTCCACCATCGGGTGAAGAACAACCTGCAGACGGTGGCGGCTTTGCTGCGGCTGCAATCTCGTCGCGTCGTTGCCCCGGAGGCCCGAGAAGCCCTGACCGAGGCTGGTCGTCGAGTTGCCGCGATCGCTGCCGTGCACGACATCCTCGCGGTGTCGCCTGGCGAGGATGTGGCGATGGATGCGGTGTTGACCAGGCTGGTCGAACTCAGCGGCCAACTTGCGACCACCGGTGGTGGTCAGCCACCCAGGATCGAGATGACCTCCCAGGTCGGAGAGGTGCCCGGGGATATTGCCGGGCCCATCGCGATGGCGGTGTCCGAACTCCTCGCGAACGCGATGGAGCACTCAGGGGCGGGTGTCGTGACGATCCGCGCGGATCGTGAGCGGCGAAGCGACGGTGAATGGCTGAGGATCGAGGTCGCCGACGACGGCATCGGAATCAGCCCCGGACAGTCAGCAGGGCTGGGCCTGCAGATCGTGCGCAGCCTGATCGAGGAGGATCTACGGGGTCAGGTGGAGATCTCCGCAGGCGGTGAGGGCACGGGCACGATCGCTGGTCTGCTGGTACCAGGTGGGTAAAGGACCCCTAGGCCGTGGTGCGGGCCCGCAGGCGGGCGTTGCGACGCTTCAGCGCCCGACGCTCATCCTCGCTCAGGCCACCCCAGACTCCGGCATCTTGACCTGACTCCAGCGCCCAGGCCAGACAGTCGTCGATGACCTCGCAGCGACGGCAGACGGCCTTGGCTTCTTCGATCTGCAGGAGAGCGGGGCCGGTGTTGCCGATGGGGAAGAACAACTCGGGGTCTTCGTCACGGCAGGCGGCACGGTGACGCCAGTCCATGCGGTCCTCCTCAGTGCGCCGCTTCGGGCGCGGTGTGAAATCGTTCGCTAGATCCCGCGAGTCGGGGCCGGCGTCTAGGACGCTCGGCGTGGCGAACGCGAGGCCGATCTCTCGGGATCGAGAGGATCGACGTCCTCTAGGGTGACACGCCGACGCGCGCCCCACAAGGCGAACTCCCGCAGAATCATCTACGAAGACTGTCGATTGGGTCACAGTCATGTCGCGAAAGCGCCCGATAATCGGAATATGTCCCCGCACAACTCCCGTCAGGTCGCGTGAGGCTGCGGTGAGTCAGGCAGTGGTCGGATGGTCGCCAGCGCCGAGGGATGCGATCGAAGGTCAGCTCGCGTGACCTGGCCGAGCCCCTCTCCGTCGACCTGCATCGAGCGAGGGGGCTGGGCATCGATACGCACGTCCTGCCTGTCGTGCCACACGCTGATGCTGCGCTTGGTCGACCCGGCCCGTGAGTTCGCCAGGAGCCGGCGACTGGCGCGGACCGCGGTCAGCAACCCCATGCGGCGCAGGGCGAAGACATCCAGGCCCGTGTCGAAGGACGCGTCAGGGCAGGCGTCGATGGGGCGTCCACCCAGGTAGGTCCACGGTGAGGTGTTCTGCACGATCGCCCAGAACACGTTCTCGGTGACGTCGGGGTCTTCATCGGGGGCCTCCGTGTGCACGGTCAATGCCGAGTCGGACCGATCAGCGCCACCGAGGAACTGGCGGACGGCGGTACGCAGGTAGCGGCCGGGGGTAGCCACCAGACCGGCCGCACGCTGCTCCTCCATCGCATCGATGACCCCCGCATCGATGCCGAGACCGGCATTGGCGGTGAACCAACGCTGCGTGGTGGCACCGTCGGCCTGGGTGATGGTGGCGCAACCGAGCCCGATCATGCGGATCGAGCGTGCCTCGAGGCTGGCCAGGATCTCACCGGCGGCTTCGACCGGTTGACGCGGAAGTCCGAGTGCGCGGGCGAAGACGTTGGCACTACCACCGGGGATCGGCGCGAGGATGGGCCCGGTCGCCGCGTGATGAGGCGGGGCCTCCGGCGACAGATTCGCCATGAGTCCGTTGACGACCTCATTGACCGTGCCGTCGCCCCCGAAGGTGACGACGACATCGAGGTTCTCGCGACGTGCCCGCTCACCGAGGGCTCGCGCGTGGTCGCGATGCTGCGTTGGAACCACTTCGAGATCGAGTTGTGCTGACAGTGCAGCGAGGATGATGTCGGAGGTGCGTGGTGACGTCATCGTCGCCTGAGGGTTCACCACCAGCAGGCCGCGCACCCACCCGAGGTTACTGCCCGCTCGCAGGCCCTACCCTGGGCGGGTGCGTTCGGATTCCCCTGCCTCCCGCGGAGGTTTCCTCGGCAAGACCCCGAGCAGTCGGGGGCTTCGCATCAGCGCCCCACTCGTCGCCGCGGAGGGCCTGGCCCTGTCGATCTACGGGATCTACCTCATCGTGCAGGTCATCCGATTGGGGATCACCGGCCCCGAGGAGGTATCCAATGTTCCGGCGGTCGTGCTCGAGATCGTGATCTTCATCGGATTCGGAGTCGGTGTGCTGCTCGCCGCTCGCGGGCTGTGGCAGGCGCGCCGACCGGCTCGCGCCCCCGCTGTGCTCACGCAGATCATCGCCGTCGTCGTCGGTGGCCCGCTTGCGTTCTCGACCGATCCCACGTCTCGGATAGCAGGGATCCTCATCGTCGCCGTTGCCGTCACATCAGCGATCGCCCTGCTCAGTCGTGGTGTCACGCTGGAGATGGGCGAACGGACCGCCTAGGCTCATCCATCAGTGCGAGGCACGGTGCCCTGCGGCGAGGAGGATTTCGATGTCCACACCCACAATCGGCCAGCGTCCCGCGACGGTGACCTTCGCCGCCATCATGATGTATCTGGGTTCGGTCGCCTACGCGGTCGGTGTGGTCATCAACATCTATATGCTCATGCACCCGGACGAACAGCAGCTGCTCTTCGGCTCCGCCGTCACCGACTGGTACTGGATCATCAACGGTGGCTTGGACTTCGTGCTCGTCATCGGCTTCGCCTGGGTGGCGAGGATGGCTCTACGCGGTGATTACGGCGCGGGCATGACCATCACCCTGCTCGCCGTGCTGAACATCGTGTTCTCGATGTTCCGACTCGGTCACGTCTACGGGTGGGTCACCCTCGCGATCTCCATCGCGGTCCTCGCTGCGAATATGAGCTCCACCGCGCAGGACTGGTATCGCGCGCATCTACCGGTTCGCTGAGTCCCAGCCAGCTACTCGTCGGCAATGGTGTAGGTCAAGAGGATCGGGCTCCACGAGGGGTTCGATGGAACCCCGCCGGGACCCATCGTCGACTCGCCCGCGGTGAAGGACTGATTGGTCACCTTCACCTCGGTGTATGTCACGGCGCTCTCACTCGGGAACACCGTTGCGAAGATCCCCATCGGTGTGTCGCATCCGGGGATCTGTTGTCCGTTGGCGAAGAGTGGACTGTCGTGCATAATCCCGCCTCCACCTGTGGTGACGAAAGTGGCCTGCGCCTGCCATTGGGTATCGCCCTGTGTTCCCAAACCGCAGGCGTCGATGGTTCCGACACCGGACATCGAACGGAACGACACCGCCTGCTCAGTCATGATGCAGTTCAGCGCCGTGGTCACGACGGCGGGGCACGGTGGATTCGCCGCATCGTCGATGAACAGGCGCGCGCTTTCATACCTGCCCTTGCGCAGTCCGTGGATCTGCGCGTAGCCGGCCTCCGTGCCGCCATCGACGAGCGTCAGCGCGATGTCCACTCGGTTTCCGGAGAGTCGAGGCACGCCGAGGGTCACAACGTGGGTGCGCTCGCGGCCCTTCCTATCGACAAGAACCAGCGCCGCATTCGGTGGGTCGGTGTCGAACCCGACCGCTGCCCATGTGGCGGCCACCTGGGCGAGATCAGTGCCTCCAGCCTGACGTTGAGGTCGATCCGTGAACCACGTCACCGATGCACGAGCAGGCAACCGCAGGATCATCGAGCTTCCGGACTCCAGGAGGCGTGCTTTGGTTGCACTGGCCGCGTACAGGATCGAGGGTGATCCGGTTGTCTGACCGGTCTCTCCGGTTGAGGTGGCCTGCGCCGTCACTGTCGAGATCCCCGAGATGCCGAGGGCAACCGCGGCAATGAGGGTCGACACCACTCGGACGCGGTGGTGAGGTTTGTGGTGCGACGACATGGATCCCCCTGATGCTCGTATTCCTCTGCGTCCGAGAACGACATCTCGGCAACGCTGCCTGGCAGCAGGCTAGGACAGCCTTGGGCTCCGATGCGCGCCCAACGCCTGGATTCAGCCCGCCTTGATGACCTGTCTCGGTGCTCGCACGAGGGCGACCCCCACTGTCGCGATAGCGAACCCGACGAGGGCCACGGCTGGGAGCCGCTCCCCGAAGAGGAGCCACGCTTCCATGAGGGTGACCGGTGGCACCAGGAAGTACAGGCTCGCGAATCCCGATGCGGTGCCGCGCCGGATCAGCCAGAACATCAGCAGGATCGCCCCGACCGACAGCACCAGCACCATGTAGGCCAGGACGATCGCGAAAGTCGGGGTCCAGTCGATCGCGAGCGGTTCGGTGAATACCGCTACCGCGAGGAGCGCGATCGCCGCCGCCGCGTACTGCACGGTTGTTCCGGAGACAGGGGGGATGTCGTCGCCCCAGCGCTTCTGCAGCAGCGTGGCCGCGGTCGTTCCTGCGAGACCGATCACCGCTGCGGTGATTGCGGCTGGTGCCGTTTGTCCGGTGACCAGTCCTGGTGACAGGACGATCACCGCGCCGCTCAAACCCAGCACGAAGCCGAGCCACTGGCGCGCATGTACCTGCTCACCGAGGAGCGGCCCAGCGAGAATGGCGACGAGGATCGGCTGCAGGCAGACGATGAGTGCGGTGATGCTGACCGCGAGTCCGAGGTCGATGGCGATGAACAGGCCACCCAGGTACACCCCGTGCAGGAGGACTCCGATCACTGCGGCCTGCGGGTACTGAGCGGCTCTTTTCAATCGTGGAGCCCGAAGCAGGAGGACGAGTGCGGCGAATACCAATGCTGCCAGCGTCATCCGGACACCGAGCAGGGTGAGGGGTGGAGCGTAGGGGAGTCCGTACCGTGCGCCGATGAACCCGGTGCTCCAGATGACGACGAAGATGCCCGGTGCCATGCGCGCCCAGGCAGTCACGACCGAAGGCTACTGGCCGAGTTGGGTGAGTGCGTCGCCATCGAGTCGCCGCACTGTCCACTCGTCCATCGAATGCGCATCCAGCGAGTCATAGAAACCGATGGCCGGAGAGTTCCAGTCCAGCACCCACCACTCCAGTCGCGTGTAGCCCCGCTGCAGGCAGATGCGTGCCAGTTCGGTGAGCAGTGCCTTGCCCACACCACCGCCTCGCTGCTCGGGCGACACGTAGAGATCCTCCAGCCAGATCCCATGCTTCCCGGTCCACGTCGAGAACGTGACGTACCACAGGGCGAATCCGATGACGCGGTTGTCCAGGACCGCCACGTGGGCGAAGACCTGCGGGTTGTCACCGAAGAGCGCTTCGTGCAGATCGGTCTCGCTGGTCTGGACCGCATCCGGTTCTTTTTCGTACACAGCGAGTTCGATGATGAGTCGCAGGATGTCGGCGACGTCGCCGGGGTCAGCCGCGCGGATAGCGGTCGACGGGGGAGTCGCGGAGGAAGGTGATGCCGACACCATGGCGTGCACGCTAGTGCAGGCGCATCCGACACGGGAGGAAGTAGCACGGGGGGACCGGGGATGCTCCTGGTGCAGGTGGGAAAGATGTTGTGCTGCAGTGGTTTTCCTCTGAGGGAATTCCCAGGAAATTACCGCGGTGAATCGTGTGTTTGTTCTTGACGGATGTCAGCCCGACGTGATTGACTTCGTACACGCGTTCGTTTCTGGATCGGTGCGGCTACCTCGGTAGGTGTGGCGTCATCAGGTGGGTGCGCGTGATCGGGAGGGGTACCCGGTTGGCGAAAGGACGGTGCCCCACCCCTCATGTCAGTGTCGATCCCCCCGTGTGGTGACTCCGCGGATGATCATCTAGC
>CBFHQG010000093.1:0-8797 GCA_965657825.1 Actinomycetes bacterium | reverse complement strand
CGATCCGAGGGTGTCGATTCTCGTGGAGTCCGGTGAACATTACGCCGAGCTGAAAGGCGTGCAGTTCAGCGGCCGGGTCGAGGTGTCGCGGGATGAGGACCTGATCTGCGACATCGCTGCAGGACTTCTGGTGAAGTACGAAGGGTTGGCTACCGAGCATGTTGCCGCAGCTCGCGAGGCCTACCGAGCGAAGGCTTCGAAGCAGATCGCCCTGCGACTGATCCCGGAACGCACCGCGTCCTGGGATCATCGGAAGCTCATCGCAGGTTGAGAGCTGCATCGTGAAGTTGGCCTATCTGGGCGTACTCGTTTTCATCGTGTTGGCAACCGGGTGGTTGGAGATCGTCCTGCGTACGCGGGTCTACCGTCGATGGATTCGACTCCTGCTCTCTCTGATGGTTCCGGTGACCGTCTTCGTCATCTGGGATCTCTACGCGATCGCAGAAGGGCACTGGGGATTCGATCCCGACACCACAACCGGCATCCTGCTCCCCGGGGCTCTACCAATCGAGGAACTTCTTTTCTTCATCGTCATCCCCATCGCGTCGATACTCAGCCTGGAGGCAGTGCGTTCGGTGAAAGGCTGGCCGGTGGGCGATGAGACATCGGAGACACCGCCATGACATATACCCAGTTGGCTGTCCTCTCGGTCGTCCTGATCGTGCTGGTCGACCTCTTCGTCGCACGCACTCGACTCATCACTCGAAAAGCATTCTGGGTGCCCTACGGGATCATCGTGTTCTTCCAGTTGGTGACCAACGGTGTTCTCACCGGATTCGGGATCGTCACGTACAACGGTGAGGTGATCATCGGTGAGTCGACTCCGATGGATGGTGCGCCTGCGTTCATCGGGGAGGGACGAATCGCCTTCGCCCCCGTGGAGGACCTGCTGTTCGGTTTCTCCCTGGTGCTTCTCTCGCTGGTGATGTGGGTCTGGCTGGGCCGTCGAGGGATCCAGCGAACCCCGATGGCGGGTCCGCCGATCTGGCGCACGAAACCGGTCCTGCGGATGCAGGAGCGCCGATCAGGCGGCGAGTCGGCGGGCTCGTAGCGCCCGAAGCCAAGCCGGCCCTGCGACGGCAAGACGTCGGCGGACGGGAACGGAGGCACGCCGATCGAAGACTTCGAAGTCGATGTTCTCGACCTCGTCGACTATCCCGCAGTACAGGATGCGAGCGGCTTCGATGCATGGCTGGGAGTCCGGATGCAGCATGGAGATGCCAGGTCGGGAACGCTCCTCGAGCTCACGAACCCTACGGATCTGATCCCGCAGGGCGGATTTGATCGCCGGGGTGGCGATGCGCTGCTCGAGATCGGCTCGCGTGACGCCATGCTCTGCGAGTTCGCTCAGTGGCAGGTACACCCGCCCGCGTTCGAGGTCCTCACCGACGTCTCGAATGAAGTTGGCCAGTTGGAAGGCGACGCCGAGGTCCTGGGCGCGCGGGTAAGCCTGTGGATCGGAAGGTTCCAGGATCGGCACCATCTGGAGTCCGATGACCGCGGCGGAGCCGTAGACATACTCGAACAGGTCATCGAAGGTGTCGTAGGAGTCGACGGTCAGATCCATTCGCATCGAGTGCAGGAAAGCCTCGAAATGCTCGATGGGAATATCCCAGGTCAGCACAGTGTCGACGACGGCCCGGCAGACAGGATCCGTTGATCGGCCCCGGCGTACATCGGTGAGGAAGTCATCGCCCCAGGTGCCCAGCCAGTCGGACTTCTCCTGGTCGGTCAGGGTCGAGGAGAGATCGTCGACGATCTCATCGGCGTAGCGGGCGAAGCCGTACAACGCGTGCACGTAGGGCCGCTTGGCCGGCGGCAGGAGCAGCGTGGCGAGATAGTAGGTCTTGCCGTGAGAGGCGTTCAGCTGTCGACATCGTTCGTAGGATGCCCGAAGCTCAGGGTCGATGACTCCGGCTGCAGACAGTTCCCGTGCACTCACGATGCCGAATCCTGCCAGGGGGGTGCTGGGGTCCACCGTCGGGCCCGGGCTGCGGCGGGGGCATCGATGGGTGTCATGCCTGACGAACTGGCTCCCGAGAGGATGAGGCTTCGTTCCTTCGGGCTGATGAGGAGAACGGCGATGATGATGGTGGCGGCGACGATGATGCCGACGCCGTCACTGAATTCGAAGACGGTATCCGTCGTTGCCAGTGATTCGGACATGGCGTGCACGCAGAATCCAGCCGTGGCGACGATGATCCAGCGCAGGGCTCGCGAGCTCACCCCGGTCGCAGCGAAGAGCGGCAGAATCCACAGCAGGTACCACGGCTGGACGACGGGACCAAGCAGTACGACAGCGAGGAAGGCCCAGGCCGCATTGCGAACCGGGCTTCGTCGCCAACGTCCGAGGATCAGCCAGGCGACGATGGTGACTGCTGCGATGGCGCCGACGAGTCGGGCGATGACCACGGCTGAGTCATTCGTCTCGGCCAATCCGATGTTCTGTGCGAGCCCACCGACGAACATGCCGATAGCCGTTGGCGGCGACAGCCAGGTGCGTACTTCGCCCGGTGTGCCGAGTGCGGAAATCCAGCCGACGCCTACACCGGCGATCACAGCGGTGACGGCGAATGCGCCCGCGGCGGTGGCCGCCGACATGGCCCAGGTTCGGATCCGGTCCCACCATCCGGCCTGTCGGCCAGCCCAGATGAGGCCGATGAACGGGAGTGCCAGGAGGGCGATCGGCTTGATGGAGACGGCGAGTGCGATCGTGACCGACGCGACCAGGGGCTTGCGTTCGACCGCGAGGGTCAGACCCATGACGACCAAGCCGACCATCAGCGCGTCGTTATGGGCTCCGGCTACGAAGTGCAGGATCACCAGGGGGTTGGCGACGGCGAGCCACACAGCTCGCGCGGGGTCGATGCCGTGGGCGAACGCCAGGCGGGGTAGGTAGACCAGGAGCAGGATGACCCCGACTACGGCCAGAAGTCGAAAGACGAGAGCGGCGAGGGCGGGCTGACCGAGTGAGAAGTCCGCTACCCCTCGTGACAGGAGCAGGAACAACGGCCCGTAAGGAGTCGGGGATTCCGCCCACATCGGATCAACACCGTCTTGGAACCAGCCGGGGAGGACGGAGACACCGGTGGTGTACGGGTCGAACCCTTCCAGCATCAGGCGACCCTGCGCGTAATAGGAGTACGCATCGCGACTGAACATCGGGGCGGCGATGAGTAGCGGAGCCGACCACATCGTCACGATGGCGATCAGATCTGTGATCCCCACACGTGCTGCCCCTGGTTCGGCCAGGGTGCGACCGAGGACGAGCCAGGTCTGCAGGAGTAAGGCAATCGCTGCGAAGACGAGGATGTGGGACAGCAGAAGACCTGGACCGGTGGCGCGAAGGGTTTCAACGATGGGAATGTCGATGACCCCGGTGCGTGGGGGCAACCAGCCGACTCCCAGTGAGCCGACGGTGAGCATGGCGCCCGCGACGAAGCCGGGTAGGCCGAATCGCCACCACGATTCGATGTTGCGCGATGTGGATCGCGCGCCCTGGTCCATGAAGGCCAGGGTACGCGGATGTCAGCGTAGGGCTCGGGAGCGATACATCGGGTCGGGTCCGGTGATCCGCTCCGCGGCCAGGCGTCCGGAGATCAGCACCATGGGGACACCGACCCCGGGTTGGGTTCCTGACCCGGTGAAGACGACGTTGCTTCCCCACATGTTCCCCGGCCGGAAGGGACCGGTCTGGGTGAAGGAGTGAGCGGCGGCGAAGGGCGCGCCACGCTCCATCCCCCGCTCCGCCCACTCCAGGGGAGTGGTGATGTTCTCGACCTCGATCGCGTCTCCGAATCCGACGTAGCCGCGCTTTTCGAGCACGGAGATGACCTCGTCGCGATATCGCGGTGTCTCGACGCGCCAGTCGATGGGGGCATCGAGGTTGGGCGTTGGGAACAGTACGTAGTAGATCTCCTTGCCGTCAGGCGCCAGCGAGGGATCCGAGCGAGACGGGTTGGTCACCAGCAGGCTGGGATCGCTCATGAGCCGTTGCTGGTCGATCAGTTCGTCGAAGACACCCTTCCAGGAATGACCGAAGTGGATGTTGTGGTGGGCGATCTTGCTGTAGTGAGCGCTTGATCCGGCGAGGAGCAGGAAGCAGGAGGGGGAGTAGTCGAGGCGGCGAACAGACCACGGGCTGCGTCCGAGGAGATCCCGGTAGGCAACGGGCAGGTCGGGGTTGAGCACGACGACGTCGGCTGGGATGCGCTCACCGTCGGCGGTGTGCACGGCGACGGCTCGATCACCCTGGGTCTCCACGCGGGTGACCGTGGTTGAGTAGCGGATGTCGACCCCGTGCTTCGTCGCGGCATCCGCCATCGCCTCGGGGACCGCGTGCATTCCACCTTTCGGGAAGTAGACCCCGGCGATGGAATCCATGTAGGCGATGACGGCGTAGATCGCGAGTGCGTCGTAGGGCGAGAGGCCGGCGTACATCGCCTGGAAACTGAAGACACGTTCGGTGCGGGGGTCCTTCAAGAACTCGCGGACTTTGGGTGCGAGTTTCCGAAAACCGCCGATCGCAGCGAGGCGTGCGAGATTGGGTGTCACAAGATCGAGGGGCGAATCGATATTGCGATCGATGAAGTCGGTCATCTCATACCGGTACAACTGTGAGACGAAGTCCACGTACCTCAGGTAGCCGGCGGCTTCATCCGGGCCGATGACGGTGCGGATCTCCTCAGCCATCTGCTCGACGTTGGCGTGCACGTCCAAGACCGAGCCATCGGGGTAGAAGGAGCGGTACAGCGGCTCCACCGGATTCAGCGTCAGCCAGTCGCTCATCTCTTCACCGAGACTGTCGAAGGCGTCAGCGATCAGGTCGGGCATCGTCAGCACCGTCGGCCCCGTGTCGATTTGATACGTGCCGTCGGAGGTGGTGGCCTCCCATCGTCCGGCGCGTCCACCCGGACGATCTTCGCGCTCGAGAATGGTGACCGTCCTTCCCGCACCGGCTAGTCGCATCGCCGCCGAAAGCCCTGCGAGGCCGGCACCGACCACGACCACGTGGTCGGTGGGACCGCTGACCGTGCGGGGGGTGCGATGGGGTAGCCAACGGGTGATGCTCACACTGACCTCCGGGTTGCGGCGTAGGCGAGTCCCGAGAGGACCTCGGGAGCCGGTGGTGCGAGATCGACGGTGTCGAGGCTGGCCACGGCCTCGTCGGTGAGGCGCAGGATCAACCCTTCGACGTGGGCGAGTGCGCCGGTGTCGGTGATGATCTCCCGCAGGGTCGCGACACCCTCGTGGTCGAGTCCTGGATCGCCGAGGTGCCGACGCAGTTGGGCAGACTGTGCCGGCGTCGCCTGTTCCATGGCCGTCGCGACCAGCACCGTCTGCTTGCCCTCGCGCAGATCGTCCCCGGCGGGCTTGCCAGTCTCCGTGGGATCACCGAAGACGCCGAGCACGTCGTCGCGCAGTTGAAAGGCCTCGCCGAGGGGAAGGCCGTAGCCGGTGTAGGCGCGGAATACTGAGTCATCTGCACCGGCTAGAGCAGCACCCAGATGGAGGGGGCGCTCGATGGTGTACTTCGCCGACTTGTACCGGACGACCAGCATGGCTCGCTGGACGTCGCCGCCGCCTCGTGCCTGTTCGAGGAGGTCGAGGTACTGGCCGGCCATGAGTTCGGTGCGCATCTCGTCGTAGACCGACTTCGCCCGGGAAATGCGAGCGGCTGGGAGCCCACTTGTGGTGAGCATCTCATCGGCCCAGGACAGGCACAGGTCACCGAGCAGGATCGCCGCCCCTACACCGAAGGACTCGGGAGACCCGAGCCACGAAGCTTGTCTGTGCACCGCGGCGAAACGTCGATGAGCCGACGGCAGTCCGCGTCGGGTGTCCGATCCATCCATGACATCGTCATGAATGAGAGCGCATGCCTGCAGGAATTCCAACGATGCGACGGCGGTGAGAGCGTCCTCGATGTCCTCACCACCGGCTCCACGCCAGCCCCACCACGCGAAAGCGGGGCGCAGCCGTTTGCCTCCTGAACACAGATCGGTGACAGCTTCGACGAGGGGATCGAGGTCGTCACTGATGGCGTCGAGCAGTCCTCGCTGCCGGCTGACGAAGTCGCTGACCGCCTTCTGGACGCGGCTGCGCAGATCCTCGACGTCCAGAGGTGCCGGGTGAGGGGCGATGACCACGTGTTCACCCTAGGGGAGGGTGGACGCATGCGCAGCCGGTGCCGTCGCTGGCCTTGTGGCTCGCGTACCCTCGCGTCATGAGCGACCCCCTGCGGAACGGTGCGGGTGACATCGGTGCCGCCCTGTCCCGAGGCGATCGGTCATTCTCCTTCGAGTTCTTCCCGCCGAAGACCGATGAGGGTGAGGCGCGGCTGTGGCAGACGTTGCGCGAACTCGAGCCCCTACGACCCACCTTCGCCTCGGTCACCTACGGGGCTGGCGGTTCTACCCGGGACAGGACCGTCCGGCTGACCGGACGCCTGGCTGCCGAGACCACGTTGACCCCCCTGGGCCACTTGACCTGCGTCGGCTCTGATGTGGAGGCGCTGCAGGGTGTGATCGCGTCCTACGCGGATGCCGGAGTGCGCAATATCCTTGCGCTTCGCGGGGACCCACCTGGGGGCCCGGGTTCTGAGTGGGTACCGACTCCGGGCGGGCTCGACCATGCCGATCAACTCGTCGAACTCGTACGCGCACTCGGCTCCTTTAGTGTCGGGGTCGCCGCTTTCCCTGAAGGTCACCCCGAGTCACCTGATCGGGATAACGATGCACGAGTCCTCGCCCGCAAAGCGGGGGCCGGTGCGTCCTTTGCCATCACGCAATTCTTCTTCCGTGTCGAGGACTACCTGGATCTGCTGACGCGGACACGCGCAATCGGCTGTGAGATCCCGATCATCCCGGGCATCATGCCGGTCACCAATCTGGGTCAGATCCAACGGTTTGCCGAGTTGTCCGGTGCAGGGTTGCCGACCGATCTCATCGAGCGTTTCGCCGCACTGGGTGACGATGCGGTCGGCGTGCGCGCACTGGGGATCGAACTCGCCAGCGACCTGTGCCGTGATCTCCTCGATCAAGGTGCACCCGGGCTGCACTTCTACACACTCAACTCGTCGACGGCCACGAGGGAGATCTACGCCAATCTCTCCCTCGATGCCGCCCGAACCGGTTAAGCAGCACGTCGCGGTCTGCACATGAGCCTCGATCAGCTCGGACCCACGCTGCTGATCGGCGCCGCAGTGGTGGTGCTCGCGATTCTCGGGGTGAGATTCACCGGTCGTCTCGGGGTGCCCGGACTCCTGCTCTACCTGTTCATCGGGCTGGGTCTGGGATGGGTGCTTCCCGGTGACGATCTTGTCGATCCCGAACTCGCAACCGTCCTCGGATACGCCGCACTCGTCTTGATCCTGGCACACGGAGGCCTCACGACACCTTTGCCGGCCTTGCGACCGGTGCTCGTTCCCAGTCTGGTGCTGGCAACGCTCGGTGTCGGGGTGAGTGTCGCGGTCGTCTCGGTCCCTCTGATCGTCGTGATGGGAGTGGACCCGCAGGTCGCCATCCTGCTCGCCGCTGTGCTGTCGGCAACCGATGCAGCCGCGGTCTTCTCGGTTCTGAGGCGCACCAACGTCTCCCCTCGGTTGAAGATCCTGCTCGAAGGGGAATCGGGCTTCAATGATGCTCCTGTCGTCGTCCTGGTCACGGTGGTGGCGAGCGGGTCGCTGGATGGTGAGCCGTGGCTGGTGCCCCTCCTCGTCCTCGCCGAGCTCCTCGGAGGTGCTCTGGTCGGGGTGGTCGTGGGGTTTGCGACCCGATGGGTGATGGCTCGGTTGGCACTTCCAGCTGTCGGGCTCTATCCGATCGCAGCGATTGCCATGCTGGTGGGTTCCTACGGCCTCGCCGATCTAGTTCACTCCTCGGGATTCATGGCCGTGTACGTCGCCGCGGTGATCCTCGGATCCTCCATCGATCTTCCGCATCGGCGAGCCGTGCTCGGCTTCTCAGATGGGATGTCGTGGTTGGCTGAGATCGGGCTGTTCGTCATGCTGGGACTGCTGGCACAACCGGATCGGTTGCCGGCTTCGATCGGTATCGCACTCTTTGCGACAGGCGTGCTCGTGCTTGTCGGCCGCCCCTTCGCTGCAGTCGTATCCCTGGCTCCGTTCCGCCTGCGGTGGCTGCGACGAGCATCGTCGAAGTGGACCGGTCGAGAGATCGGCTTCGTGTCGATCGTGGGTCTGCGAGGTGCGGTACCGATCGTCTTCGCCGCTATTCCCCTCGGGCTTGGGGTGGGAGGAGCGGAGATCATCTTCGATGCGACGTTGATCGTGGTCCTCGTGCTCACGTTGCTGCAGGCACCGTCGCTGCCGTGGGTGGCTCGACGTCTGGGAGTCACGACACCCGCGGAACCGGAGGAGCTATCTGTCGACGTGGCACCACTCGACGACCTGAACGCTGCGGTACTCGGTATCGATATCGGAGCCGACAGTCGACTGGTGGGCGTCTATGTGCGCGAGATCCCGTTGCCCCAGGGTGCCGTCGTGTCGCTGATCGTGCGCGGTGATCACGCGGAGGCGGTCGGAGACGAAACGCGCCTGCGAATGGGTGATCGGGTGATCGTGGTCGCCGCGGACCGGGTGCGTGTGGAGACCGAGGACCGCCTCCGAGCATTGTCCCGATCCGGCCGCCTCCACGGCTGGACCTAACTGAAATCCGCAACTTTTGGCACGTTGTCGCCCCTGAGAAGTTGCGGATTTCAGCTCAGGCAGCGCCGATCGCGTCGACAACGATCTGCGCGGACAGGCCGACGAGGGGAAGGCCGCCGCCTGGGTGGG
>CBFHQG010000092.1:0-8909 GCA_965657825.1 Actinomycetes bacterium | reverse complement strand
CCCCCCCACAACTGTGACTCAGACGGGTAGGGGGTGGGGGTAGGGGGTGAGGGACCGGGTCAGTACCAGCCGTTGGCCTGCCAGAACGTCCAGGCAGCCTTCGGGGAGCCGTAGCGACCATCGATGTACTCCGCACCGACCCGGATCTGGATGTACGGGCTCGTGCGGTACTCATCGATGGAATAGCCCCGCGAGGAGATGTACGGCCCGTTGACCTGGCCGAGTCCGTACCACGGGCCCTGCCAGTTCACGACCTCATAGCGCCAGTTGCTCTCGCGGAACCACATCTTCTTCAATGCCTTGAAATGCCCGCGGCCCCAACCGTGCTCGTCCTTGATGACCTTGCGAGCCAACCACTTGCTGTAGCGGGGCGTGCCGACCGCAGCCGGAGCCCGTCCGTACTTCTCCCGCACCTGATCGGCCGTCTTCGACCGCGTCGAGGAGGCGACCTGGGCTCGGTATTCCGGTGCCGGCTTATTCCAACCGCCACGCTCGATCGGCGAGTAGTTGTATCGGGAGGGGTTCGGCCAGCCGCTCTCCGCATTGGGGCGGTGGTCGCAGTGCCAGTTCGCCCCCCACTCCGAGGACCATTGACGCCAGCCGGCACCACGGTTGAAGGTGGTCCAGAATGCGGCGTCCTGCCAGAAGCGGTTCCACTGGTAGAGCGGGGTTGCGGCGAGTCGATCTAGCTCACGTGCCGCCGCATTGCCGTAGACGTCGACGAGTTCAGGGCGAAGGCGGGCGGCGACCCGTGACGAACTGTTGTAGGCGGTACCGAACTGGTAGGCCCCGACGAATCCGCGGTACACGGTGGTGTAACTGCCACCACCCTCGCGCTGCACGACACACAGCCGATACTGCTCGAAACGATCGTCGTAGTACTTGCCGGTGTAGGCGCTGGGACGGTATCCCCGCATGTCGGCCGCGGCCTTGGTCATCCACGGCAGCAAGCCGTCGTCGGCCTGAGCACCCTCGGGGACCCGCGGGAAGCGCTCATTGACCACCTCGGTCGCCGCGTCGTCCCCCTCGTCAGCAGATGCGGTGGCCACCGTCAGCGAGGCGGCGACCAGGGCTGCTCCCAGCGCACCGGAGATGATCCGGCGCGCCCACGGGGCGCCATTCGATCGGGTGACTGTTGGGTCGGTGTGGCGAGCGAGCACGCAGTGCCTTCCGTCGGGCATCGGGCTCCCGGTCGCCGCGATGCTCTTGGGCCCCGGTGCACACTCCGAAGCCGCGCGCGCAAGCCGGTGTCGACGGCGCGGTCCGGGCCCGGGTTCGACCGGTCAGAGCCGATCCCGGGGGCGAGTCCCATGGTGGGGACCGCCGGGTCCTTACTGATCACACCCTCGCCCGATATCCCAGAAATGTCACGCTCAGGTCACGGCGATGCTGTGGATAACCGGCGCCATGAAAAGGGGCAAATCGGTCATCACCCGGTCATTCACGAGAGATTGACTGTGACGCAGACCACACACCATTCTCCACGGTCGACTCCGACCGTTACCTCGTTCACCACTCTCGTCAGCGTTCCAGGCACTGCGAAAGCCAGGGTCCGTGAAAGCTAGACCAACGACCCGGGGAGATCCTCGAGGAGTTCGGTCACCAGGGCCGCGATCGGGGAGCGCTCCGATCGGGTCAGGGTGATGTGGGCGAACAGCGGGTGGCCTTTGAGCTTCTCGACGACCGTGACCACGCCGTCGTGGCGCCCCACCCTCAGGTTGTCCCGCTGGGCCACGTCATGGGTGAGGACGACCCGCGAATCGCGACCCACCCGCGACAGCACCGTCAGCAGCACATTGCGCTCCAGCGACTGAGCCTCGTCGACGATGACGAACGCATCGTGCAGGGAGCGGCCGCGGATGTGGGTCAGCGGAAGCACTTCGAGCATGCCGCGGTCGATCACCTCATCGACCACCTCCGAGGTGGTGATCGCGCCCAGGGTGTCGAAGACCGCCTGCGCCCAGGGCGACATCTTCTCGTTCTCCGTCCCCGGCAGATAGCCCAGATCCTGACCACCCACGGCGTACAGCGGGCGGAACACGATGACCTTGCGGTGCGCCCGGCGCTCCATGACCGACTCGAGGCCTGCGCAGAGGGCCAGAGCGCTCTTGCCGGTACCGGCCCGTCCGCCCAGGGAGATGATCCCGATCTCCGGATCGAGAAGCAGATCGAGCGCAATCCGCTGTTCGGCGCTTCGGCCATGCAGTCCGAACGCCTCACGGTCACCACGCACCAAGCGCAACTGCTTATCGGCGGTCACCCGGGCGAGAGCGCTGCCTCGCTCGGAGACCAGCACCACTCCGGTATGGCAGGGCAGGTCGCGGACCTCGTCATGATCGATCACCGTCGACTCATACAGGTCATCGACCACGGTCGCTGAGACGGCGATCTCCGCCATCCCCGTCCAGCCGCTCTCGACGACGAGTTCGGCCCGGTATTCCTCTGCGGTGAGCCCCACCGATGACGCCTTCACCCGCATCGGCAGGTCCTTGCTGACGACGACCACATCGCAGCCCTCGCCGGCCAGATTGCTCGCGACGGCGAGGATCCGAGTGTCGTTGTCGCCCAACTGGAATCCGCTGGGAAGAACCGAGGTGTCAGTGTGATTCAACTCCACCCGAACGGTGCCACCTGAGTCACCCACCGGAAGCGGCCTGTCGAGTCGCCCATGCTCGATTCGCAACTCATCGAGCAGCCGCAGGGCGGCACGCGCGTAGTAACCCAACTCAGGATGGGTGCGCTTAGCCTCGAGTTCGGTAACCACCACTACGGGGACGACGACCTCGTGCTCATCGAAGCGCAACAGCGCATGGGGGTCAGAGAGCAGGACGCTGGTGTCGATAACGTAGGTGCGCCGCTTCGCGGTTCCTCCGCGTTTCGCGCTTGCTGACTTGCTCGAGGTCGACGTCGATGTGGCTCGGCGGGCAGCAGGCACGTAGGTCTCCTCGGCGCACCTCGCCGACGCTCTCGGCCAGCGATGCACGCGGACTCAGTCGGGTGACCGGGTGTCGACCCGATTCCTCAGCAGGGTAGGCGTCTGGGTAAGGGCCTGCCTGCACGACGCGCCGATGCGCGAGTGAACAGATCGTGTCGGCAGAATCAGGCGCCGTAGCGGCGCTGCCGGGCGGCGTAGGCCCGCAGGGCGCGAAGGAAGTCCACGTATCGGAAGTCCGGCCAGTAGGCCTCGCAGAAGTAGTACTCCGAGTGCGCGCTCTGCCACAGCAGGAATCCCGACAGGCGCTGTTCACCGGAGGTGCGAATCACCAGGTCGGGGTCGGGTTGGCCCTTGGTGTACAGATGCTCGGCAATGTGGTCGACGTCCAGCACTCCCGCGAGATCCTCCAAAGAGGTGCCCTCGCTCGCGTGCTGCTGGAGCAGGGAGCGCACGGCATCGACGACCTCGCGGCGCCCGCCGTAGCCCACGGCGACATTGACCAGGATCCCCTCGACCGTGGCAGTCGCCTCGCCGGCCTCCTTGAGCAGGGCAGCGGTGGGTTCGGGGAGCAGATCGAGGGCACCGACCGGATTGATCCGCCAGCGTCCGGTAGAAGCGAGATCGGTGACGGTCTGATCGATGATCCCCTGGAGTGCGGCGAGCTCTTCGGTGGGGCGCTGCAGGTTGTCGGTGGACAGCAGCCAGAGGGTGACGACTTCCACTCCGGCCTCTTCGCACCAGCCGAGGAACTGCACGATCTTCGCCGCACCCGCCCGGTGACCGGCATCGGTAGTCGAACCATGCACGCTGGCCCAGCGCCGATTGCCGTCCAGGATGACGCCCACGTGACGGGGGCGCCGCTCGGGAGGGATCTGCTTCAGCAGCCGTCGCTCATACGCGCCGTACACCAGATCCGACAGCCCCACGGCACCTCCTTATCGACTCCACGCCCAGGGTAGCCCGATCGTCGACGATCGGGAACGATCAACCGCGATGCACAGCCGCGAGCAGATCCACCCCCGTGGTGACCGGGCGCTCGCAGACGAAGTGGCGGCAGACATACGCGGCCGGTGCACCCTCGATGAGCGAACGCCCCACGAGCAGCGGCGCCACCCACTCGCCCTCGGCGTCATCACCTGTGCCGATCGCCAGTACCGAGCACAGGGCCGGGCCGGAGACCGCCACCTGCAGGAGCTCGCGCATCCGCGGATCGTCCGGTGCACCGATGATCGCGATCTCACGGGGTCCGTCCAGCAGCGACTCGGCGACGGCGAGACCGGCCCCGACTGCACGCGGGGCCTGCGATCCCAGCGTGACCACCACCCCCAACGCTGCCTCCGCCGCCTCACGATGCACCGTCGATCCGGTGAGCCCGGCGTAGTCCAGTAACGCCTGCGCAGCGGCTGACCATCCCGACGGTGTCGCGGTGTCCGCTGCATCACGCGGCCGAAGGACCAGGGCCTCGGCATCGTCTGCGGTGTCGAAGAATCCCCCCTTCCCATCGGCGAAGTGCTCGAGGATGACATCGAGCAGCACCCCCGACAGAGCAAGCCAGGAGTCATCACCGGTCAGCGAGTACAGCCGGTTGAAGGCCCCCGCGACGCACGCGTAGTCCTCCAGCACTCCCTCGCTGGCACCGGAGCGTCCGTCACGGGAGGTGCGAGCGAGGCGATCCCCGTCGGATCCAGCACCGAGATGGATCGCGATGAGCAGGTCGGCAGCGGCCACGGCTGCCTCGATCCACTCCGGCTCACCGAAGGCACCACCGGCTTCTGCGAGTGCGTCGATGAGCATGCCGTTCCAGGCGGCGATCACCTTGTCATCGCGACCGGGGTGCACCCGCTCCTCCCGGGCCTCGAACAGCCGTCTGCGGCAGTCCCTCCATCGAGACTCGTCATCGGGATCTCGCAGGAGTTGCACCGTTGAGGATCCGTGTTCGAAGGTGCCCGCCTCGGTGATCGTGCACAGATCGTTCACCCAGTCACCATCGACTGGACCGAGGACCTCGCGGATCTGTTCAGGGGTCCAGACGTAGAACCGCCCCTCCTCGCCTTCGCTGTCGGCGTCAAGCGCAGAGGCGAACGCACCCTGGGGAGTTCGGAGATCGCGCAGACAGAACTCGACGGTCTCACGCACGATGCGCTCAGCCAGTGGTGAGCGAGTCAACCGCCACCAGCGGGTGTAGACGCGGAGCAGCAAAGCGTTGTCGTAGAGCATCTTCTCGAAGTGCGGCACGACCCAGGCCCGATCGACCGCGTAGCGGGCGAATCCGCCGCCGATCTGGTCGTACATCCCGCCACGGGCCATGGCCTCGCAGGTCCCCTCGACCATGGTCAGCGCTTCGAGGCTGCCGGTGCGGGCGACATGGCGAAGCAGGAAGTCCAGCACCATCGAGGGCGGGAACTTCGGAGCACCACCGAACCCGGCATCCCGTTCGTCGTATTGCCCTGCGAGAACCGCCACAGCCTGCGCGAGGGTGTCCGCATCCACGGGGGCGGACCCTGTCGGTTGGCGCTCCCCGCGCTCCTGGAGGGCACGCGTGATCCGACCAGCCGCACCTTCCACTTCGTCCCGACGGTCACTCCAGGTACTCCAGATCGCAGCCAGCACCTGCTCGAATGACGGCATCCCGTGGCGGGGCTCGGGTGGGAAGTACGTCCCTGCGTAGAACGGCCTGCCTTCGTGATCGAGGAAGACACTCATCGGCCAGCCACCATGCCCGGTGAGTGCGGTGGTGGCGTCCATGTACACCGAGTCGACATCCGGTCGCTCCTCGCGATCCACCTTGATGCTGACGAAATTCTCGTTGAGCACTGCTGCGATGCGGGGATCCTCGAAAGACTCATGCGCCATGACATGGCACCAGTGACACGCTGAGTAGCCGATCGACAGGAAGATCGGCACGTCGCGGTTGCGCGCCTCAGCGAAAGCCTCGTCGCTCCACTCCCACCAGTCCACCGGGTTGTCGGCATGTTGAAGCAGATAGGGAGAGGTGGACTGTGCGAGACGATTCGCCATGGCGACCATCCTGGCAAGCCCCCTGCGCCACCGCACCCCCCGAGTCCCCCACCGCGATATCCCAGCCAGCCACCACCCCCTGCTTACTGTCACCCGCTGAACATCTGAGTAACAGTTCCGGATAGATCGAAAGGGCCCGCGAAATCCGCGCGTCCGGCCCTTCTCGCGGACGACATCTGGCTAACCTCGACATCATCGTGCCAGCGACGGCGCGGACGAACGGCCCACTCGAGGAGGCGCACATGGGGTTCGGCGAGGCGATCAAGACCTGTTTCGGCAAATACGCGAGTTTCACCGGCCGGGCACGACGCTCGGAGTTCTGGTGGTTCTTCCTGTTCTGGTGGCTGGGAACCGTCATCTTCAACCTGATCGACAATGCCGCCGGACTCGTCCTCAACTTCGGGTCCGACACCATCGAAACCTCAGGTGGGGTGATCACCTTCACCTCGAGTGGCCTGGGGATCCTGTCCACCATCTGGGGGCTCGCTCTCGTGCTGCCCTTCATTTCTGTTGCCGTCCGGCGCCTCCACGACACCAACCGAAGCGGTTGGTGGTGGTGGATCCAGCTGATCCCCTGCGTCGGCTTCATCGTGATCCTGGTGTTCATGCTGCTGGACAGCACACCGGGCGATAACCGGTTCGGTCCGAATCCGAAGGGCTACGCACCCACCAGGTAGGTAGCCGTTCTTCGGGTGATTCTTCGGGTGAAAAGTGCCCGATAAGGGCCTGAATCACCCGAAGAACGGCTAGGGGTGCAGACTGCGGGGTGTGCGCGCACGGTTGGTGATCATGGGCTCCGGGGAGACCGCTCCGACCTCCATCAAGTTGCATCGTGAACTCATCACCGGTGCCCGCGAGCCGGTCATGCTCGACACCCCGTACGGATTCCAGGCGAATGCCGCCGACCTCAACGCCAAGATCGGCGAGTACTTCGCCGATTCGGTGGGCACCCCGGTGACGGTCGCGACCTGGCGCCGCGCTGATGAACCCGTCGTCGAACGCGAGCGGACCCTGAGCCTGCTCGCTCGCACCTCGTACGCCTTCGCAGGGCCGGGCAGCCCCTCCTACGCCCTGCGCCAGTGGGAGGGCACCCCGGTTCCTCCAGCCCTGGTCGACATCGTCGGGCGCGGCGGCACCATCGTGATGGGCAGCGCTGCCGCCGTCACAGTCGGCGCTCACGCGATCCCGGTGTATGAGATCTACAAGGTCGGTGACGAACCGCACTGGCTGCCCGGGCTGGACCTGCTCGGCTCCCTCACCGGGATCGAAGCGGCCGTGGTGCCCCACTTCGACAATCGCGAGGGCGGGCGCCATGACACCCGCTACTGCTATCTGGGGCAGACCCGACTCGAGGCGATGGAGGCGCAGCTACCTGACGACGCAGGGGTCATCGGGGTAGATGAGCACACCGCCGTCGTCTTCGATCTGGAATCGGGCATCGCTAGCGTGCACGGTGCCGGTGGGTTGACCCTGCGGGCAAGGGGCGATGTCCACGTCGTCCCCGGCGGTGACCAGGTGGCTATCGCCGATATCGCCGGGATCGTGAAGTCGGGATCCGCAGGCGGTGTCGCCGGGGAATCTGCGCTTTCCGCGGAAACACCTGAGGTTCGGGGTGATTCCTCGGCGAACGATTCCTCCGACGGTGACCCGTCCGAGACACAGGCCGCAACCCCGTCTCTCGCCGGCGACGCCCGGAGGTTGCGCACCCGCTTCGACGAGTGCCTCGCCACCGCCGATGCCGACGGTGCGCTTCAGGCCTGCCTGGAGTTGGAGGAGGCCATTCACGCCTGGTCGGCCGATACCTGGCAGAGCGATGACCTCGACGTCGCCCGGCGTACCCTGCGCGCGATGCTCGTGGACCTCGCCGGCGCTGCCACGCAGGGGCTGGCAGACCCGCGCGAGGTCCTCGATCCGGTCGTGTCGGTCGCCCTCGACCTGCGCGCGCAGGCACGCACGGCGAAGGACTTCGCCACCTCCGACCTGATCCGCGATCGACTCGCGGCCGCCGGTGTGGAGATCCGCGACACCCCACAGGGACAGGAGTGGGACCTGCCATGACGATCCCGTCCTATGACCCGATCCCGCTGCGCGAAGCGACTCCCTCGCTGGCCTCGGGTGTTGCACACTTCGACGGCCCCGGTGGTACGCAGACTCCGGCTGCGGTCGCGGCGGCGATCGCCGAGGCGCTGTGCGGCCCGCTGTCCAACCGCGGTCGGGGCACGGCAGCGGAGATCCGGGCCGATGAAATCGTGCTCGGCGCCCGCGCAGCGATAGGTGATCTCCTCGGTGCCGATCCCGGTGGTGTCGTCTTCTCGCGGAGCATGACCCAGATCACCTTCGACATCGCCCGCACCCTCGCCCAAGGTTGGGGGTCCGGCGATGAAGTGGTGGTCACCCGACTTGATCACGACGCCAATGTGCGGCCGTGGGTGATCGCGGCCGAACGTGCCGGCGCGACGATCCGCTGGGCCGACTTCGACCCTGCGACCGGTGAGCTCCCAGTCTCGGCAGTAGCCGATCTGATCGGTGCCCGCACCCGACTCGTCGCGGTGACGGGCGCATCCAATCTCATCGGGACACGCCCGGACGTCCCCGCCATCTCCGCCGCCGCACACGCTGCCGGCGCGTTGACCTACGTCGACGGAGTGCACCTCACCGCGCACGCACCGGTCGATGTCGCCGCGCTCGGGGCGGACTTCTATGCGTGCTCGCCATACAAGTTCCTCGGCCCCCACATCGGCGTTCTGGTCGCCTCACCGGAACGCCTGGCCGATCTGATGCCCGACAAGCTCCTACCGGCCACCAATGTCGTACCCGAGCGCTTCGAACTCGGCACGCTGCCATACGAGATGCTCGCCGGTGTGACGGCGGCGGTCGACATGCTCGCCGGGCTCGTCCAAGGTGACGGTGCCCGCCGCGAGCGGGTGATCCGCTCCATGACGAGCCTCGAGGCTTA
>CBFHQG010000091.1:0-9016 GCA_965657825.1 Actinomycetes bacterium | reverse complement strand
CGACCCTGTCGACGCGATAGGCCGTCGAGGCACCTGCCTCGAGGCCGACCTCGACTAGGCGCACGGAGTTCGAGGAGTTGCCCGATCCGACGACGATCAGGACATCGCATCGCTGAGCGATCGCCTTCACCGCGGCCTGACGATTCTGTGTCGCATAGCAGATGTCGTCACTGGGAGGGCTGTTGAGATTCGGTAGTCGCTGCCGCAGCCGCTCGACTGTCTCCATGGTCTCGTCGACCGACAGTGTGGTCTGCGACAGCCAGATGACCTCGCGGTCCGGGTCGACTTCGACGGTGTCGGCATCGGCGGGGTTCTCCACCAGGGTGATCGCCTCCGGGGCCTCCCCCATGGTGCCGACGACCTCCTCGTGTCCCTCGTGACCGATGAGGAGGATCTGCTTGCCCTCGGCCGCGAATCGTTTGGCCTCGGAGTGCACCTTGGTCACCAGTGGGCAGGTGGCATCGATCGTCTTCAGGGAGCGCTGTTCGGCCTCGGAGTGGACGCTGGGTGCGACGCCATGGGCGGAGAAGACCACCGTCGAGCCCTCCGGCACCTCGTCGAGCTCCTCGACGAACACAGCCCCGCGCTTCTCGAGGGTCTCCACCACGTAGCGGTTGTGCACGATCTGCTTGCGGACGTAGACGGGGGGCCCGTACAACTCCAGGGCCTTCTCCACCGTCACCACTGCACGGTCTACCCCTGCGCAGTACCCGCGGGGGGCCGCCACGAGGACTCGCTTGGCGCCCGTCGGGCCTGTCGTCTCGTCGTGTGCGGTCACGCGTCCATCGTAGGTGCACCCCGGTGATCGGGCGAATGGCGCACGATGACGGCTCCAGTTCGAGGCAGGTTCTAGGCTGCCGACGTGGCGATGGAGACCTCACCCGACGCGCCCGCTCCCGTGCGGACCATCTCGACGAAGATCTCCGAATGGATCCAGCGCCTCGGGCCGGTCTGGATGGAGGGGCAGATCACTCAGATCAGCCGGCGACCCGGAATGCGCACCGCCTGGGTCACGCTGCGTGATGTCGAAGTCGATATGTCGCTGTCGGTCGTGACCGAGGTCTCGGTGATGGATCGGGTCTCGCCACCGATCGCCGAGGGGCAGCGGGTGGTGGTGCACGCTCGCCCGGAGGTCTACCCCGGTCGCGGCCAATTGCAGATGCGGGCCTCGGAGTTCCGGCCGGTCGGGCGTGGGGCACTGCTGGAGGAACTCGAGCGGTTGCGTGCCCTCTTCGCGGCCGAAGGTCTCTTCTCCCCTGAACGCAAGCGCCCGCTGCCGTTCGTGCCCCGCCGAATCGGTCTGATCTGCGGCCGTGCGAGTGCTGCGATGCATGACGTGCTGGTCAACACCCGTGATCGTTGGCCGGCGACGGTGTTCGAGGTTCGCGAGGTCGCCGTTCAGGGTGCTTCCGCGGTCACCGAGATCGTCGCGGCCATGGAGGAACTCAATTCCATCGACGACGTCGATGTCATCGTGCTCGCCCGGGGAGGTGGCAGCGTCGAGGACCTGCTGCCGTTCAGCAACGAGCGTCTCGTTCGCACCGTGGTCGCATCACGTGCACCTGTTGTCAGCGCGATCGGACACGAGCAGGACGCCCCCCTCGTCGACTTCGTCGCCGATCTGAGGGCCTCCACCCCGACCGATGCAGCCAAGCGGATCGTGCCCGACCTCGACGAGCAATGGGATCTCGTCATCGGCCTGCACACGAGAGGTCGTGCTGCGCTCGTGCGTCGACTCGACGTCGAGCAGCAGCGCCTAGAGACCGCTCTGGCGCGGATGCGGACCTCGATCCGCCATCGCCTCGATGTCGAACGTCACGCCATCCAACACCTTGTGGCGCAGGTACGGGCTCTGTCACCGCTTGCCACACTCGAGCGCGGCTACGCGGTGCTGCAGTCTGTTGATTCGGGCCTGCTGATCCGAGACGCCGAGCAGGTCTCGCAGGGTGAGCAGTTACGGGTGCGCGTGGCCCGCGGCCACTTCACCGTTGCGCGGATCCCCGACCCTGGCGCTGACTGACCGGGCAGACTGGGGCCGTACAGGGAAGGCGGCACTGAACAGACAGCATCAAGAGGATGACTCCGGGTATCCAGTACCGAGGAACCCGGAGCCACCATTCAGCATCGTTCCATCACGTCCCACCCGGCAGCACATCGAAGGAGTCACCCCATGACCGATGCCACCGACGGACCCACCGTGGTCGTCATCCCCGAGGACATTGCGGCGATGGGTTTCGAGCAGGCCCGCGACGAACTCACCGCCATCGTGGCGAGACTGGAATCTGGAGGTGCGCCGCTGGAGGACGCGCTGACGCTGTGGGAGCGCGGTGAGGCCCTCGCGGCCCATTGTCAGCGCTGGCTGGACGCCGCCACCCCCGACGATGAATCCGACGACGAAGTCGCCGACGAATCCGACGACGAGTCCGAGGTGTGACTCCCGGGTGTGGCTGCCACGGGCGGGAGTCAGGTCACGAAGCGGTCGGTACCGCTGTCGGGCTGAGCCGCTCGGCGAAATCACCCAGCACCTCCCAGGAGGCGGTGCCGGAGACCACGATCGTCACCCCATCGACGATGGTGACCAGGGAGCGGGTCGTTTCGGGCGCGGTGTTCTCATAGCGCTGCCACCCCTCGGGGCCGGCACCTGCGGGAACGCCACCCAGGGTCTGGGTCGGCAGGTACTCCGGATTGGTCGTCGCCGACTGCCCGAGTGCGGCGTACTGCTCATCGGGGGTGACGAACCCCACGTGCCACGCCGGATCGGGGGCGGCATCGGCCGGGAGGTCCCAGCGCGCACTCGTCGGCACCCAGCCGGCGTCGAGGCCCTGCGGGTACAGCACCGGGAATCCCGCGGTAGCGCGCGCGGTGATCAGGGTGGAGGTCGGATCGACAGCCCGCACCGCATCGGGCTGGGGGCGCCAGGTCACCAGCAGGATCGCACCGACCACGACCAGAACGACGATCATCGAGCGGGCCATGTCACTGACCGTCTGACCGAGTCGGGCGTTGCGTCGCCCTGTCGCTCGCACCTCACCTGGCTCCAGCGGTCGATCGTCTCGACTGGTCTGGGGGCTCGAACCCCCTGCTGCAAGTCGGGGGTCACCAGGTTGCTCGGTCACCGCCTCATTGTCCCCTGCACTCCGATTCCGCGCACCTCCCCCTTCGAGCCCACTCGAACGTGACATGCTCGGGGCGTGAATCGTTCACCGCAGGCCCCTGATCGCAACCTGGCGCTCGAACTCGTTCGGGTGACCGAGGCTGCGGCGATGGCCGCTGCGCGCTGGGTGGGACGCGGCGACAAGAACGGAGCCGATGGCGCCGCGGTGAATGCCATGCGTCAGTTGATCGGCAGCGTGTCGATGGACGGGGTCGTCGTCATCGGCGAAGGCGAGAAGGACGATGCTCCGATGCTGTTCAACGGCGAACGAGTCGGGGACGGCACCGGCTCGCAGGTTGATGTCGCTGTTGATCCCATCGACGGTACGACCCTGTGCGCGAAGGGCATGACGAACGCGATCTCCGTGCTCGCCGTCGCGGAACGCGGGTGCATGTACGACCCGAGTGCGGTGTTCTACATGCGCAAGCTCGTCGTGGGCCGCGAGGCCGCCGACGTCGTCGACATCACCGCGCCAGTTGCCGAGAACCTCGCCCGCATCGCAGTCGCGACCAAACGCTCGGTCAACGATCTCACCGTGTGCATCCTCGATCGACCCCGTCACGATGAACTCGTCCGTGAGGTCCGCGAGTCGGGGGCTCGCATCAAGTTCATCACCGACGGCGACGTCGCCGGTGCGATCATGGCAGCGAGAGAGGACACCGGCGTCGACGCGCTCATGGGTATCGGTGGCACACCCGAGGGCATCATCACCGCGTGCGCCGTGAAGTGCCTCGGTGGCACGATCCAGGGAATGCTGTGGCCGCGCGATGAACACGAACGCGAGCGCGCCATCGCCGCCGGACATGACCTCGACCGAGTTCTCACCACCGATGATCTCGTCACCGGAGACAATGTGTTCTTCTGCGCCACCGGCATCACCGATGGGGAGTTGATGCGCGGTGTGCGCTACCGCTCCCAGGGAGCAGTCACGCACTCCATCGTGATGCGCAGTCGCAGCGGGACGATCCGCGAAGTCATGAGCGAGCACCACCTCGACAAGCTGAGCGCCTACTCAGCCGTGGATTTCGAACGTCCCAACTAGGGGGCTGCGCTTCGTCATCAGACTCCACGATGACGGAATGACTCCACCTCCTCGCGCGTCGGCGGGTCAGCTCCTGGCCGCGAGCAGGTGATGGCGGCTGCTGCAACGGCACCCACCACGATGTCATCCACCACATCTGAGTCCAGCGCGGCCAGGCGCGCGGCGCTGCCCGGGCCGCACCACGGGGCAAGTCCCGCCAGGAGCCCGGCGCTCAGTGTGTCTCCCGCACCGACGGTGTCCACAACCTCCACAGCAAGCGCGGAGAGATTCCGGGGTTCGTGCTCGCGTTGGAATACCGTGACGCCACGCGCACCGCGAGTGAGCACGACGAGCACCGGCCCCTCCTGCACCCAGCGAGAGCACACCTGCTCAGCCGGGGTGTCGGGGTAGCAGTAGGCGAGGTCCTCATCACTGGCCTTGACCACATGCGCGGCCAGTGCGTACTGCTCGACCCACTCCCTCATCCGAGGCGCAGCCAGTGCTGCAGGTCGGGCATTCGGGTCGTAACTGAGCGTCAGCACATCCTCGACCCGCGCCCGACGCCACTCGGCGAGCAAGGCTTGCACCCCGGGCCCGAGGTAACTGGCCAGCGAGCCGGTGTGCCAGGCCACGGCACCCCGAGCCGCAATCAGGGCTCGGGCGCGCTCGAGATCAGCGGTGCTCCACTGCAGATCCGGGCTGTCTGAACTGTAGAAGGAATACGACATGGAGGAGTCGTCGTTGCGCGTGCACACTGCCAGCATCGAGACTCCCCCACCCTCGACGATCCCCTCCAGCGAAAGACCACTCATCCGCAGATTCGCATCGAGCAGGTCGGCGAACCCATCGCCTGCCCGACGGGCGAGGAGGAGCGGTGAGATACCCAGGCGCGCCAGCGCGAGGGCGACATTGGCTGGTGAGCCACCGGGCAGCGCCCGGAAGTCATCGACACCTCCACCGGGGACGAGATCGATGATCCTTTCCCCGAGGACTGCGATACAGGCGGAGTCGGTCACGGGACGAGACGCTAGGCGCTACCGGCTGGCCAGGCAATCACCGGGCCGTGCGGACACGGTCGATCCGGTGGGTTCGTTCACGCACCGGACTCCCCCATGATGGAATCGCTTGCATGGTCTCGCCATCCCCTGATGCCTGGCGCGGGCTCCTCGACGAACTCACCGACCGGGGAGTTCCCGAACGGGTGATCGCCGATACTCAAGATCGCCTCGGTGCCTGGGGCCACTCCCTGATGGGCGGACTGGCGCAGGCCTACGGCCCCGACTCCCCCATGCTCGATCTGCTCTGCCCGATCCTGGCTGCAGCCATCGCCGGCCGCCCCGATGCGCTGCGCACCCGCGATCGCGAGCGCCTCTTGGCACCTGACCGGATGCAGCGCAGTGACGTCATCGGGTATGCGACCTACGTCGACCGCTTCGCTGGCACCCTGACAGGGGTCGGCGAACACATCGATCACCTGCGCAGCCTGGGGGTCACCTATCTGCACCTGCTTCCCCTGCTGGCAACGAGACCGGGGCCCGACGATGGCGGCTACGCGGTTGCGGACTATCGCACGGTGCGCGCCGACCTGGGCACCATGGAGGATCTGGCTCGGTTGTGCACGCAGTTGCACGAGTCGGGCATCAGCGTCACGGTCGATCTGGTCCTCAACCATGTCGCTCAGGAGCACCCCTGGGCGATTGCCGCACGCGAGGGCGATCCGCGCTACCGCGACTACTTCTACGTCTTCGATGATCGCCGCATTCCCGACGAGTACGAGCGCAGCCTGCCGGAAGTGTTTCCCGATTTCGCTCCCGGCAATTTCACCCACTGTGATGAATTGAACGCGTGGGTGTGGACGACATTCAATTCCTGGCAGTGGGATGTCAACTGGACCAACCCGCAGGTGTTCGCCGAGTACGTCGACATCATGCTCGACCTGGCAAACCACGGAGTCGACTGTTTGCGTCTGGATGCGATCGCTTTCATCGTCAAGCAGATCGGGACCACCTGCCAGAACCTCCCGGGTGTGCACGTCCTCACCCAGGCACTGCGTGACATTCTGCGGATCGTCGCACCGAGCGTGTCCTTGAAAGCCGAGGCCATCGTGGCGCCCGATGATCTCGTCGCGTACCTCGGTCAGGGACGCTTCGCCGGACGGATCTCCGATCTGGCCTATCACAACTCGCTCATGGTGCAGATCTGGTCCGCACTGGCTACTCAGGACGCACGATTGATGTCCGTTGCACTCGAACGCTTCCCCCCCATTCCCTCGACCACCGCGTGGGCCACCTATCTGCGCTGCCACGACGACATCGGCTGGGCGATCGACGACGCCGACGCTGCGTCGGTGGGTTGGTCGGGCGCAGCACATCGGGCTTTCCTCGCCGAGTACTACCGGGGTGACTTTCCTGGCAGTCCGGCCCGTGGCGCGGACTTCCAGGACAACCCGGCCACCGGAGACCGGCGCACCAGTGGGTCGGCTGCGAGCCTCACCGGAGTGCAGGCTGCCTGCGAGACAGACAGCGAGTCGACGGTGGATCTCGCGGTTGACCGATTGCTGCTCGGGTACGCCATGGTGTTCGGCTTCGGCGGGATCCCGTTGATCTGGATGGGTGACGAGCTGGCTCTACCCGATGATGAGACCTACCAGGACGAACCTCTGCACGCCGATGACAATCGGTGGCTGCACCGGCCCCGGATGGACTGGGCACTCGCGCATCGTTGCGAGACACCCGATCCCGGTGACGACGACCTGCAGGTGCGCGCCTCATCCCGCACCCTGCACGGCATGCGCACCCTTGCTCGAGCACGCGCCGCCCTGCCCCAGTTGCACGCCGCCCTACCGACCCGCGTCGAGGTGCCCGATGATCCGGCGGTGGTGCTCTTCACGCGCCGAGGGGCTTCGGGCACGCTGATCGAGGTGTACAACGTGTCGCCTCGCCCGATCCCACTCCCGCTGCATACCCTCGCCGTTCGGGGGATCACCGAGCCGATCCCTCATGACGCACTGGGCCTAGACGAGATACGCGTACACGGCGACAGGTTGATCCTCGCCCCCTACGCGAAGCACTGGCTGATCCCCGCGGTGGATGCGACCGGGTCTAGCGCGCGGCCTACGCTGTGAACCATGACTGGACCCGGTAGTGATCACCCGTTCGCCGACCTTCTGCCGATAGGTCCCGATCAGACGCCCTACCGACTGCTCACCACCGAAGGGATCGAGGTCGTCGAGGCAGCAGGACGGACCTTCCTGCAGGTCTCACCCCAGGCACTATCGGATCTGACCTTCGCGGCGATGCGTGACATCGCTCATCTACTCCGCCCGGGTCACCTCGCCCAGCTTCGAGCGATCCTCGATGACCCGGAGGCCAGCCCCAACGACCGCTTCGTGGCACTGGACCTGTTGAAGAACGCGAATATCTCCGCCGGTGGCGTGCTCCCGATGTGCCAGGACACGGGCACGGCGATCATCATGGGCAAGCGTGGACAGCACATCTGGACCCAGGGACCTGATGAAGCAGCCATCACCGACGGTGTCGCTCGCGCGTACGGCGAGTTGAATCTGCGGTATTCCCAATTAGCTCCGCTGACGATGTGGGAGGAGCGCAACACCGGCTCCAACCTGCCCGCGCAGATCGACATCTATGCCGATACCAAGCCCGGGCATGAGTTGAGATACGAGTTGCTGTTCATGGCCAAGGGTGGTGGATCGGCCAATAAGAGTTTCCTGTATCAGGAAACAAAAGCATTGTTGAACCCGAAGCGCTTCGCTGAATTCCTCGACGAGAAGCTGCGCTCCCTCGGCACTGCCGCATGCCCGCCCTACCACCTAGCGATCGTCGTCGGTGGAACAAGCGCGGAGTTCGCATTGAAGACCGCGAAACTCGCCAGCGCACGATATCTGGACTCACTTCCTGTTCACGGTTCGATGGATGCGCACGGCTTCCGTGACCTGGAGATGGAGGCTGAGGTCCTCGAGATGACTCGCCACTTCGGGATCGGGGCGCAGTTCGGCGGTAAGTACTTCTGTCATGACGTCCGAGTGATCCGACTGCCCCGGCACGGTGCTTCGCTCCCGGTGGCGATCGCGGTGTCGTGCTCGGCTGATCGCCAGGCGCTCGCCACGATCACTCCCGAGGGCGTGTTCCTCGAGCAGCTGGAGACCGATCCGGCGCACTTCATGCCCGACCCCGACGAGACGCACACCGACGGCGAGGTTGTGCGGGTGGATCTGAACCGACCGATGAGTGAGATCCGCGCGCAGTTGTCGACCCTGCCGGTGAAGACCCGGGTCGCGCTGACCGGCCCACTCGTCGTGGCTCGCGACATCGCCCACGCGCGGATCAGCGAGATGCTCGATCGCGGCGAGCCGATGCCGGAATACTTCCGCGACCACGCCGTGTACTACGCCGGGCCCGCCAAGACTCCCGAGGGCTACGCCTCAGGGTCGTTCGGGCCCACCACGGCCGGGCGTATGGACTCCTATGTCGACCGGTTCCAGAAGGCGGGCGGATCGTTCGTCATGCTCGCCAAGGGCAATCGCAGTCAAGCCGTGACCAATGCCTGCCGCGAGAACGGTGGCTTCTACCTCGGCTCCATCGGCGGTCCGGCCGCCGTTCTCGCCCAGGACAACATCACCTCGGTGGAGGTACTCGACTTCCCCGAGTTGGGCATGGAGGCGGTGTGGCGGATCGAGGTCGTGGACTTCCCGGCCTTCGTCGTCGTCGACGACAAAGGCAATGACTTCTTCGCCGACACGATGACCCCGCTGGTCACCTCCATCCCCGTCGGCCCCCCGCCCTCAGGCGTCTGAGTCACAGTTGTGGTCGCTAACTCGGTGA
>CBFHQG010000090.1:0-9022 GCA_965657825.1 Actinomycetes bacterium | reverse complement strand
CCGGGTCAGGAGGTCGCATTCGCATGTCGACCGGGGACCCTGCTCCGGTGCCTGCGGACGCCGACTGGGACATCCCGGAGGGGTTCGACATCCTTCGCGTCGTGACGAACAACGTCGAGACGCTGACGATCGACATCGCTGAACTCGGTGAGCATGCTCGCATCCTGCATCCGGTGGACTTGCAGGACGCGGTAATCCGGCGCTGGTCCTCGGTGCTGTCGGCTCATGATGATCCGGCGACGGATCTGCCGTCAGATCGTGGGACCCGGCCATGACGGCGGGGCGTGGCGACCGCCTCGCACGACTACTGGCACTGGTTCCCTGGCTGATCCAACACCCCGGTGTGACCATTACCGAGGCCGCCGATCATTTCGCGGTCTCACCTGAGCAACTGGAGAAGGACCTCTGGCTGGTGGTGTGCTGCGGGCTACCCGGGCACGGCCCCGACCAGTTGATCGACATCCAATTCTGGGATGACGAGGGACGCATCGACGTGATCGACCCGCAATCCCTCGTCGCTCCGACCCATCTGACTGTCGATGAGGCCGTGTCACTCCAGATCGGCCTATCGATCCTCGCTCGCACCGCCGGTCCGGATGATGTGGAACTGATTCACGACACGATGAACCTGCTGGCCCGCGCCACCGGCGGGCTGGAAATCCCTCGCATCGACCCGATCCACATCGAGTCCGGAACGAACGACGCAGTCAGAGCCGTCCTCCACACGGCGGGGGAGCGTGGCACTCCGGTCCGAATCGACTACTACACCGCGACGCGGGATGTCGTCTCCCGGCGCGTCGTGTGGCCGCGTCGGATCGTCGTGGGAGGGGCCGGACGGCTGCTCCTCGAAGCGTGGTGCACTCAGGCTCAGGACGCGCGGACCTTCCGAGTCGATCGCATCCTGCAGGCCGAGCACGTAGCGGATGACGACACGGATGCCTCAGGTGTTTCCCGTCCACCGGCAGCTTCGACCACCGAGCGAGCACCGGTCACCGTCACGCTGAAGGTCTCTGCCTCGGCTCGCTGGGTGCTGGATGCCTACGACCTCGACGTCATTGAGGCGCCGGGCGGGGACGAGACGACCGCGAGGTTGGCGGTTCACGACCCCCGCTGGCTCACTCGGCTGGTTCTCGGCCTCGGGGGCGAACTCATCGTCACGGAGCCGGCCGCATATCGGACACACATCGCCGAGGCGGCCCGCCGGGCGCTGACATCCACGGGGGAGGATTTCAGCGCGGGACGGGCCACAGACGGTGGCGAGGGTTAGGATGGGCTGACAAGACCCGAGCAACGACTCGAAAGTGGTGCGCGCATGCCGAACCTCCGCCCCTGGGAAATCCTGATCATCGTGGCGCTCATCCTGCTCCTCTTCGGTGCCAAGCGGCTTCCCGACGCCGCCCGCGGACTCGGGCGCTCGCTGCGCATCTTCAAGGCCGAGACCAAGGCGATGCACGATGACGACGCGCCTGAGGACACCACGGCAGCACCCCCTGCCCCGCCGCAGGCTCTCAACACCGCCAAGGCCCCGGCTGAGCAGTCGACCGAGTCTTCGGCCACACCAGAGCGCACCGAGACCTGATCCATGGCCGCACCACCCCAGGCCGAATCGAGGGGCGGACGGCGCCGGGGCGAGTCATCTCGATCCGGCAGCGACGGTTCCATGCCGCTGGTCGAGCACCTGCGCGAGCTGCGAACTCGACTGGTCAAGTCGGGCCTGGCCATCGTGGCCGGAATGGTCGTGGGATGGATCTACTACCCGCAGTTGTTCGCCTGGCTGTCCCGACCCTTCGAGAATGTCGTCGCCCAGGCCCGTGCTGAAGGCCGTGAGGTCACCCTCGCCCTCACCGGGGTTGCGGATCCGTTCGTCTTGCAGGTGCAGGTTGCCGCGATCGCCGGATTGTTGATCGCATCCCCGATCTGGCTGTACCAACTGTGGCGCTTCGTCACCCCCGGCCTGCACCGCCATGAGCGTCGATGGGCGATCGGTTTCGTCGCGGTGGCGGTGCCTTTGTTCGCAGGTGGAGTAGCCCTCGCCTACACCGTCTTGCCCTACGGCTTGGAGATTCTCTTCGGGTTCACGCCGGACAACGTGGAGAACATCGTCTCGGTCGACCGCTATCTGTCCTTCTTCATTCGAATCGTGCTGGTTTTCGGAGTCGGATTCCTCCTGCCGCTGATGCTGGTCCTGCTCAACTTCGCCGGCGTACTCACCGGCCGACGCCTGCTGTCCTGGTGGCGTTGGCTGATCTTCGGTGTGTTCGTATTCGCGGCTGTGGCCACGCCGACGGGGGACCCGGTGAACCTGGTCCTGCTCGCCGGCCCGATGCTCCTCCTGCTCGTTCTCGCGGTGGGAATCTCCATGCTCAACGACCGTCGGCGGGCGCGGCGTCGCGGAGTCGAGGCTGACTACGAGAACTGGGACGACGACGAGGCGTCACCGATCGATCTCGGCCCGGATTCACGCACGCCGTGACGGCTCGTCGCTGTGCGATCTTGGTCAATGGCCGAGCCGGAGGAGGGCGACGCGTACACGAGGTCGGGCGGTGCGCGCGCGCACTCATCTCACGCGGGTGGCACGTTGTAATCCAATCTCCGTCCGATCAGGTCGCACTACGCGTTGCGGTTCGCCAGGCCACCGCGGACGCATTCGACTGTCTCGTCATAGCCGGTGGCGACGGAACCTGGCATGACGCGATGCAGGTTCTCGCCACCACCCACATCCCCGTCGCACTCCTGCCGATCGGTACCGGCGATGACAACGCCCGCAGCCTTGGTTTCCCCGCACGGGATCCAGAGGCTCTGGCCAGCATGATCGATGCAGGCGCGACTACACAGATCGATCTCGGCCGAATCACCTGCCAGGGTGAGAACCGATGGTTCAGTGGGATCGCCTCCATCGGTTTCGACAGCCAGGTCAATGCACGTGCAAACGGCTACCAGCATCTACCCGGAACCTTGCGGTACCTCGTTGCCGCCGCTCGAGAGTTGACCACCTTCGAGCCGGGTACCTACACGGTCACCTGTGATGGCGGTACCGCGCAAGAGGTGACTACGAAGGTGCAGGCGATGTTGATCGCGATCGGTAACGGTGGTTTCTACGGGGGTGGAATGGCTATCTGTCCCGATTACCAACTCGATGACGGACTCCTCGATGCCACCGTGATCACCGTCCTGCCCCGCTGGAGGTTCGTCACGACACTTCCGACCGTCTACCGGGGAACCCATGTCCACGATGAGGCGGTGACCACCCTGCGGGCCTCCCGCCTGGAGGTACAGGGTGGTCAGGAGTTGGTCTACGCGGATGGCGAGTACGTGGGCAGACTTCCTATCACCCTGGAGTCGGTACCGGGAGCCCTCACCATCGTCTCGGCGTAGGCTGACCCCCATGAGCTCCCCGGCGGAGCGGTATGCCGCCGCGCGGCGTCGAGGGACGGGTGGGCTCGGTGACTTCGCGGCAAATTACCCCTTCGGACTCGATGAATTCCAGTTGCAGGCCTGCCATGCCCTCGCCCGCGGCAGCAGTGTGCTCGTCGCGGCGCCCACCGGCGCCGGCAAAACAGTGGTGGGGGAGTTCGCCGTCCACCTCGCGCTGCGGGAGGGAACCAAGTGCTTCTACACCACTCCGATCAAGGCCCTGTCGAATCAGAAGTTCCACGATCTCGTTGAGTTGTACGGAGCCGATGCGGTGGGGCTGCTCACCGGTGACAACAGCATCAACGGCAATGCCCCCATCGTGGTGATGACGACCGAGGTTCTGCGGAACATGATCTACGCCGCGTCCACCACGCTCGACAGCCTGGGTTTCGTGGTCATGGACGAGGTGCACTACCTCGCAGATCGCTTCCGGGGAGCCGTGTGGGAGGAGGTCATCATCTCTCTGCCTCAGACGGTGCGACTGGTCGCTCTATCCGCGACAGTCAGCAACGCGGAGGAGTTCGGCGAATGGATCGCTGCGGTGCGCGGCGAGACGGAGGTCATCGTCGAGGAGATCCGTCCCGTTCCGCTCTGGCAGCAGGTCATGGTCGGCAACCGGCTGTACGACCTGTTCGTCGATGATGACCAGACAGTGGTGAATCCCGAGCTCGTCCGGCTATCTCGCGACAGTGAGAGATGGCAGAGACACCGCTCCGGGGATCACCGACGTGGACGTTCGCACGGTAGGGATCGGCGAAGCCCCTGGCGCAGTGACATCGTCGCGAAGCTCGATGCCGACGGTCTACTTCCTGCGATCACCTTCATCTTCAGTCGAGCCGGCTGCGACGCTGCGGTGCGCCAGTGCCTGAATGCGGGGATCTCTCTGACGCAATCCCACGAGCGCGAGAGGATCCGCCAGGTCGTGGAGGCACGCACCATAGATCTCCCGCATGAGGATCTGGCCATCCTCGGCTACTCGGAGTGGGTCGATGGGTTGATGAGGGGGATCGCCGCTCATCACGCGGGGCTCATCCCTCGGTTCAAGGAGGTCGTGGAGGAGTTGTTCCAAGAGGGCCTTATTCGTATGGTCTTCGCCACCGAGACACTCGCCTTGGGCATCAACATGCCGGCACGGACCGTGGTGCTCGAGCGACTCGTCAAATTCAATGGCGAATCGCATGTGGACATCACGGCGGGGGAGTACACCCAGCTGACCGGCCGCGCCGGACGCAGAGGGATCGACGTCGAGGGGCACGCTGTCGTCGCGTGGCATCCGGGTCTGGATCCAGCGTCTCTCGCCGGACTCGCATCGACTCGGACATATCCACTGCGATCCAGCTTTCGCCCCTCGTACACGATGGCGGTCGGTCTGGTGGGGCGCCTGGGCCGGGATCGTGCTCGCGACCTATTGGAGACGTCATTCGCGCAGTTCCAAGCCGACCGCTCGGTGGTGGGTCTGGCCGCGGCCATCCGCCGTGAACAGGCGAGCACAACCGGTCTGCGTGCGTCCATGACGTGCCACCTCGGCGATTTCGAGGAATATTCACAACTGCGACGGAAACTGTCGGAACTGGAGAAGAGCGCCTCGAAAGAGCGGACGCATCAGCACCGCCAGGATGTCGAGGCTGCTCTGCGGCGACTTCGGGTCGGCGATGTGCTGATCGTGACGAGCGGTCGTCGCCCCGGCCCCGCAGTCGTTGTCGCTGCGGATGATCCGTCCCATGGGAACTCCAGGCCGGCCGTGGTCACCCTCGATCGTCGTCTGCGTCGAGTCAGCGCGGCCGAGTTCGCGGATCCCATCGATGTCATCGGTCGGCTGAAGGTCCCGCGTGGCTTCTCTTCCCGATCGGCGCGAGACCGTCGCGATCTGGCCAGCGGTCTGCGGGAGCAGGCACGTGTTCAACCGACCCGAGGCCGTTCAGGTCGCCCACGAGCCGATGACGCTCGCATCACCGCTCTCCGCACCCAGCTGAAGTCCCATCCCTGTCACGGGTGCGACGAGAGGGAGCAGCATGCCAGGGTGGCTGAGCGTTACTGGCGACTCCAACGCCAGGTCGAGGGCATGGAGCGGTCGATATCGGAGCGAACCCACACTGTGGCGCGACAGTTCGATCGGGTGTGCGAGATCCTCACGGAGCTCGGGTATCTCGCGGGTTCGGGTGATGACACGACCGTCACCCCGATCGGGCGAATGCTGGCCGGGCTCTACACCGAGAAGGACCTCCTCGTCGCCGAGGCCCTTCGAAACGGGTTATGGGACGAACTCGACGCTGCAGGTCTCGCGGCGATCGTGAGCGGAATGCTCTTCGAATCCCGTCAGGCCGACGAGGCGCCACGTATGCCCACAGGAGCGGTACGTACGGCTGTCATGGAAACCGCGTCCCTCTGGGCGAAGCTTCACGATGTGGAGCGTGAGCATGGTCTCGCCGTGACGAAGGAGCCGGACTGGGGTCTGGTTGATGTCATCCATCGATGGGCGAGGGGATCGAGCCTCAGCGCCGTGCTGGCCGACAGCGAGCTCAGTCCGGGTGATTTCGTTCGCTGGACCAAGCAGGTGATCGACCTGCTAGGGCAGATCGCAGAGGCGGCTGATTCCTCGATCGGTCTGCGCGCCCGTGAAGCAGCAGCACTCATCGACCGCGGTGTGATTCGCTACTCCTCCGCTCCCTGAGTAAGACCGAGAATCCGCGATACGGATCGTTCGACGTTGTAGGAGACAGCCAGCTGCGCTGCCTGACCGAAGTCAGCGGGCAGCACCTCCGACATCGGGGCCACCTGGGGCATCTGCTGAAGTCGTGTCACCGCAAGGCATGCCTTGAGCACATGTGCTTCGTCGCGGATGGTCGCAGCAAGGCGAGGCGTCATCGGTCTCACAGGCTCGGCATCCGCGGCCCGTAGGAGACCATCGACGTCACCGTAGGCGGTGACAAGTGCGACCGCAGTCTTGGCGCCGATCCCTGGGAGCCCGGGTAGTCCATCAGACGGATCGCCGCGGAGGGCCGCCATCAGGGGGTACTGCTCCGGGGTCACGGAGAACGCGACGTGCACTGCCGTGGGGTCATACTCGATCCAGGGAGCTCCGGCGCGCGAGGCTGCTGTCCCACCGGTGTAGAGCAGGGTCACGTGGTCGGTCACGAGTTGCACAAGGTCGCGGTCACCGGAGGCGATATCGACGCTGGTGCCAGGTCCGCCATGACGTAGCGCGAGCGTGGCGATGACATCGTCGGCCTCGCACTCCGCAGCACCCATGACCTCTACTCCCAGTGCGTCGAGGAACTGCAGAATGACGGGGATCTGCGGCGCGAGCGTGTCCGGGACAACCTCCACCCCGTCGTCAGCGACACCGGTCGCTTCTTCTACCCGATGAGCCTTGTAGGACTCGACAAGTTCGACCCGCCAAGCCGGCCGCCAGTCCTCGTCCCAGCAGGCGATCACTCGGTCGGGTACACGCTGCTCGATGAGCCGACCCAGGGTGTCCAAGAATCCCCGAACGGCGTTGACCGGCTGCCCGGAGGAATCTCGTATCGAATCGGGCAGCGCGTGATACGCCCGCCAGTACAGGGAGGCCGAATCCAAGAGCAGCAGACGCACAACCCCAGGGTGCCGTATGGCTCCCCGAATGGCTCGGTGAGGAGGTGATCCAGCATGCGAGAGACCCGGGAGTGGAGCGATACCGTGGTGGCATGACGATGCCCGGAACCGACCATTCCGATCGACTCCGCAGGGCCCGCCAGGGAGCGCAGGCCGCGGATCTCGATGCCCTGATCGTGACTCCTGGCGCCAATCTGCTGTATCTCACCGGGTATGACGCGGTGCCGCTGGAACGCATCACCGCGCTGGTGGTGCCCACCGACCCTGATGTCGATCCCTTCCTCATCGCGCCGGGATTGGAGCGCCTCGCTGCCCTGGCCAGTCCCATCAAGACGATGGGGATTCAGGTCCTGACCTGGGAGGAGGATGCCGACCCCTACGCCCTGATCGCCCAGCGGGCAGGGCAGTTGCGGGCCGTCGGTATCGCCGACGACATGGACGCCGCAAAGGTCCTGCGACTGCGCGCCGCAATGCCACTGGTAGAGCAGCGCCTTGCGGGTGTCGTCCTCGATGGTCTTCGTCAACGCAAGGATCCGTGGGAGATCGCTGCTCTCCGCGAGGCAGCCGAAGCCATCGACCGGGTCCATTCGCAGATCCCCGACATCCTGCGGGCAGGGCGAACCGAGGCGGAGGTGGGAGCCGATATCGACCGGCTCATCCGCCAGGAGGGGCACGTCACGGTCGATTTCGTCATCGTCGCCTCCGGCCCCAACGCCGCGAGCCCCCACCACGCCCTCAGTGAACGTGTCATCGAGGCCGGAGAGCCTGTTGTGATCGATATCGGCGGCACCATGCCATCGGGATACTGCAGTGACTGCACGCGGACCTACGTGATCGGCCAGGCACCCGATGAATTCCTGCGCGAGTATGCGCTCTTGCAGTCCGCTCAGGAGACTGCCGTGCAGGCTGTCATCCCCGGCACCACGTCAGGGGCCATCGACGCGGCAGCACGGGAGACTCTCGGCGGACTGGCCGAGCACTTCATCCACCGAACAGGACACGGAATCGGCCTGATCACCCATGAAGAGCCCTACATCATGGCGGGGAGTGACACGATGATCGAGCCCGGCATGGCCTTCAGCGTCGAGCCGGGCTTCTACATCGAAGGACGCTGGGGTGCCCGGATCGAGGACATCGTGGTGTGCACCGACGTCGGGGTCGAGTCCTTGAATAATCGACCCCGCGACCTGTGCGTCGTCGTGGATCGATCATGAGGGCAGTCGTCCCTGACGCCCCGGAGGATGCACGGGTCTCAGTCGTCGAGCGTGAAGTGCATGCCCCAGAGGTTCGTGAACTGCTCACGCTCACCCGTGATGTGGCGCGCGACCTGCTCGCACCGATGGTCGATGACGCAGAGGCATCGGCTGAATTCCCCCGTGACCTGCTCCGGACGCTTGGACGAACGGGTCTGATGTCGCTTGCCTACCCGGAGTCTGTCGGTGGGGGAGGCCAACCGCAGGAGGTCCATCTCCAAGTACTCGAGGAGATCGCTACCACCTGGCTGTCCGTGGGAATCTCCATGAGCGTGCATTCCCTCTCGTGCTTTCCGCTAGCCCATGCCGGTTCAGATGACCAAAGGAGTCGATGGTTGCCCGGCATGCTCTCCGGTGAACTGCTCGGCGCGTACTGTCTGTCTGAGCCGCACTCAGGCTCAGACGCAGCCGCGCTCACCACACGGGCTGAACGTGCACCAGGTGGATATCTCATCAACGGCCGTAAGGCGTGGATCACCCATGGAGACGTAGCCGACTTCCTGCATGTCATGGCGCGTACCGGCGATAGCGGCCCCGACGGGATCTCCTGCTTCCTCATCGACTCCAACACGCCTGGGCTCAGTTCGGATCAGCGGGAACGCAAGATGGGTGCGTGGTCATCACCCACCGCAGGGATCCTCCTCGAGGATCTTCACGTGCCCGACGACCGACTCATCGGTGAGGACGGGCAGGGGTTCTCGATCGCCATGACCTCACTGGATACCGGCCGTCTGGGAATCGCAGCCTGCGCGGTGGGTTTGTCG
>CBFHQG010000089.1:0-9100 GCA_965657825.1 Actinomycetes bacterium | reverse complement strand
AGCGGACATAGCCGTCAACATCGAATGAAGCGGTGGTGTCGGCGTAGGTGATGACCTGGTTGCCGAGGTCGACGGTGATCGCCATGGCCGGGTCGGCATCCATCCGAGCCCATAGGTCCTCCACGACCGACTGGTCGACCGCGGCGGTCAGCAGCCCGGCCTTACCGGAATTCCCGCGGAAGATATCGGCGAAGCGGGGCGAGATGACCACGCGGAATCCGTAGTCCTGCAGCGCCCAGACCGCGTGCTCGCGTGAGGACCCGGTGCCGAAGTCCGGACCGGCCACCAGGATGGTCGCACCCTCGTACTGCGGCTGATTGAGGACGAACTCCGGATCGCTGCGCCACCCCTTGAACAGGCCATCTTCGAACCCGTGACGCGTGACGCGCTTGAGGTACTCGGCGGGGATGATCTGGTCGGTATCGACGTTGCTGCGTCGAAGCGGAACGCCCGTGCCGGTGTGGACGATGAACTTATCCATTGCTTACCAAGCCTTTCGGTCAGCGATCGATTCGACGAACACAGGGTCAGGAAAGATCTGCGGGAGCTGCGAGATGACCGAGGACAGCCGTGGCCGCGGCCACCTGCGGGGAGACCAGGTGCGTGCGGCCGCCCGGGCCCTGCCGGCCCTCGAAATTACGGTTGGAGGTCGACGCGCTGCGTTGCCCGGGCTCCAGCTTGTCGGGGTTCATTCCCAGGCACATCGAGCAGCCGGCTTCACGCCACTCCGCCCCCGCCTCGCGGAACACCTCATCCAGGCCCTCCGCCTGGGCTTCGAGTCGCACCCTCGCCGACCCGGGAACAACGAGCATGCGGACCCCATCGGCCACCTTGCGACCCTTGATGACACTGGCGACGGCTCGCAGATCCTCGATGCGTCCGTTGGTGCAGGACCCGACGAAGACCGTGTCGACGGCAATCTCACGCAGCGGAGTGCCGGGAGTGAGATCCATGTACTGCAGGGCTCGCTCGATGGCCACCCGCTCCGTCTCATCCCGGGCATCCTCGGGTGAGGGAACGGTGGAACTCAGCGGGGCCCCCTGGCCGGGATTGGTCCCCCAGGTCACGAACGGTGCGAGGGTCGCTGCATCGATAAACACCTCGGTGTCGAACACCGCGTCATCGTCGGTCGCCAGGCTGCGCCAGTATTCGACCGCGGCGTCCCACTGGTCACCGGTCGGGGCGTGCGGCCGCCCCTCGACGTAGGCGAATGTGGTCTCGTCAGGCGCGATCATGCCGGCTCGGGCTCCCGCTTCGATCGACATGTTGCACAACGTCATCCGCCCCTCCATCGACAGGGAGCGGATGGCATCGCCGCGGTACTCGATCACGTGGCCCTGACCGCCGCCCGTACCGATCTTGGCGATGACGGCGAGGATGATGTCCTTGGCCGTGACGTCGGCGGGCAGGTCGCCCTCCACGGTCACCGCCATCGTCTTGAAGGGCTTCAATGGCAGGGTCTGGGTGGCGAGCACGTGCTCGACCTCGCTGGTGCCGATCCCCAAAGCCAGCGCCCCGAAGGCGCCGTGGGTCGAGGTGTGCGAATCACCGCAGACGATCGTCATGCCCGGTTGGGTGAGGCCAAGCTGGGGGCCGACCACGTGCACGATCCCCTGCTCGATGCTGCCGAGGGGGTAGAGAGGAATGTCGAACTCCTGGGCATTGACACGCAGGGCTTCGATCTGGGTGCGCGAAACCGGGTCGGCGATCGGCTTGTCGATATCGATCGTCGGGACGTTGTGATCCTCGGTCGCCAGGGTGAGATCGGTTCTGCGGACTGCACGACCGGCCGAGCGGAGCCCATCGAAGGCCTGGGGGCTGGTGACCTCGTGGGTCAGGTGCAGGTCGATGTACAGCAGGTCCGGCTCGCCCTCGGCCCGACGAACGACGTGGTCGTCCCAGACCTTCTGCGCCAGTGTGCGACCCATGCTCTCCTCCTCGCGACGATCCCTCGCGGATGTCTCCCTGCGAGGGATCGGCCCCCGCGAACAGTCGTGGGGGCCGATCTGTGTGCCTCGCGTAGCCCCGACGGGATTCGAACCCGCGCTACCGCCTTGAGAGGGCGGCGTGCTAGGCCGCTACACAACGGGGCCGTGCATGAGCCGCGCACCGTGGGGTGCGCGTCTCGCTGGGGTACCAGGACTCGAACCTAGACTAACTGGGCCAGAACCAGTCGGGCTGCCAATTACCCCATACCCCATGGGTGGACAACAGCCGCCAAGTATGCCACGGGCCTTCCGCGCGCTGTGCGCCGACCGTGGGCGGGCGACTATCCCTGTGCTGCGCGAAGTCGCGCGAGGCTGCGCTCGCGTCCGAGGATCTCCATCGATTCGAACAGCGGCGGGGAGACTCGACGGCCGGTGACCCCGATGCGCACCGGGGCGAACGCGTGCTTGGGCTTGCGGCCCAATCCCTCCACGAGAGCCTCGCGCAGCGCGCCCTGGATGTCCTCGGCGCGCCACGCTGCCACGGCTTCCAGGGCGGGGATGGCCGCTTCCAGTACCTCCTGCGACTCTGGCTCCGCCAGCGCGTGGAGTTGATCGTCGTCGATGGTGAACTCTGCGTCGTCCACGAGGAGGAAACCGAGCATTCCCACGGCCTGTGAGAGCACCTCGAGTCGCTCAGCGATCAGGGGAACCGACGCGTCGAGCACCTCCTGCTGCTGTGCTGTCACCGGCGAGGCGACCAGGCCGGCCGTGGCCAAGAAGGGCACGATGCGCTCGATCAACTCCGCCAAGGGAAGGGATCGGATCCAATCCCCGTTGATGGCGGTGCATTTCTTCAGATCGAATCGAGCCGGACTCGGATTGACGCGGGAGAGGTCGAAAAGCCGCGCCATCTCGGCGAGGTCGAAGAACTCCCGATCATCACCCGGGGACCAGCCGAGCAGAGCGAGGTAGTTGAGCAGAGCCTCGGGGAGGTAACCCTGTTCGCGATACATGAGCAGTGATGACTCCGGATCGCGCTTGGACAACTTGCGATTACCCTCCCCCATCACGTACGGCAGATGTCCGAAACGAGGGGCCGTGCCGGGGCCGACACCGATATCGGCGAGGGCCGCGTACATCGCGAGCTGCCGTGGCGTCGAGGACAGGAGGTCCTCTCCCCGCAGTACATGGGTGATCTCCATCAGCGCGTCATCGACGGGATTGACCAGGGTGTATAGCGGATCTCCGTTGGCCCGACGGATCACGTAGTCCAGAACATGCTCACGACCGAATCTCATCGGTCCGCGCACGAGGTCGTCCCACTCCCAATCCTGATCCGGCATCGCGAACCGCAGCACCGAGGACCGTCCCTCGCTGCGTCGGCCCGCACGTTCGACGTCGGTCAGCCGACGGCATGTCCCGTCATAGCCGGGCGCTCGCCCCGCCTCGCGTGCACGCTCTCGCTGAGCCTCCAACTCCTCGGCGGTACAGAAGCACTCGTAGGCGTGACCTGATTCGAGGAGCCGTTGGGCGACATCGGCGTAGATGGCACCGCGCTCGGATTGGCGGTACGGCCCGTGTGGTCCACCGACCTGCGGACCCTCGTCCCAGTCAAGACCCAGCCAACGCAGCGAATCCAGCAGTGCCAGATAGGACTCCTGGGAATCACGTGCGGCGTCGGTGTCCTCGATCCTGAACACGAAGGTTCCGCCCGTGTGCCGAGCGAAGGCCCAGTTGAACAAGGCCGTGCGCACCATTCCCACGTGCGGATTACCAGTCGGTGACGGACAGAACCGAACCCGCACCTGCTCGCCTCGGTCGGTCACCGGTCCGCATCCTCTGCCACGACGGGATTGCTCAGCCGGCCGATCGACTCGATCTCGATATCGACGACGTCACCGGCCACGATCGGTGAGACTCCGGCTGGGGTACCGGTCAAGATCACATCACCGGGTAGCAGGGTCATCACGCTGGAGATCCACGAGACCAGGGTGGCGACGTCGCGGACCATCGACGACGTACGGGCCGACTGTCGGATCTCGCCGTCGACCGAACCGGTGATGGCGAGGTCGGATGCCGAGATATCCGTGGCGATCCAGGGTCCGAGGGGGCAGAAGGTGTCGAAGCCCTTCGCACGACCCCACTGACCATCGCTGGCCTGATGATCGCGGGCGGATACATCATTAGCGCACGTATAGCCCAGCACCACCTCGTCGACACGATCCGGCGCCACATGCCGGCACATCCGACCGATCACGACGGCCAGCTCGGCCTCGAGATCGACGTGACTCGAGGATGCCGGGAGCACGATCGGTGCGCCCGGGCCGATGACCGACGTACTGGGTTTGAGGAAGATCATCGGCTCCGCCGGAACCTCACCGCCCATCTCCGCCGCGTGGTCGGCGTAGTTCTTGCCCACGGCGATGACCTTGCTGGGCAGGATCGGTGCGAGCAGGCGCACCGATTCGAGCAGATGAGACTCACCGGTCAGGCGGACCTCGCCGAACGGATGGGTGTCGATGAGGTTCACACGGTCGTCAGTCACGGCCGCGAATGAAACCTCATCATGATGGGAGACGCGAGCGATCAGCACATCGCCGAGCCTAGTCGCGGCCCTGGCGGAGCAGCGCATAGGACACCGCGTCCTCCAGCGCCCGCCACGATGCCGCGATCACGTTCTCATGGACTCCGATCGTGCTCCAGGTGTCCTCGCCATCCGACGTACCGATCAGAACCCGGGTGATCGCATCTGTGCCACGGGAGTTATTGAGCAGGCGGACCTTGTAATCGACCAGGCTCACACCGGCGAGGTCGGGGAACAGATCCACCACAGCCTGTCGGAGCGCCCGGTCGAGGGCATTGACCGGGCCGTTGCCCTCGGCAGTAGCGATGACTCGCTCCCCGCCGGCATGGAGCTTCACAGTGGCCTCGCTGACCACCGTGCCATCGGGACTCTGCTCCACGATGGTGCGCCAGGACTCGACGGTGAAGTGCCGCTCGACCGGCGATGATCCCGCCTCCAAGAGCAGCATCTCGAAAGAGGCATCCGCTGCCTCGAAGGTCCAGCCCTGTGACTCCAGATCCTTGACCCGATCCACCACGCGAGAGAGCACCTCTGGTTCATCGGACAGGTCGTAACCCAGTTCCCGACCTTTCAGCTCCACCGAGGCGCGGCCGGCCATCTCGGTGATCAGGACCCGCTGGTCGTTGCCGACGATGGAGGGATCGATGTGGTTGTACAGATCGCCGGAGACTTTGAGAGCACTGGCGTGCAACCCCGCCTTATGCGCGAAAGCCGAGATACCCGCGTAGGCCTGGTGCGTGTCCGGTGCGATGTTCGCAATCTCGGCGATCGCATGCGAGATGCGCACCGAGTCACGAAGGTGTCCTTCCGGGAGGACACGAAGGTCAAGTTTCGTTTCCAGGTTCGCCACGACAGCGAAGAGATCCGCATTGCCCGTGCGTTCGCCGTACCCGTTCGCGGTGCACTGCACGTGGGTGACACCAGCCTCCACCGCGCTGATCGTGTTGGCCACCGCGCACGCGGTGTCGTCTTGACAGTGGATCCCCAGTCTGATGCTCGTTCTCGCAGCGACATCACTGATGACTCGATGAATACCGCTCGGCAGCATGCCGCCATTGGTGTCGCACAGGACCCCGACATCGGCCCCGGCCACCCGTGCCGCCTCCAGCAATCGCACACCGTAGTCAGGGTCGTTGCGATAGCCATCGAAGAAGTGCTCCATGTCCACGAACACCCGACGTCCTTCGCTCACCAGATAGGCGACGGTATCGGCGACCATCGCGAGGTTCTCCTCATTCGTGGTGCGCAGCGCCTCGTCCACATGGCGGACGTCGGACTTCGCCACGAGGGTGATCACCGGCGCCTGCGACTCCAGGAGCGCGGCGACCTGCGGATCGGACTCCACCGCCACTCCGGCGCGACGGGTGGAGCCGAAAGCCACGAGCTGCGCTGTGCGCAGGTCCAACTCATCTCGAGCCCGGGCGAAGAACTCAGTGTCCTTGGGCATCGCTCCGGGCCAACCACCCTCGATGAATCCCACGCCGTAGTCGTCGAGCAATCGGGCGACAGCGAGCTTGTCCTCCACCGAGTAGGCGATGCCCTCCCGCTGGGCTCCATCACGCAGGGTGGTGTCGAAGACGTGGAAGGTGTCCCCTAGGGGCAGGGTGGGCATGGTCGGTCCTCTCCGTGCCCTGCGAGCAGATCGTCGGGCACTAAAAAAGCCCCCCGCGGGTGCGAAGGGCTGCGCATCGAGGCCGCATGTGCGGCGCCGATGCGCTAGGTAATGATGACGATGGTGGTGCTCACGCTGACGAGTTTAACCCCATCAGGCCCCATCAGGCCAGGCGATGCAGCCATTGGTGACGATCCGGGCTCTGCCCGCCTTGGATATCCAGCAGTGCCTGGCGCATTCGCATCGTCACAGGACCGGCTCCACCGTCGCCCACCCGCCAGGACCCCATCCGGGACTTCACCTCTCCCACCGGGGTGACCACCGCCGCCGTACCGCAGGCGAAGACCTCGGTGATCTCACCAGAGGCGCAGCCCGACCTCCAGTCATCGACGCTGATACGACCTTCCTCGGCCTTGATACCCATGTCCTCGGCGAGGATCAGCAGAGAATCGCGGGTGATCCCCGGGAGCAGGGTTCCGGTTAGTTCGGGGGTCAGCAGGCGAGCCGAATCGCCGCTTCCGTAGACGAAGTAGAGGTTCATGCCCCCCATCTCCTCGACCCACTGCCGTTCGACCGCATCGAGCCACACGACCTGGTCGCAGCCGTGCTGGGCTGCCTCAGCCTGGGCGATCAGGGAGGCGGCGTAGTTGCCTGCGCACTTCGCCTCCCCCGTACCACCGGGCGCGGCCCGCACGTAGTCATCGGACAGCCACACCGAGACCGGCTTCACCCCATCGGCGAAGTAGGCGGCCGCGGGCGAAGCGATGAGGAGGTACTCGTAGGCGTTGGCTGGGCGCACCCCGAGGCCGACCTCGGTGGAGAACATGAACGGACGCAGATACAGCGAATGCTCCGGTTTGTTCGGGACCCAGTCCCGATCCACTCCGACGAGCGCCTCGAGGCTGGCGAGGAACAACTCGGAGGGCAATTCGGCCATCGCGAGCCGTCGGGCGCTGTTCTTGAAACGCAGGGCGTTGGCGATCGGTCGGAACGTCCAGATGGTGTCGTCGGAGTGGCGGTAGGCCTTCAAGCCTTCGAAGATCGACTGTCCGTAGTGGATGAAGTTCGTTGCCGGATCCAAGGTCAGCGGTGCGTACGGCAGGAGTTCGGCGTCATGCCAGCCGCTATCGGCAGTCCATCGGGCCCGCACCATGTGATCAGTGAAGTGCCGGCCGAAACCGGGTGCGGCCAGGATCTCCTCCCGACGCTCAGGCGACGTCAGGTGATCAGCGCGGTGATCGGTGATCGGCCACAGGCCGGCCGTGAGCGTGCTCATAGGGGGTGACGCTACTTCACCGCGGCACGCGCTGCGAGGGCATCACCGATCTGCGCCGTGGAGCGAACCGTGGCGCCGCGCTCAGCCAGATCGGCCTCGACCGCAGCCTCCACCCTCGCCGCCATCTCCTCCTGGCCGATGAAGTCCAGCATGAGGGCGAGGCTCAAGACGGTGGCGGTCGGATCGGCCTTGCCCTGACCGGCGATATCGGGTGCGGATCCGTGCACGGGCTCGAACATGCTGGGGTTGGTGCGACTGGGGTCGAGGTTGCCGCTCGCGGCCAGTCCGATTCCGCCGCTGATGGCCGCGCCGAGGTCGGTGAGGATGTCGCCGAACAGGTTGTCGGTGACGATCACGTCGAACCGCTCGGGGGACGTGACGAAGAACATCGCCGCAGCATCGACATGCTGGTAGGCGGTCTCCACATCGGGGAACTCCACCGCAACGCGCTCGAAGGTGCGCATCCACAGGCTGCCCGCGTTCGTCAGCACATTGGTCTTGTGCACCAGGGTCACGTGCTTTCGACGGCGCCGGGCTCGGTGGAAGGCCTCGCGGATGATGCGCTCGGCACCGAACGCGGTGTTGAGACTCTCCTCGGTGGCGACCTCGTGCACCGTTCCTCGCCGCAGGACACCGCCCGCCCCCACGTAGGGCCCCTCCGTGCCCTCGCGGAAGACCACGAAATCGATCTCCTGCGGCCCCTTACCCACCAGGGGGGAGGAGATGCCCGGATACAGCCGCACCGGTCGGTAGTTGACGTGGTGGTCGAGAGCGAAGCGCAACGGAAGCAGCACGCCACGCTCGAGCACCCCCGGAGGGACGCTGGGATCGCCGATGGCGCCGAGCAGGATGGCATCGAAGCCCCGCAGTTCCTCCAGGACCGAATCCGGGAGGGTCTCGCCGGTCCGGTTGTATCGGCGGGCACCGAGGTCGTATTCGACGGTCGAGACACTCAGATCGCCCCGGACTGCATCGAGGACCTTGAGGGCTTCGGCGACCACCTCGGTGCCGATTCCGTCGCCGGGGATGAGGGCGAGGTTCACCTGCTCGTTCGTCTGCTGCGCCATAGGCGCTGAGGGTAGCGCCCACCCCTCAGTCGATGGGCGTGATGGTCGTCCGGCGAACCGAGATCGCCCCCGATGCTGCATCGATCTCGATCGTTGCAGCACCCGCTGTCCCCCCGGCGGATGCCGACTGGTCCATCATCGTCAACCGAATGATTCCGGTCGCCGGTGCCCACCGCGTCTCAGTTCGCCTCTGGACTGCCGGATCGGTGACCGTCGCACTTTCCGCGGAAACTCCATCCACCGCATTCGCCGAGACCTGCAGGCGAAGGACACTCAGGCGGGTACTGATCACCCGATCCCCCTCGAGACGCTCCACGATCACCGGAACCATCCGGGCGGAAGCCCTGGCCCCGGTGAGTCCCGGGGTGACCCGCGATGGCAGGACGACCGGTGGTTGCTCGGGGGCTGTGATCACGGTCGTCAGGCATCCCGCGACGGTGCAGTCCACTCGCTGCAGGTGCAGGTGCAGCGGTCCGGAGCGCCACACGTGGCGTTGCCGGTCCCCGTCACGCTCGATCTGGGCGATTCGACTGACCCGCAGGGTTCCCCGCCAATCGGATCCCGACGACTCGGACACCTGGAGGTCGAGGCTGCGTTCGACCTGGATCTGCCGTTCGGCCGGCGTCACGCCGG
>CBFHQG010000088.1:0-9189 GCA_965657825.1 Actinomycetes bacterium | reverse complement strand
TGACCAATAACTCAGCGGATGCAGTCTCGACCTGGGGTGCCCGCATCACCCTGCCGGTCGGCGTCACGATGAGTTCGTCGTGGAGCGGCACCACCGCTGTCGATGGGCGCAGCGTGTCCGTCACCCCACCGAGCTGGGGAGGCACCATCCCCGCGGGCGGAACCGTGACCCACTTCGGGTTCTGCACGACCGGTTCAGGTACTCCGACGGTGAGTCCACTGGTCTAACGCCGACCGAAGGTCCGCGCCTGACCCCCGCACAGGCCGCCGGAATCGCCGATCACCACTACCGTGGTGGCCATGAGCGAGTCCGGCGGCCTGTGTCATGACCTGGGGTTCGCACCCCGCCGCGCGAACTCGGTGCAGGAGGCGATGCAGCGCGCCGCGATGACGAAGGCGGGCAGCTGGACGTTCCAGCGCACGCTGTATCGCATCGACCGGCCGTTGTACCGCTGGACGAAGGGCCGGGTCACCGTGCCCGACCTCGTCACCGGCGTGCCGGTGATCATGCTCACCACCACCGGAGCCAAGAGCGGCGTCGCACGCACGATGCCGGTCGCCGGGATCCCCGACGCCGATACCGATCCCCAGGGCATCCTCATCATGGGAACCAACTACGCCCAACCCAAGACCCCCGCGTGGGTGTTCAACCTCGAAGCCGAACCACGGTGCGAGGTCTCCTGGCGCGGTCGCAGTGCCCCCGCTCTTGCCGTCGCCGTGACCGATGCCGACCAGCGCGAGGAGGCCTGGGCCCGTGCGCGCTCGTACTACCTCGGCTTCAGCGCCTACCGCGAGCGGATCGCCCACCGCGACGTGCGGATCTTCCGTCTCACGGCGCGGTAGGCGATCACCGACCGGGCAGGCTGGGATCTATTCCTTCTCGTGCACCAGGTGGCTACCGATCAACACCCCGGTCACCAGGATCAACATCGACACTGTCATCACCGAGTTCTGGAATGCCGGTTCCATGCCATTCCACTTGGAGTTCAGGTACATGATGAACCAGTTGCCACCCACGGTGATGAAGCCGAAGAAGAACACGCCCAGCCCGGTCAATCCGCCGACGTAGGTCCACTTCTGAGCGTGTCCCCAGCGCGGACACGACTTCGCCGAGCGCAGGCCGAGGAAACCCGCGATCAGCAGCACGATGCCGGTGATCGTCTCTCCGGTGATGATGAGGATGTAGCTGATCGCCTGGAACCAGGTCGCATCGATGAATCGCCACTGGAATCCGCTGTCTGCAGGAACACCATCGCCGCTGAGCACCCCTTGCACGAACGGCCAGTTACTGGCATTGGGGTTGACCGGGTTGGTGATGTTGTCGAACGCCACCACCACGTAATACGCCGCCACCATGAGCACGAACAGCGACGTGACCACCCGCGCCATCCGCCACACCGACCACCCCGCCACGTCGCGTTCGACCTTGTCCGCCTCCTGCTTGATCTCCGACATCGCTCTCTCCTTGTCGCATCGGGTTATTCCCGAGGCCGCCTCGACCTCTCCTTAGACCACGAGTCTGTCGGGATGTGGGGCACAGATGGTGGAGAACACGCGAGGAAATGGCGCAGATGCTCGATTTTTTCCTTGCGATGGTGCGCCTACCTGCGCGGGTGCTAGGAGGTGGAGCGCTCAGTGCGGAATCGCCGCCCAGCACCGTGGACTTCGACACACACCTGCTCACCATCGGCGGGTGGGACGATTCCGGTCACTCGTACATCGATATCGGTTCCATCACCGAGTCGGACGGTGACCATCGCATCGTGTCCGTGGTAACGCGTCCCCACGATCGTGCCGACACCGGTCAGAGCCGGCTCAGCACCGGCGGGACACTCCTTCAGGTGCAGTTGCTCGGGACGCAGAATGAGCAGATCCCGAGGCGCTGAGTCGGCGGGAATCGAGAGGGTTGCGGAAGTAGGTTTCGACGCCGGTACTGAGATGGTGTCCTTCACCTCGACGTCACCGAGGGCGCAGCGGACTCGATCCTCGCCGATCTCATCCAGGACAGGTAGCTGCACGACGTCGCCGATGAATCGTGCAACGGCAAGATCGACAGGGGCGTCGTAGATCTCATGCGGGGAGCCCGTTTGGACAAGGCGCCCGTCACGCATCACCGAGACCAGATCGGCCATCGACAGGGCCTCTTCCTGATCATGGGTGACCAGGATCGCTGTCGTGCCCACTTCACGCAGAACCTCGCGCACATCGCTGCGCAGTCGCGTGCGTAGGCCCGCGTCGAGAGCGGTGAACGGCTCATCGAGCAGGACCACCTGCGGATGTGGGGCCAGAGCTCGAGCCAGTGCCACTCGCTGTTGCTGGCCACCGGACAGTTCCTGTGGGCGCGCATCGCCCATGCCGCTCAAGCCAACGAGGTCGAGGACCTCATCGACCCGCCGGTGTTCACCGCGTGGGAGGCCGAAGGCGATATTTCCGCGGACATCGAGGTGCGGAAAGAGCGCGCCCTCCTGCGGAACGATCCCGATGTGACGCTTCTCCGGTGGCACGAACACTCCGGGTCCGACGATCTCGCGCGAACCGAATCGCACGGTGCCGTCACTGGGGCGCACGAATCCGGCAAGGGCTCTCAGCAGGGTGGTCTTGCCCGACCCGCTTTCTCCCAGGATCGCTGCGAGTGAACCTGAGGGAACGTGCAGGTCGACCCCGGTGAGCACGTCGACATCGGTATAGCCGGCGCGCAGGCCGCGCACATCGACGTCGATCATGCCCCCACGGTATCCATGCTGTCCCGGGCCATCGACGCATCACGGCCCATCGCCCGAGACAGCAGCCAGGCGGGGACTGCGGCAACCACGATGAGGGCGAGCGCATAGGGAGCGGCAGCGCCGTAGGCAGCTACCTCCGTCCTGCTCCACAACTCCGTAGCCAGGGTGTCCCAACCGGTCGGGCGGAGCATGAGCGTGGCAGGCAACTCCTTCATCGCGGTGACGAAGACCAGCAGCCCTCCGGCAGCGACACCGGGGGCGGTCAGTCGCGCGGTCGTCGACCACCAGGCACGAAGTGGTCCGCGCCCGAGAGTTCGTGCCGTGTCCTCCAGTACCGGTGGAACAGCCGCTGTGGCACTGCGGGTTGCACCTATCGACTTGGGGAGGAACAGCACCGCGTAGGCCACCGCGAGAGTGAACAGCGTCTGGTACGCGATCGGGAGGACACCCAGGGTCAAGAACACCAGCGAGAGTCCGACGACGACACCGGGGAGCGCGTGTCCTGCGTAGGACGCGGTCTCGATTCCGCGCACACTTCGAGTGCGGTAACGAGCGGCGAGGATGCCGACGGGCAGGGCCAGAGCGAGGGCGATGATCGCACCGAGCATCGACACCCCAGCAGAGGACAGGGCCGCTGCCACGACATCACCGGGGTCGAAATCGATGTCGGTGCTGCGCGCCATGAGATCGATCAGTGAGGCGATCGGTACACCGAGGGCCAGCAGGATCAGGACGCTCAGTGCCAGGAACGATCCGATGCTCGTCACTGGCCGAAGGGCGACGGGGATGTGATCTCGCTGCACCGACCCGGCGACCCGCCACCGACGTTGCCGGCCGCGCGCGCGTCGCTCGGCCCACACCAGGAGCGCAGCGAGCGCGACGAGTACGAGTGCGAGCACAGCGGCGCTCACCCGGTCGAAACTGCCTCGGTAGGACGCGTAGATCACCCGGGTGAAGGTGTCGACCCGCATCAGGGCGACTACTCCGAATTCCGACAACGTGTACAGGGCGACAAGCAATCCGCCGGCAGCCGCCGCGGGCCATGCTTGGGGAAGGGTGGCCGACCAGAATGCTCGCAGCGGGCCGCGACCCAACGATCGCGCGACCTCCTCCACTCCCGGATCAGCCAGCCTGAGTGCAGCAGCGGTCGGCAGCACCACGTAGGGAAAGGACACCAGGATCATGATCAAGGCGGCGGCAGCGAATCCGCTCATCCAGGGGAATTGCGCCAGCCACGCGTACGCCGCGACATAGGAGGGCATCGCGAGCGGCAGGGCGAGCAGGATCAGCCACATACCGCGCAGCGGCAGATTCGTGCGGGTGATCAGCCATGCGGCCGGGATCCCGATCGCCAGACAGGCTCCGGTCACGACGATGACGAATGCGCTCGAGGTGAGGATCGTCTCGATAGTGCGCGCCCGCCACAGCACGTCACCGATACGTTCCGGACCCGCCTCTATGACCCGGACGATGAGATAGACCAGCGGGATGATCGCGACGGCTGCCGTCACCGAACCAAGGGCCAGCATGATGCGTGATGGGCGAACCCGATCGGTTGAACGCGACAACCCCGATGCGCCTTCGCGCATCGGAGTCGTCGAATCGGGCCGTGTCGTCAGGCTCACAGCAGTCCGACATCCTCCAGCATGCGCAGCGTGCCGGGAAGGTCTGCTAGCTCAGCCAAGGGGGCATCCGGGCCACGCAGTGAATCAAGCGGTGGGATCCCATCAACGGCGGCGACCTCGGGTACCAACGGATACTCGTAGGTGTTCGCTACGAACCACTGCTGCGTGGCGGGGAGCAGCAACCATTCCACGAAGGTCGCGGCCTGTGCGTTGTTCGCGGCATTGGCCAACATGCCCACACCCGCGACGTTGACCAGCGTGCCCGGATCACCGGGTGCGGTGAAGTGCAACTGCGCTCGCATCGCATCCGCACCAACCTCTGCAGCCTTCTCAAACCAGTAGTAGTGGTTGATGAGCCCGAGCTGGATCTGACCGGTGTCGACAGCATCGAGGATGAGCCCGTTCTTCTCGAAGGACTGCACATCATTGGCGACGAGCCCGGTCAGCCACTCCCGGGTGACCTCATCGCCTTGGGCCACGCGCATCGCGGTGACGAAGGCCTGGAAGGAGGCGTTGGTCGGCGCGATGCCGACCTGACCTCTCCACTTCGGATCAGTCAGGTCGAACACGCTGTCGGGCACATCGGCGGTCGGCACCTGCTCACCGTCGTAGGCGATCACGCGTGCCCGCCCCGTCACTCCGGTCCAGGTGCCGTCCTCGGCGCGGTAGTTCACCGGGACGGTCGTGGCGACGGACGCCGGTAGCGGGGCGAACAAGCCCTCAGCGGCGACCGCACCCAAAGCTCCGGCATCCTGGGCGAAGTACACCTGCGCCGGTGTGCGATCACCCTCCTCCACCAACTGCGCGGCTAGTTCGGCAGTGTCGCCGTAGCGGGCCTGCACCGCGATGCCGGTCTGCTCGGTGAACTGCTCGAACAGCGGACCGACGAGGGATTCCGAGCGCCCGGAGTACACGACGATCGAGCCACCCTCGGTGGCCGTGGGGCTCCCGCCCCCATCACTGGAGCCACCGCAGGCGGTAAGCACCCCGGCCGCAAGAGCGGCGGCCGCGAGTCCGGACATGAGGCGGGCAGGTCGGGTCACGGTGATCCTTTCGCGGCATCGGGACAGGTGGGCTGTTCGGGGCGGGCCGCCCCCTGTAGGGAAGGTAATCCTAACTTAGGCCCGCCTTACCTAACAACTCCCCCATCCCATCGCCTCTGAGCCGAAATCCGCAACAATCCGCACGTTGTCGCCTCATAGCTGTTGCGGATTTCAGGTATACCCCCGGTGCTCATGCGGCGCTCGCTTCACTCGCCGCCGGGCGGCTTACCCTGGAGCCATGCCCACCACCGGCCCGGCTCTCCTCGTCATCGACGTCCAGGCCGGCTTCGATTCCCCCACCTGGGGGCGCCGGAACAATCCTGATGCCGAGGCGAACATCGCCCGGCTGGTTGGCACCTGGCGCGGCACCCATCTGCCGCTGGTTCTGGTGCGCCACGATTCCCACCGCCCGGATTCACCTCTTCGACCCGGCCAGCCGGGCAATGCGCTGCGCGGATTCGTCGATGGACCCGCTGACCTCTTCGTGACCAAGGACGTCAATTCCGCCTTCTACGGAGAACCCGATCTCGACCACTGGCTGCAGACGCATGGGATCAGCGACCTCGTCATCTGCGGTGTGACCACGAATCACTGCTGCGAGACCACAGCACGGATGGCGGGCAATCTGGGCTACCGCGTGCGCTTCGTGCTCGACGCAACCCATACCTTCGATCGGGCCGCTCCCGATGGGACAGTGATCCCGGCTGAACAGATCGCTCTCGTCACCGCGGCGAACCTGCACGGAGAGTTCGCAGAGGTCGTCAGCACCGCCGACGTCCTCGCTTCACTCGAATGAGACCCCGACCAACTCGTAATCCGCAACAGTCATACGGCGACAACGTTTAAAAAAGTTGCGGATTTCAGTTAGTCAAGGGGAGGTGGGGGGAGAGGTCGCTGCGCTCACCGCTGGCGCGCAGGGCACCGCTTGCGATCGCATCACGCCAGGCCAGCCGCCCGGATGCCAGCAGCAGCCACGTGCGCGCATCGCACTCCACGAGGGCCGGCGGGGTGCCGCGGCGGTGGCGCACCCCCTCGACAACCTGGACTGCCGCGTAGGGCGGCACGCGCACCTCGACGCTGTGCCCGGGGACGCGCTCGGCCAGGGTCTCAAGCGTCGCCTTCACCGCTGCCTTCTCGATGATGCGCTCCGGTGTCCGCCCGGCCTCGTACTCGCTGAGGCAGTGGGAGAGATCGTCGGGCATGACGTCATCGGTCACGGGCGGGGCATCGTGCGAGTCGAGACGAAGTCCAGCACCGCATCCAGCGCCCGTTCCCACCCAGCGTCGAGCATGACGTCGTGACCCAGCGGCTGGCCATCAGCGCGAGTCAGCCACACCGGATCGACACCGTACGCTGCCGCGGTGCGCTCGACATCGGCCATACGCACCAGGCGGTCTGCCGTCGTCCCCGCCACCATGACGGGTGCGCGCACCGGACCGATCCGCCGCCGACGCAACAACTCATACTGCACCCAGGGGGATTCGGGAACCAGCCGCGATACGTATCGATCCGCCGTCGCATCATCGAGGCCGGTAAACAGTTGCGGTGCCTGCATCGGCAGTGTTCCACCGGCGACAACCGTCGCTGCCGCCATGGGCTTCTTACGCGCCAACTCCAGCATCGTCGCACCCGCACCTTGAAGCGGTGCCGGAGTGAGCAGAACGAGTCCGCGGGGGGAATACCGGTCAGCGACGAGTTGGGCGATGATCGCCCCCATCGAGTGTCCGATGAGCACCGGCGGTTGCGGCAGTTCGGTGATCGTCTGCATCACATCGTGCACGTAGTGGCGCATCAGGGTGCGTCGACGCTGACGCGAACCCCCCGATCCACCATGACCGCGCAGTGACACCGCATACGCCGGGAATCCCTTGGAAGCGGCGGCTGGCAACCAGTTTTCTGCGAAGCACCATGCGCCGTGTGCGAGACCGTGGATGAACAGCAAGGGTGGAGTGCGAGTCGCCCGCGGTTCATCGATCCAGCCATCAGGCACGACCGAGAGGACCTCGCGGTGCACACCGTGCGGTGGCAGCGACCAATCCCACAGTCGCATCACGGTCCGGGGCTTGCGCAGGCGCGCATCGACCCCACCGGTGGACCGGCTCATGCGGGCACGCCCTCCAACTGCGCGAGGTCGGCCTCGAGTGCGCGCAAGTACTCCTGATGGGCGATCTCGTAGTAGTGGCGGGTGGAGTCCTTGTAGTCGGCCCCACCGGTGAAGCGGACATCGATCTGGTCGATCATCCGCTGGTAGAACGCCCGCGCTGCTGCTGGATCCCTGCGCATCGCCTCCGCGTAGGCGGCGATCACCATGCCCTGCCAGTGCGCGATCGTCCACTGCCCACTGTCGGGCTGGATGAGTCCGCTGACGACCAGAGAATCGAAGGATGGGGTGAAGATCTGACGCGCGAGTACCGGATGGTCTCCGTCGGGGTTCAACCAGGAATCGTCCAGGAACGGGAAGTGCGCGAGGTAACCGGTGGCGAACACGATGAGATCGACCTGTGCATGACTTCCATCGGTGAAGTGAACCGTGTCACCCTCGAACCGCTCGATATCGGGCTTGGGGAGGATGTCACCGTGCCCGACGTAGTAGACCAGTTGCTGATTGATGATCGGGTGCGTCTCGAAGAACTCGTGATCGGGCTTGGGTAGTCCGAACTTCGTGAAGTCGCCCACCGTCAATCGCAAGGTCGTCTTGAACATGATGCGGCGAAGTGCGAGCGGCAATCTCATCGCAAGGAGGAGATCAGCGGTCTGGTCACTAGGGCGACCGAAGGCGTACTTCGGGTTGTAGTAGTAACCCCGACGCGTGGAATGCAGGGTCAACCGCGCGTTCTGCGCACTCTCCACCGCGATGTCGCAGCCGGTGTTACCCGCGCCGACGACGAGTACGCGCTTGCCGCGCAGTATCTCCGCGCCCTTGTACTGCGCGGAGTGGCGGATTTCGCCGGTGAAGGACTCCTGACCGGGATACTGCGGGATCTTCGGCCACCAGTTGTGCCCGTTGGCCACCACGACTCCGGCAAAACGATGGGTCGACTCCGTACCGGAGATGCGATCGGCAATGGTGACGTCCCATCCCTCACTCGCATCCGGGCCGACCGGGACGCACCGCACGACCTCGGTCGACAACGACAGGTGATCGAGCAACCCGAAGTGCTCGGCGTAGGAGGTGAAGTACTCGTGCACCTGCCAGTGGGAGGGGTAGTCGGGGTAGGAGTCGGGCATCGGGAAGTCGGGAAACTGCGTGAATGGCTTCGTGGAGATCAGGTGGGTTGACTCATAAACCCGGGAGTTCTCCGCGTGGTAGTTCCAGTTACCGCCCAGGTCTGTGTCCCGTTCGAACCCGTGGGCGGGGATGCCGCGCTCGAGAAGAGCTTTCAGGGCGCTCAGCCCATGGGGGCCGGCGCCGATCACGGCCCAGGAGTCGGCTGAGATGGTCATGCCCCCACTATGGCCAGACCCTCCTGACCCCGCAAGGCGACGGTTGGGGGAGCCTCACGCGAAGAGGGCGGGCAGGGTCGCCTCGTGGGCGGCCCGCAGCTCGGCGAGGCTCACGGTGAACCAACCGGTGATCTGCAGCACCTGTCCGGCATCCCCCTCACCGGTGTAGCCCTCCTCGACGCCGAGACCGGAGTCGACCACTCCGATACGCGTCAGCGGCATGCCACGGGCCTCGCACATCTGGGTGAAGCGCATCTCCTCGCTGCGGGGCACCACGACGACCACGCGACCGGCGGATTCCGACCACAGAAACGTCGCCGGGTCGAGGTCATCGGGCACCCACACGCGTGCGCCA
>CBFHQG010000087.1:0-9198 GCA_965657825.1 Actinomycetes bacterium | reverse complement strand
GGGTCTGTCGACATCCTCACGCGGGCCGGCATCGTCGCGGTGGACTGCCCCGTCGACGGCGATGTTGCCGTGCAGATGGGCAGCGCGGATGTGCCGCGTCTGCGGGCGATACCCGTGGTCACCGTCGGCGAGCGGAGTTGGTCGGCGACGCCGGTGATCGTGCCCAATCCGCATGCCGTGGTGTTCGTCGACGACCTGTCCGAGGCGGGGGAGTTGCGTGAGGCACCCGAGGTGGCACCGGCGGTCTTCCCCGATGGGGTCAACATCGAGTTCGTCGCTGATCGCGGACCCGACCACATCGCGATGCGGGTCTTCGAACGTGGGGTCGGTGAGACCAGGTCATGCGGTACGGGTGCCTGCGCCGCGGCCTGGGCCGCGAGGCGGCGCACCGGTGTGCCAGAGCCGGGATCCATGCGGGTGGATGTGCCCGGCGGCCGGCTGATCGTCGAAGAGTCCGACAGTGGCGGGCTGACGTTGATCGGCCCTGCGGTGATCGTGGCCGAGGGCACCATCGATGAGCGGTGGTGGGCGGATCTCAGCGAGGGTCGATCGAGGGTGGTGGAGTGACCGACTCCTCCTGGACATCTGGTGATGTCGGGGAATTCGACCTCGCTGATCGACAGGCACTGCGCCGCGTGGCGGGCCTGTCGACTGAACTCACCGACGTCACGGAGGTCGAATACCGGCAGATCCGCCTCGAACGTGTCGTGCTTGTCGGTGTCTGGACATCTGGCACGGTGGAGCAGGCTGAACGCAGTCTGACCGAACTGGCGCGCCTGGCTGAGACGGCAGGTGCCCTCGTGCTCGATGGAGTCATCCAGCGGCGCGACCGCCCGGATCCCGCCTCCTACATCGGATCGGGAAAGGCCCGCGAACTTCGCGAGATCGTGGTCGCCGAGGAGGCCGACACGGTCATCTGCGACGGTGAACTCTCACCCGGGCAGCTGCGCCACCTGGAGGACGTGGTCAAGGTGAAGGTCGTCGATCGCACCTGGTTGATCCTGGACATCTTCGCCCAGCATGCCCGCAGTCGCGCCGGCAAGGCCCAGGTTGCCCTGGCTCAGATGGAGTATCTGCTTCCTCGGCTGCGCGGATGGGGTGAATCCCTCAGCCGACAGGCCGGAGGTCGGGCAGGTGGCGCCACCGGTGGTGTGGGGACGCGAGGTCCCGGTGAAACCAAGATCGAGACCGACCGTCGACGGATCCGCACACAGATGACCCGACTGCGCCGTGACCTCGCCGACTTCGACCGCGTCAGCCGCACCCAGCGCAGCGCCCGACGTCGATCTCACACCCCGGCCGTCGCATTCGCCGGGTACACCAACGCGGGTAAATCCAGTCTGCTCAACCGATTGACCGGGGCAGGAGTGCTCGTCGAAGACGCGCTGTTCGCCACCTTGGACCCGACGGTTCGCAGGGCTCGCACCCCGTCAGGTCGCGACTTCACCCTGGCTGACACGGTCGGGTTCGTGCGGCACCTACCCCATCATCTCGTCGAGGCGTTCCGGACGACCCTGGCCGAGGTCAGTGAGGCCGATCTGATCGTGCATGTCGTCGACGCCAGCGATCCGGTGCCGCGTGAGCAGATGGCAGCCGTGCGCGAGGTGTTGACCGAGATCGGAGCCGGGGACGTCCCAGAACTCGTCGTGTTCAACAAGTCTGATGCCGCCGATCCCGGTGACGTGCACGCGCTGGTCTCCCGTGAGCCGGGATCAGTCGCGGTCTCGGCGGTGACCGGTGCCGGGATCGATGATCTGTTGGATCTGCTGGACATGCGGCTGCCCCGACCTCCGCAGGAGGTCGACGTCGTGGTGCCGTACTCCCGAGGGGATCTGGTCTCCCGCGCGCATCGTGATGGGGAGATCGTGACGCAGGAGCACGGTGACGAGGGCACCCGCCTGCATGCCCTGGTCGACCCGGCGTTGGCCGCCGAACTCATTGCGGTGAGCACGGCCCACGGGGGGACATCGCGTTGAATCCCGAGGGCACCGAATCGCTCGAGTTGCCCGGGCTCGACGGTGCAGAAGCGCTGCGTCGGGCGACGGGGGCCGTCGGGGGAACGCCACGACAGGGACAGATCGTGATGGCGCAGGCGGTCGCCGATGCACTACGCAACCACGAACACCTCCTGGTGCAGGCAGGTACCGGTACGGGCAAGTCCCTGGCCTACCTCGTGCCCGCATTCGCGCACGCACTCGACGCCGGTCCGGTTGTCGTTGCCACCGCCACGTTGGCGTTGCAGCGCCAACTCGTGGAGCGGGACATCCCCGCGATCATGGAGTCCTGGGAGGGGTTCGCACCTAGGCCCCTGTCAGCGGCAGTCTTGAAGGGTCGACACCACTACCTGTGCCGACTCCGGTTGGAATCGGGTGCGGACAGCACGAGCGCCGGGGTGGAGGAGGTGCCCCTGTGGACCGATGCCGACCCCGGTGGTGGGCGGCTCACGCGGCAGGCAGCCGAGGTGCGGCAGTGGGCGCAGTCGACGACGACGGGTGATCGTGATGACGTGCCCGAACCGGTGGATTCCCGTGTGTGGCGGGCGGTGTCGGTGACGGCAGCCGAATGCATCGGCCGGCAACGCTGCTCGTTCGGCGAGGACTGCTTCGCCGAGCGGGCCCGTGATGCAGCGCGGGAGGCTGATGTCGTCGTGACCAATCACGCCATGCTCGCCCTGGAGATCGTCGAGGGGATTCCGGTCCTCCCCGAGCACGAGGGGATCATCATCGACGAGGGCCACGAGTGGATTGATCGCGCCACCTCGGCTGCGACGTTGCACCTGTCGATCGCCGACGTCGACAGTCTCGCCGCAGCCGTGAAGCGCAGTAGTGACGGTGCGGCAGGCCAGCTGCAGCAGGCCGGAGCAGCGTTGCGATCTGCCTTGGAGATCGCCCACCCGCCGACGTCTGCTGATACGCCGCTGCGGTTGCCGACGCACACCGCCAGCCGCCCGGTAGCGATCACAGACGCGATCATCGGTCTACGCGCTGCGGTGCGAGGGGCCCTGACGTCGCTGTCGCCCCCGGAGCCAGATGATGCCCCGGCGGTGATCACGGCACGACAACGCCTGCGGGCGGAGTTGGATGCGGTGATCACTTTCGCTGACCGCTATCTCACCGAGCAGGACGCCACCGACACCGTGGTGTGGATCAGCGCGAGGTCCAGCACCGTGAACGTGGCTCCGCTGTCGATCGCTGACCATCTGCGAGCGCGCATGGGCGGGAGGACGCTCGTGCTCACCAGCGCCACCCTCGGTCGGTCCCGTGGCGAGCAACCCTTCGATGACCTCGCCCGAGCATTGGGCATCGAGGACGAACCCTGGCGTGGCCTGGATGTCGGGTCACCCTTCGACTTCGCCCGTCAGGGGATCCTGTACGTCGCAGCCCACCTTCCCGAGCCGGGTCGGGAAGGGCTGGAGGAGACCGTGCTCGACGAACTCGGTGAACTGATCGAGGCGGCCGGAGGCCGGGCCCTGGCGCTGTTCTCCTCCTGGCGGGGGGTGGAACGGGCGGGTGAATACCTACCGGTCCGTCTGGGGCGTCAGATTCCTGTCCTCGTGCAGCATCGAGGCGATCCGGTGGGGCCGCTGGTCGAGGAGTTCCGTGCTGTGCCCGAATCGGTGCTCGTGGGCACGGTGAGCCTGTGGCAGGGGGTGGATGTCCCCGGGGATTCCTGCCGCCTGGTGATCATCGACCGCATCCCCTTCACCCGTCCTGATGATCCGGTGCTGGCAGCTCGGTCGGAGCGTGCCGATGAGGAGGGGGGCAGCGGCTTCGAGCAGGTTGCGCTACCCCGGGCCGCGACTCTGCTGGCTCAGGGAGTGGGCCGCTTGATCAGAGGAACCGAGGATCGGGGAGTGGTCGCGCTGCTGGACCGTCGACTGGTTACCCGCGGCTACGGCCGTCGACTACGCGATGCTCTTCCCCCGCTGTGGTTCACCACCGACGGTGAACTGGCGCGAGGAGCATTGCGACGACTCGACCATGACCCCGGGACTTGATGCACAGGGCTCAGCCCGGGGCAGCGATCACAGTCGACGCAGGACGGTGACGACGCGGCCGAGGATATGCGCCTCGTCCCCGTCGATGGGGGCGTAGGCCGGGTTGCGCGGGAGCAACCACACGTGACCATCGCGGCGACTGAGCACCTTCACGGTGGCCTCACCGTCGATCATCGCGGCCACCACGTCGCCGTCGTCGCCGGTGGGCTGCTGGCGGACCACGACCCAGTCACCATCGCAGATGGCGGCATCGACCATCGAATCTCCGACGACGCGTAGCAGGAACAGCTCTCCGTCGCCGACGATCTCACGGGGGAGGGGGAACACCGATTCGATGGCCTCCTCGGCCAGGAGTGGTGCACCCGCGGCGATGGCCCCGAGGACGGGGACGTAGGTGGCGCTGGGGCGGAGGTCGACGCCGGACTCGGTGGTCGCGGAGGAGTCGGAGACCACGAGAGCGCGGGGTCGATGCTCGTCGCGCCGCAGCACCCCTTTGCGCTCGAGGGCGCGCAACTGGTGGGCCACGCTGGAGGGGGATGTGAGCCCGACCTCCTCGCCGATCTCCCGAACGCTCGGCGGGTACCCACGCTCGGTGATGGAGCGGCGGATCACCTCGAGGACAGCCTGCTGGCGAGCGGTGAGGCTGGTGTCGGCCGTGGAGCTCTCACTGTCTGAGGCGATCGGATCGGTGACGCTGGCCTTGGTGGTCGAGCGTGGTGAGCGGGTACGCGCTGCCATGGGTTCCTCCTCAAGTCGTGCGGGTGTCGAGATCTGCGGAGGGGCCGGAACGCCGCGCACACCGCGATGTCAGACCCCATCAGCAGACTCACTGCAATGACGACAACGGGAGCCGCCCACCCGGCCATTTCCAAACACCTGTTCGAAATGTGCTGGACGTGTCGCACGGATCGTGGTAGACATGGCACAGATGTTCGATCGAACATGTTTACGAGCACCAGGAGGAGGACCCGATGAGCACCCTGACCATGCCAGCGTCCCAGAGCGCTCATGCGGTACAGGCGTCGACCCGTACCCGTCGTGGCCCACGCCCGACCATCTGCTGCCGTGATTCTCGCGAGCATCGTCGGGGGAACCATCTGCGCGACACCAACTATCGCGGTTCTGCATCCCCCTGGCGGCTGACCAGCCGCGGACGAGCTGTCTTCGTCGTGATGGCCTTGATCATCGTGTCATTGGCTGTTGTGCTCGGTGCAATCCGGGCCACTGCTGCGTCAACCACGCCACCCGAGGGATGGGTGGCCTCGATCGTTCAGCCCGGAGACACCCTGTGGAGCCTGGCCACCGAAGGGTCCTCGAACCAAACGGATCCGCGAGCGATCATCGCCGAGATCAAGGCGATCAACGGATTGACCGGATCCCACCTGGCTCCCGGGCAGCGCCTGTTCCTGCCGAGCTGAGTGCGTCACGTCGAGCTGAGTGCATCCAGACGGGCATCCACCGATTGTCCGAACACCCCCGCGTGTCGCGTCGTGTTGGCCTTGCCATCTGCTCGATCGGACGCTAGATTCCTACATCTAGTAGTCACACCGTTGTTATTCGTCCACAGGTAGTGGTGGTTCCTCCCCAGGTTCTCAACAGGGGGTCCCCATCCCTTCCCCAGATTTATCCACCGAGAGGAGGCCTCCATGCGCTGTCCGTTCTGCCGTGGCACCTCCTCTCGGGTGCTCGACTCCCGAACCACCGACGATGGAACCTCGATCCGGCGGCGTCGCCACTGCCCGGAGTGCGATCGTCGGTTCACAACCGCTGAAACAGCGGTCCTCGCCGTCGTGAAGCGTTCGGGGGCCCATGAAGCATTCAGCAGGGCCAAGGTCGTCTCCGGTGTCCGCAAGGCCTGCCAGGGTCGCCCGGTCTCCGACGACGATCTGGCGCTGCTCGCCCAGCGGGTGGAAGACGCCTTGAGGGCGACCGGGGCCGCGGAGATTCCCGCCGACGAGGTAGGGCTGGCGATCCTAGGGCCCCTGCGCGACCTCGACGAGGTGGCCTATCTCAGGTTCGCCTCGGTGTATCGCAGTTTCGACTCCCTCGCCGATTTCGAGGCAGAGATCGCCGCCCTCCGCGTCGACCCGTCGGTCGATCCGGCGGTCGATACCGCACTCGACGCCCACAACGAGACCGAGCCACAGCCGCAACTGACCACCAGCACACCCTGACCATCAGCACACCCTGACAAGTAGTACCCGCCGATCCACCCACCTTTGAGGATATGAGGAGAACACCAGCATGACCGAGACGAACAACGCATCCGCAACCTCCGGTGGATCCGCCACCTCGAGGGGCCTCACGATCGATCGTCTGTTCACGACTCCCGGCGTGCACCCCTATGACGAGGTGGCCTGGGAGCGGCGCGACGTCGTGCAATCGAACTGGAAGACCGGTGACGTCGTCTTCGAGCAGCGCGGGGTGGAGTTCCCCGATTTCTGGAGCGTCAACGCCTCCACGATCGTCACCACGAAGTACTTCCGTGGTGCAGTGGGCACCGAGCAGCGCGAAACCAGCCTGCGCCAGCTCATCGACCGGGTCGTGTTGACCTATGTCAAGGCAGGTCGCGAATTCGGTTACTTCGCGACCCCGGAAGACGCCGACATCTTCGAGCATGAATTGACCTGGATGCTGCTGCACCAGGTGTTCAGCTTCAACTCACCGGTGTGGTTCAACGTCGGCACCACCTCGCCCCAGCAGGTGAGTGCCTGCTTCATCCTCAGCGTCGACGACACCATGGATTCCATCCTCAACTGGTACCGCGAAGAGGGCAAGATCTTCAAGGGTGGCTCAGGTGCCGGGCTGAACCTGTCTCGCATCCGTTCATCGAAGGAGCTGCTCTCCTCCGGAGGCACCGCTTCGGGCCCGGTGTCGTTCATGCGCGGTGCAGACGCCTCCGCAGGAACCATCAAGTCCGGTGGCGCCACCCGTCGCGCGGCGAAGATGGTCGTCTTGGATGTCGACCACCCCGATATCGAGGAGTTCATCGAAACCAAGGTGCGCGAGGAGGACAAGATCCGTGTCCTGCGTGATGCCGGCTACGACATGGATCTCGGTGGAGCGGACATCACCAGCGTTCAGTATCAGAACGCCAACAATTCCGTGCGCGTCTCGGACCTGTTCATGAGCGCTGTTGAAGAGAATCAGCCTTTCGGCTTGACCGGGCGCAAGACCGGCGAGGTTATCGAGAGCGTCGACGCCAAGGCGCTGTTCCGTCGCATGTGCGAGGCGGCCTGGGCGTGTGCTGATCCGGGTATCCAGTACGACGACACCATCAACGACTGGCACACCAACCCCGAGACCGGCCGGATCAATGCGTCCAATCCGTGCAGCGAGTACATGAGCCTGGACAACTCCTCCTGCAACCTCGCCTCCCTGAACCTGCTGAAGTTCCTGAAGGACGACGGCACCTTCGATGCGGAGACCTTCCGTCGGGCCGTGGAGATGGTCATCACCGCGATGGATATCTCCATCTGCTTCGCTGACTTCCCGACCGAGGCGATCGGAGCGACGACCCGCGACTACCGCCAACTGGGCATCGGGTACGCCAATCTCGGTGCGTTGCTGATGGCTGTGGGTCTGCCCTATGACTCCGAGGGCGGGCGGGCGCTGGCCGCATCGATCACCTCGTTGATGACCGGCACCTCCTACCGCCGTTCTGCTGAGCTCGCTGGCGTCGTCGGGCCGTATGAGGGGTATGCCCGCAACGCGGATGCCCACAAGCGTGTGATGCGCAAGCATGCTGCCGCCACGGATGCGGTGCGCGGCGTCACCAGCCTCGACGGGGATGTGCTCAAGCTCGCCGTCAACGAGTGGGCGGACGCGCTGCGTATCGGCGAGGTCAACGGGTGGCGCAACGCCCAGGCCTCCGTGCTCGCCCCGACCGGCACGATCGGCTTCATGATGGATTGCGACACCACCGGTGTGGAGCCGGACTTCTCCCTGGTGAAGTTCAAGAAGCTCGTCGGTGGTGGATCGATGCAGATCGTCAACCAGACCATCCCGAGGGCCCTGAAGAAGCTCGGCTACGCCGAGGAGACCATCGAGGCGATCGTGGAGTTCATCGCCGAGAATGGCCACGTCGTCGACGCACCCGGACTGAAGACCGAGCACTACGCGATCTTCGACACCGCCATGGGTCAGCGCGCCATCACCCCGATGGGTCACGTGCGCATGATGGCCGCAGTCCAGCCGTTCTTGTCCGGGGCGATCTCCAAGACGGTCAACATGCCCGAGACCGCCACCGTCGAAGAGGTCGAGGAGATCTACTTCCAGGGCTGGAAGATGGGTCTGAAGGCGCTTGCGATCTACCGCGACAACTGCAAGGTCGGTCAGCCCCTGAGTGACGCGAAGGCCAAGAAGGCCGAGGTGGTGGAGGACACCGATACCGTGATCGAGTACCGCCCGACCCGCAAGCGGCTCCCGAAGTCACGCCCCTCCATGACGACATCATTCAGCGTTGCAGGAGCAGAGGGATACATGACCGCGGGGTCCTACCCTGATGATGGTCTCGGCGAGGTGTTCCTCAAGCTCGGCAAGCAGGGTTCCACCCTCGCCGGTGTGATGGATGCCTTCTCGATCGCGATCTCCATCGCGCTGCAGTACGGGGTTCCGCTGGAGGCGTTCGTCAGCAAGTTCGTGAATATGAAGTTCGAGCCGGCGGGCATGACCGATGATCCCGACATCCGGATGAGCCAGTCGATCATGGACTACATCTTCCGTCGTCTCGCGCTGGACTACCTGCCCTATGACAAGCGAGTGGAATTGGGCATCTACACCGCGGAGGAGCGCGCGGCCACGGTGGCTTCGCAATACGGTGGCGAGGCCGTCGCGGCACCCGCGGTCGATGCTCCTGTCGACGCTGCGGTTGACGAGGAGACCCTGGTCGTCGAGGCGCCGGCTGCTGCTCCGGCCGATCGCGAGGCTCCCCGTGAGGTCCATTCATCCGCGGAATTGCTCGAGGCGATCACCGGCATGGCAAGTGATTCCCCGCTGTGCATGACCTGCGGCACCAAGATGCGCCCCGCCGGTTCGTGCTACGTCTGCGAAGGCTGCGGAGCCACTTCAGGCTGCAGCTGATGTAGCGGGACATCCAATGTCACCGCGCAGGTGGACATCGATGACAATGGACTGGCCGAAACTGTCATTACTTCGGACCTCGTGTCATGGGGTAGTGCACCAGTAAACGTAGAGAGGGG
>CBFHQG010000086.1:0-9334 GCA_965657825.1 Actinomycetes bacterium | reverse complement strand
TGCCGACAGCGTGATGATTCTGCGTGAAGACCGCGATGATCCCGCCACGGAGACTCGTGTTCCCCTCCCGGCCGGGACTCAGGTGATCATCGATACTCAGCGGCTGTGGCACGCCGTCTGGCACCCCGGTCCACAGTTGCGCTACTGCTTGATCACCTCGTGGGAATCCGGGCCCGAGCTCGACGCGTACATCTCTGCTCGCCATCCGGTGACTCGGATCGAGATCCCTGCCCTACCCGAGGGGATGGCAGAGGCGGCCGAGGCCGAAGTGGCGGAGCGGCGCGCTGCCCGTGCCGCCGCAACCGGGGGCGCACCCCAGGCGATGAGCGAGGCCTGACCGCCTGTGTAGCGTGGCAGTAACTCCCTCGCCTCGATGGGGGATCCGTGCAGAAAGGGACGCCTCGGTGAGTTCGGTAACCGCCGTTTCGGAGAACGACGTACTCGATGCCCTCGAGGCTGAGGCCATCGGGGTCTATCGCGAGGTTGCCGGGGCGTTTCGTCGGCCGGTGCTGTTGTATTCCATCGGCAAGGACTCCAGCGTCCTGCTGCACCTGGCTCGCAAGGCGTTCCATCCCTCACCGATCCCCTTCAAGGTCATGCACATCGACACGACCTGGAAGTTCGCCGAGATGATCGCCTTCCGGGATCGGATGGCGCGAGAGCTCGCCCTCGACCTGGTCATCGCGACCAATCATCAGGCGGTGGAAGAAGGCGTGACCCCCTTCACCCACGGCGCCCATGAGTACACCCGGATCATGAAGACTGTCGCGCTGCGCGAGGGCTTGGACTCCCTGCAGGCTGATTGCGCCATCGGCGGGGCGCGACGTGATGAGGAGAAGTCCCGAGCCAAGGAGCGCATCTTCAGCCTTCGTGAGCCTGGCCATCGCTGGGACCCGCGCAAGCAGCGTCCGGAGTTCTGGCACACCGCGAACACGCGACTCACCGATGGCCAGACGATGCGGGCGTTCCCCATCAGCAACTGGACGGAATTCGATATCTGGCGCTACATCCGTCGCGAGAACATCGAAATCCCCGACCTGTACTTCGCGCGTGAGCGGCCGGTCGTCGAACGTGAAGGCACGCTCATCATGGTCGATGACGACCGGTTGCCGCTGCGCGATGGTGAGGAGCCCATGATCAAGAGCGTGCGATTCCGCACCCTGGGCTGCTACCCGTTGAGTGGGGCGGTCGAATCCACCGCGTCGGATCTCGACACGCTGATCGACGAGATGCTGGAGAGCAATATCTCCGAACGTGCCGGGCGCCTTATCGACGGTGAGGGAAGCGGCTCCATGGAGGCCAAGAAGGCGGAGGGTTACTTCTAGCCATGACCGAACTGTTGAATCGCACCACATCATTGGATGCCATCCCGGTGGTCAGGCTCGTCACCTGCGGATCGGTCGATGATGGCAAGTCCACCCTCATCGGCCGACTACTGGCCGAGACCGGGTCGATCCCGGAGGATCAACTGGAGTACGCCCGGCGTACCCGGCGCGGTGGATCGACGATCCCGGTCGGCGAGGTCGACTTCTCCCTCCTCACCGATGGTCTCGAGGCCGAACGCGAACAGGGCATCACCATCGACGTCGCGTACCGCCACATGTATCTGCCCAATGGTCGTCGGGTGATCATCGCCGACGCCCCCGGTCATGAGCAGTACACCCGCAACATGGCTGTGGCGGCCTCCAACGCCGAGGTTGCGGTGCTCCTGATCGATGCCGCTCGAGGTGTGCGACCGCAGACCTTCCGGCATCTCACCGTGTGCGCGCTCATGGGGGTCACCAGCATCATCGTGGCGATCAACAAGATGGACCTGGTGGGTTACGAGCACGCCACCTTCGAGGAGCTCTCCGGTGAGGTGAAAGCCGCTGCCGCACGGTTGGGGATCGACGAGGTGCTGACGATCCCGGTTAGTGCGTTCGCTGGAGACAACGTGACCGCGGCCTCGAGTCGCATGCCGTGGTACCACGGGCCCTATCTGCTCTCAGCGCTCGAGCAGTGGACACCGCCCCCGTCGATCCCGACGCCGTTCCGATTCCCCGTGCAGTTCATCGTGCGGGCCGAGGGGAACTTCCGCGGCTACGCGGGCACCATCGCGGCGGGGGAGGCTCGTCCCGGTGATGAGGTGATCGTCGCCGACAGCGGTGTGACAGCGAAGATCGCCCGCATCGTCGCCTTCGATGGCGATCTGGCCCTGGCGAGGGCGGGTGAGGCGGTCACGATCGTGCTGGATCGTGAAGTTGACGTGACTCGCGGTGACCTCCTGGCCGCGGCGGGGGTTGATGCCACAGGCAGTACCGCGTGGCCGCAGCCGGCGGACCGATTCTCCGTGGATGTGGTGTGGACGGGTGAAGAGCCCCTCATGCACGGCCGCTCCTACATGCTGATGGTGGGCCCTCGAAGCGTTCCCGCCACCGTGACCGTCGTGCGTCACCGGCGCGATGTGGTCAGTGGTCAGCAACTTGCGGCACGGGTCTTGGAGATGAACGACATCGGCCGCATCGAGGTGGCAACCGATATCCCCATCCCGTTGGACGCCTATGCAACATGCCGGGACACCGGTGGATTCCTGCTCGTCGATCGAGTGACCGCGGACACCGTGGCCGCGGGGATGGTCACTCATGCCCTGCGTCGGGCTCTCAATGTCGTCCCCCATGCCTATGAGGTCGACCGTACGGCGCGGGCCCGACTCAAGCACCAGCGGCCTCGGGTGGTGTGGTTCACCGGACTGCCTGGGTCAGGTAAATCGACTGTCGCGGATGCCACCGAGGGTCGACTGCACGCGATGGGAATCCATACCTACGTCCTGGACGGCGATAACGTGCGAACAGGCCTGAACAAGGATCTCGGCTTCACCCCCGAAGATCGCGCAGAGAACGTCCGACGAGTGGCCGAAGCCGCGAAGCTCATGCTCGATGCTGGTCTTATCGTCCTGGTTGCTCTGGTGTCTCCGTTCCGCGCAGATCGTCGCGCTGCGCGTGAGATCTTCGATGAGGGGGACTTCATCGAGGTATTCGTGGACACCCCGGTCGAGATCTGCGCCGAGCGCGACCCCAAGGGTCTGTATGCGAAGGCATCCGCGGGTACGTTGCCCAACATGACCGGAATGGGCCAGGACTATGAGCCCCCTGATCACGCTGAGATCGTCCTCGACGGGACAGGTGACCTCGACGCGAACGTCGCCTTGCTCGTCGAGTTGCTGGCGGGGGAGTAGGCGGGGTGTCAGCTCCGAACAAGTCTTACGATCCCGTCGGCGTGGCCAATCTTGAATCCGAGGCGATCGAAGCGATGGTCTCTGCCGCATTAGCGGATATCGAAGCCGCGAATGATCTCGATTCGCTCAAGCAGGTCCGCCTCGCTCATGCCGGTGACAAGTCGCCGTTGTCCCTGGCCAATCGAGAGATCGGAGCGCTGCCACCGGCAGCGAAGGCTGAGGTCGGCAAGCGCATGGGTGCAGCGCGCGGGGCGGTGCGGGATGCACTGGACCGCCGGACGAGCGAGTTGGAGGACGAGCGTGACGCTCGCGTGCTCGTCGAGGAGTCCGTTGATGTGACCGTGCCTACGGATCGGCGACTTCGAGGAGCTCGCCACCCCCTGTCGACCTTGATGGAGCGGATGGCTGAGGTCTTCATCGCGATGGGGTACGAGCTCGCGGAAGGTCCTGAGGCGGAAGCCGAGTGGTTCAACTTCGATGCGCTCAACATCCCCCCTGATCACCCCGCTCGCTCGATGCAGGACACCTTCTTCGTCGGCTCGGAGGCCAGCGGTGTCGTGATGCGTACCCAGACATCGCCCATCCAATTGCGAGCGATGCTCGAGCGCGAACTGCCGGTATACGTCGTCGCACCTGGTCGGGTGTATCGCACCGACGAGCTTGACGCGACACACACGCCGGTGTTCCACCAGATCGAGGGCCTGGCTATCGATGAGGGAATCACGATGGCTCACCTGAAAGGCACTCTGGATCACCTTGCGGAATCGATGTTCGGTGAGGGCGTGCGCACCCGACTTCGTCCGTCCTACTTCCCCTTCACCGAACCGAGTGCGGAACTTGACCTGGAGTGCTTCGTCTGCCGAGGCACGTCGGTCGGTGATGCCAGCAATCCCTGTCGCACCTGCGGAAGCGAGGGTTGGATCGAATGGGGCGGGTGCGGCATGGTGAACCCCCGCGTCCTACGGGCCGCAGGTATCGACACGGACCGCTACTCCGGTTTTGCCTTCGGGATGGGCGTTGAGCGCACCTTGATGTTCCGGCACGGTGTCACCGATATGCGTGACATGGTCGAGGGGGATATTCGATTCTCTCGCGCCTTCGGGCTGGAGGTCTGACGTGCGGGTGAGCCTGGAGTGGATCTTAGAGTGGGTCGAACTCCCCGACGGTGTGACTGCGCGGGAGGTGGCTGAGCGACTGATCGACGCGGGTCTGGAAGTCGAGTCCGTCGAAACCGTCGGTGCGGGATTCGACGGCACCTTGCTCATCGGTCGCGTTGTGGAGATCGAGGAGCTCACCGACTTCAAGAAGCCGATCCGCTGGTGTCAGGTCGATGTGGGGGAGGCGCACGGCGGAGTCCGCGGGATCATCTGCGGGGCGCGTAATTTCGCGGCAGGCGACCATGTGGTCGTGGCCCTTCCCGGGACTACCCTCCCCGGTGATTTCCGTATCGCGGCTCGCGAAACCTACGGACATGTATCCAACGGCATGATCTGCTCAGAGCGCGAACTCGGCCTCGGCGAGGATCACGCCGGCATCATCGTCCTCGACCCCACCTTGAACCGAAATCCGCAACAATTGGCACATTCTCCCCTCAGGGGCGTTGCGGATTTCGACCCCGCTGACTCCGCCATCGTTGGTACCGATGCTGCTCAGCTGTTGGGCATCAGCGAGGAGATCCTCGATATCGCGGTGACTCCGGATCGGGGCTATGCGCTCTCGGTTCGGGGCATCGCACGAGAGGTGGCGATCTCATTCGGTCGTCCCTTCCACGATCGCGCCATGGATCTCGTTGACCTGCCGGCACCTGCTGACACCGCGGCGCCCTGGGACTGCTCGGTTGCCGACCCCGGCGTTGCCGACCTGTTCACCCTGCGGCGCATCGTCGATTTCGATCCGCATGCTTCCTCACCGGCCTGGATTAGTCGGCGCCTCGTCGCTGCCGGGATGCGACCGATCTCTCTCGCTGTCGATGTCACCAATTACGTGATGCTCGAGTCTGGTCAACCGTTGCACGCCTTCGATGGATCGACATTGACCGGAGTAGTCCGCGCGGATCGAGCCGGCTCCGATCGCACCTTGACAACTCTTGATCACGTCGAGCGAACCTTGGATCCGCAGGACATCGTCATTCGCGACGACTCCGGCCCGATCGGTCTAGCCGGCACGATGGGCGGGCTTGCCACGGAGATCACCGATGATTCCACCGACATCGTGCTCGAGGCAGCCCACTTCGACCCTGTCGCGGTTGCGCGCACGGTCCGCCGTCATCGATTGCCCAGCGAAGCCTCGCGCCGGTTCGAGCGGGGAGTCGACCGTGTCATTGCTCCCTACGCTTCAGCGAGAGCCGCGCAGCTGCTCTTGGAGTACGGAGGCGGAACCTACGTTGGTATGACGGCGTGGGAGTCGCCGTATTCACCCGTGGTCATCGAGATGCCCGCGGATCTACCAGCACGCACCGCGGGAATGCCGATTGATGAGTCGACCGTGATCTCCCGGCTGGAGGCCGTTGGGTGCGTGGTGGCGGTTGAGGGGGCCCAGTTGCGGGTGACCGCGCCGTCGTGGCGACCGGATCTCACTGATCCGGCGGACTTGGTCGAGGAGGTTCTCCGGCTCGGCGGCTACGACGCGATCCCTTCGGTTCTCCCGGCGGCACCCTCCGGGTTCGGTCTCACCCGCGAGCAACGCCTGCGGCGTCGTATCGCCTACGCCCTTGCAGGGACCGGAGTGGTCGAGATCCTCACCTATCCCTTCATCGGAACCGATGACCTCGATGCCCTGGGGATTCCAGCGGATGATGACCGAAGGCAAGCGCCACGGCTGGCCAACCCGTTGCGCGACGAACAACCGCTGTTGCGCACGACGCTCCTACCGGGGCTCCTGGCAGCGGTTCGTCGCAGCCTGTCTCGCGGCAGTGAGGATGTGGCACTGAGCGAGAGCGGGCGAGTGTTCCGCCTACGTGAAGGTCACACCGCCGATGGCATCAGCGATCCCCCCCGACCCGGGGTCGACACTCGGCCGGCATCCTCGGAGTTGGCTGCTCTTGAGGCGCTGTTGCCCGATCAGCCGCGCTTCCTGTCCGCGGTGTTCGTCGGTCATCGAGAGCCGGCTGGATGGTGGGGCAGTGGGACACCCTTCGATTGGGCCGACGCGATCCAGGCTGCGCGTGATGTTGCGGCAGCTGTGGGAGTCGATCTCGAGGTCCAGCAGGCGCAGGATGCCCCCTTCCATCCCGGACGATGTGCGCGGTTGAGCATCGACGGACAGGTGATCGGTTACGCAGGCGAGTTGCACCCGCGGGTGGTGGCAGCTACCTCGGTACCTGACCGATCCTGTGCATTCGAACTCGACCTCGATGCGCTGATCGAGCACGCTGTCGATGCGGTACCAGCACCCCGGGTCGGTACTCAGCCAGTCGCAAAGGAGGACATCGCCCTGGTGGTGTCCGCGGATATCCCCGCCGCTGAAGTCGCGGCCGCGGTGCGCGAGGGCGGAGGTGATCTGGTGGAGTCGGTGCGCCTGTTCGATGCCTACATCGGCCCTCAGGTCCCCGAGGGGGCCAAATCCCTGGCGTTCTCCCTACGACTACGCGCCCCCGATCGCACGCTGTCGGCCGAGGAGATCGCCGCTGTCCGCGAGGGTGCGCTCACCCTCGTCGCGGCACGTCACGGCGCCACCCTGCGCGGCACCTGACGCCTCACCCCTATTGCGTCTGAGTCACGGGTGCGGTCGCTACCTGCGACAGTTAACGACCAGAACCGTGACTCAGACGGGGAGAGGGGGACGGGGACCTGGACGAGGAATATGCGTGTATGCGTATACTTTGCTCCCATGTCCCTCACCGTCGCCGTCGCGGGTGCCTCCGGCTATGCCGGGGGTGAGCTGCTGCGCCTCGTTCACGCCCACCCCGACCTCGACCTCGGCCCGATCGCCGCGGGCACCAAGGCCGGGCGCACGGTGGGCGAGGTGCATCCACAATTGACCGCCCTGGCTGACCGTCCGCTGATCGCCGCGGACGCTGACGTGCTGGGGGTAGCCGATCTGGTGTTCTGTGCCCTGCCCCACGGGGAGTCCGCGGCCCTGGTCGCCGGACTCGGACCGGACACCGCCGTGGTCGATCTGGGTGCGGACTTCCGCCTGGCCGATGCCAGCGATTGGAAGCACTACTACGGCGGCACCCATGCGGGGACGTGGGTCTATGGCCTCCCCGAATTGTCCGGTGCGCGTGAACGCATTCGCGAAGCCACGCGGGTCGCCAATCCCGGCTGCTATCCCACCGCGACCATCCTCGCCCTTGCCCCGCTGTTGAGTGCCGATCTCGTCGAAGGGGAGGACATCGTCGTCGTCGCAGCCTCCGGCACCTCCGGAGCGGGGCGTTCCCCGTCGGAGACTCTGCTGGCCAGCCAGGTGATGGGGTCGATGTCGGCCTACAAGGTCGGTGGCATCCACCAGCACACCCCGGAGATCGAGCAGGCGCTCACGCAGGCGGCGGGAGCCCCGGTGCGAGTGTCGTTCACTCCGCTTCTCGCGCCCATGTCGCGCGGAATCCTGGCGACTGCCACGGCCACCCTCAGTGACGGCGTGAGCGTTGACACGCTTCGGGAATGCCTGCACAACGCCTACGCGCACGAACCCTTCGTGCATGTTCTCCCCGAGGGGCAGTGGCCGGCGACGTCCTCGACGTACGGAGCCAATACCGTCCACATGCAGGTTGCTGCTGATGCGCACTCAGGTCGTGCAGTCGTCGTCGCGGCCATCGACAACCTCGTCAAGGGTGCTGCCGGGCAGGCGATACAGAACGCGAACCTGATCCTCGACCTTCCCGAGACCGCGGGACTACCCGTGGACGGGGTGGCGCCATGAGCGTCACGGCGGCCCAGGGCTTCACCGCGGCGGGAGTCGCCGCCGGTATCAAGGCAAGCGGTGCACCCGACGTCGCACTCGTCGTCAACAACGGCCCCGTACAGACTGCATGCGCGGTGTTCACCAGCAATCGCTTCCCGGCTGCCCCGGTGCTGTGGAGCCGCCAGGTTCTGGCCGATGGCGAGGCGCACGCGGTCGTGTTGAATTCTGGTGGCGCGAATGCCTGCACCGGGCCGAAGGGCTTTGCTGACACCCATGCGACGGCGGAGTACGTTGCCGAACAGCTGTCAGCGATCGGCGAAGAGGTCGGTGCCGGTGAGGTCGTGGTGTGCTCGACCGGCCTGATCGGTGAACTCCTGCCGATGCCGATACTCCTCGCGGGTGTCGATGCGTGTACCACCGGTCTTGCCGACGATGGAGGCCCGGCTGCCGCACGGGCCATCATGACCACTGACTCGGTGCCGAAAGAGTCGTTGCAGGCTGGTGCTGGATACGTGGTCGGGGGGATGGCAAAGGGAGCGGGCATGCTCGCCCCCGGCCTGGCCACGATGCTGGTCGTGCTCACCACCGATGCCGACGTCGATCACGACACGGCGTGTAGGGCCCTGCGCGAGGCGACACGGCGAACCTTCGACCGCATTGATTCTGATGGCTGCATGTCAACGAACGACACGGTGCTGCTGATGGCCAGTGGTGCCAGCGGGGTTCACCCGGAAGGTGATGAGTTCGCCGAGTCAGTCTTCACGGTGTGCGCGGACCTAGCACGCCAGTTGATCGCCGATGCCGAAGGTGCCAGCAAGGATATCCGCATCGACGTCGTGAATGCCGCCACGGAGGATGAGGCCGTCGAGGTGGGTCGCGCGATCGCGCGCAGCAATCTGCTCAAGTGCGCGATCCACGGAGAGGATCCCAACTGGGGACGGGTGCTCTCCGCGATCGGTACGACCTCGGCGCAGTTCGCATCCGACGCCGTCGACGTTGCGATCAATGGAGTGTGGGTGGCCCGATCCGGTGCAGCGGGTGATCCACGCGAGGGAGTCGACATGTCCGGTCGCGAGGTCGTGATCCGCGTCGACCTGCATGCTGGTTCATCCGAAGCATCCGTGTGGACCAATGACCTGACGGGCGATTACGTCCACGAGAATTCCGCCTACTCCACGTGACCGCATCCGGTACCAGACTCTCGGTGAGGACATCATGACTCTCAACGCACACGACAAGGCCGCCGTTCTGGCATCTGCGCTGCCGTGGTTGGAACGT
>CBFHQG010000085.1:9233-9509 GCA_965657825.1 Actinomycetes bacterium | reverse complement strand
CGGTGATGAGTAGATCCGGATGTGGTGGTGTCATGGGATCTCCTCGTGGTGGGAATCGGAGTGGATCGCGACAGTGGACTCCAGCAGGTCGAGTGTCAGATCAGGGTGCACGGTATGCGGGCTGCCCACGGTGACTGCGGCTGCCGCGTGGCCTAGTCGGACAGCCTCGGCCAACGTTCCCTCCTCCAGCAGCACATGACAGAAGGCCGCAAGCATCGCGTCTCCTGCTCCGGTGACATCCGTGACCATTCCGGGGATGGCAGGGAACCACTCGGT
>CBFHQG010000085.1:0-9223 GCA_965657825.1 Actinomycetes bacterium | reverse complement strand
CCCGCGAGGCTGCCACCAACTCATCATCGGTCTGTGTCGGCATCCCGCTGAGGGCTGCCAGCTCCTCACGGCCGGGAGTGAGAGCGAACACCCGCTCATCGATGACCTCCCGCCATCGAGACACCTTCGGCACGCTCACCGGCTCCACGATGACCCGAACACCACTCGCTAGGTCGAGCAACTCCTCCAGTGAGTCCCGCCGTAGATTGCCGTCCGCCACGATGAGTCCGGCTTGACTGATGAGGTCTGCCCGAGCCCGCAGGGCGGGAGGGTCGAGTTCCTCCACCGCAGACATATCCGCGATCGCTACGAGCAGTTCACCATCGGAGTCGAGCACAGCGGTGTAGGTGCCCGTAGGCCTATTGGTGCGCACGACGCACCCGACATCCACCCCCGATGCCCCCGTGTAATCGAGCAGTTCATCTCCGAGGGGGTCACGACCGACCACGCTGATCAGGTGCACCTGATCACCCAAACGCGCCAGATTCTCTGCAATATTGCGAGCGACACCCCCCGACGATGTCGTGGCTCGCCCGGGGTTGCTGGTGTGCTCGATGGCTGGACGATCGCTTTGCGCCTTCACATCAACATTGGCGCCACCGATCACGACGATTCCTGGCTCTCGTGGGCTCACTCGCCTGAGTCGTCTCACGATCCGAGGTTATCCGAACTCAACGGAGGGACCCCTCGTGTCAACTCGTTGGCAGGTCCACAATTCGACAGGGGATCGCGGTGTCGTCAGCGAGGTGATACCCCGCACACACACGGTGATATCCGTCGGCGATCGTCATCGGCGCGTCCACGTGCAACTGACCACGGACCAACAGAATCGGAGACAATTTCTTGCCCTGGATCACCTTCGCGAGGTCTTTAGCCACGTGCAGATCATCCATCGGTAGCAAAGCCAACCGGGAGGATCGAAGAAGGTCCTTTGCGAAATATCGCACGGTGGGGGCCTTCTTGAGTCCGTCGACGACCTCCTTCACCAGCTCGTCAGTGAGGAGCATGGAAAGGTAGTTCGCCGCAGCAGGGTAGTCGTGATCCTCCGGTGCATCCAGCCACAGCGGAGCGGTTGCCATCAGGTCCATGACATCTCCTCGATTCTCTCGTTTCGGCGCGCCCAGCATGTCGCCTGTCATTCTCGGAGTTGCCGACATTACCCGTTGCTAGATTGCGGTGATGACCAGTCCCGACATCGCTGAACTCACGCACTTCAATGATTTGCACGACGAGTGGCGGCGCTGGATCGCGGAATTCGCAGGAACCTTCTTCCTCGTCCTCGTTGCAGGCGGCGCTCCCATGATGAACACAGCCTTCGACAACGCAATAGGGCGCGTAGCCGCAGTCGTCGCTCCCGGCATCATGGTCATGGCCATGATCATGTTCATGGGCAAGGTATCCGGTGCCCACTTCAACCCAGGAGTCACGCTTGCGTTCTCACTACGGGGAGACTTTCCGTGGAAGCGAGTACCGGGATACCTGGTCTTTCAGGCGGCTGGTGCGATCATGGCCATGCTCGTTGCCCAGTGGATCATTGGCGTATCCGCGGTCCACGGGGCGACCTACCCGGCTGAATCCTCAACTCCCATCGCTGCCTTCTGGCTGGAACTCATCCTCACCTTCGGGCTGCTGAGCGTGATACTCGGCACCGCAGCGGGAGCTCAGAACATCGGAATCATCGGGGCCATAGGAGTCGGCGGGTACATCGCACTCGCCGGCCTGTGGGCCAGCCCGCTTTCCGGTGCATCCATGAACACCTGGCGCACCCTCGGCCCCGATGTCGTCGCCAACAACTACTCAAGCCTGTGGGTGTACATCGCCGGACCTCTCCTGGGCGCAGCCCTCGCAGTCGGCCTCGCCTACCTCCTGCGCGGTGCCGGCGGTGGACGGGTGGGATCGCTCGCCGCGCAGGGTACGTTCGCGCCAGAGATCGAGGACCCCACGAAATCCTGATCCCCCGATGAGTCGACGGCGGACACAACTCCATTCACTACGATGCCGTTCGTGCGCTCCGGAGCAGATCGCGTCCGTCCCTTCGAATTGTTCTTCGATCTGGTCTTCGTCTTCTCCCTGATCCAGATCACCAACTCGATCGTCGATGACGACGACCTACTCGGTGTCGCTCACGGCCTGGTCGTGCTGTGCATCGTGTGGTGGGTCTGGGCGAGTTACACCTCGGTCGCCAACATGGGTTTGCCCCGGGGGACGCGGTGGGACTGGCGACCCCCGGTGTTCATCCTGGCGATGGGCCTGATGCTGCTGGTCGACATCTCCATCCCCACCGCCTTCTGGGACAACGACCTGCTCTTCGCCTATGGAGTGGGTGCGCTGTGGCTGGTGTGGGCGATCACCCAGTTCGCTCTGGCTGGCAGGAGCGCGCACCTGCGGGCTGATGTGTATCGATTCGCGGCTGTCGGTGCGCTGCTGCCCATCATGCTCATCGCCTCGGCCTACGTCATCGACGCATTCGCCAGCCTGCTACTCCTCATGATCGGTCTGATCAGCGCTATCGTCGCGGTGCTGCTGCGGCGTAGCCCCGACTGGCCGATCGGGCGCGAGCACATCGCGGAACGCTATGAACTATTCGTCATCATCACGCTCGGTGAATCCCTCATCTCGATCGGCCTGGGTGCCACGGGGGCGCTACGCAACCTCGAGCTCATCTTCGGCATCCTCATCTCCGTCCTGCTCGTCGCGGTGATGTGGCGGACCTATCTCGTCGGTGTCTCCGACCCGGGTCGACGCCGTCTGTTGGATCTGGACTTCACCGAGGCCCTGCGTCTCATCCGCATCGGCTACGTCTTCCTCCACCTGGTGCTGGTCGCCGGGATCATCGGCGTGGCCGCCGGGCTGAAGGTGGCGATGAAGGATGTCCTCACTCCCGTTTCTCCACTCTTCGGCGGTGTCCTCATCCTCGGGCTGGTCACCTTCCTCCTGACTGTGATGCTGTTCCGCGGCATCCTCACCTCGGCCTTCGAGTGGTGGCGGCTGGTCCCCCTGGCCGCACTTCTCGCGGTCTGGTGGGTGGCCGGTCGAGCACCTGACCTGGTGTTCCTCGGGCTCGCGACCGCGGTGGTGATTGTGGGCTCACTACCCGACCTGCGCCCCCGAAGGACGGTGGACGCCGGGCATCGGTGAGCATTCACGCCGTACCCTGGTGAATCGTTTGCGAATCGGGACGGAGGTCGGCATGCCCCTCAGGGAATGGGTCATTCTCGGTGCCGGCTTCGCCTTCTGCTTTGCCGCCGGCCTCGGTTTCGGCCTGATTGTGCAGGCGGACCCCGCGGACTCCTCCTCCCTCTCCGCGCCCAGTCCCCCGGCACCGTCGATCCCGCCGTCGGCCACCGCGACCGCAACCCCTTCCCCACTCCCACCGACTCCCACACCCACTCCTACACCGTCCCCCACACCCACGCCCTATGACGGAGAGGTCCTCGCCTACGGGGACTCGATCCTCATCCTCGCCGAGTCCTGCCTGCTGGAGCGCGAATTCACCGTTGACTCCGAGGAGTCCCGCTTCGTGACGGCAGGGCCGGAGGAGTTGGCCGGGTACGGCGATGCACTTCCCGATCGAATCCTGATCCACCTCGGCACCAACGGCGGCGCCTACCCCGAGGACTACGACGCGATCATGGAGATCCTCGGCGATGACCGCATCGTCACCTTCGCCACCATCCAGCTGCCCGATGACTACGACCGGTACACCTTCGAGAACCGCACCAACGACGCCATCCGGGAACTGTCCGATCGGTACCCCAATGTGCGGGTCTTCGATTGGCACGCAGCCAGTGACGACAAACCCGACTGGATGTACGGCGACGGGTTCCACCCCAATCTCGAAGGCTGTGATGCCTACGCCAGCCTCGCCGAAGAGGTCGTTCGAGCCCCCTGATCACCCCTAGGCTGGTGCGTATGGCTCGCACCCTCGACGTCAGAATCTCCGACACCCTGTGGCAGGCGTTGCAGGAGCGGTCGACGAGCAGCGGACAGAGCATCCACCACATCGTCACCGCCGCACTCGCCGAGGCCCTCGACGTCGAGCACCACTCGATCTTCCAGGTGTCGACCTCCGGGGCGATCGTGCAGGGCCTCTATCAAGGCTGCGTCACCGTCGCCGACCTGAGACGGCACGGGGATCTGGGATTGGGGACCTTCGAAGATCTCGATGGGGAGATGATCCTCATCGACGGCCACTGCTTCCAGGCTCGAGCCGACGGGTCGGTCACCGAGGCCTCCGATGATGAACTCACCCCCTTCGCGACCGTCGTCTCGTTTGTGGCTGATTCCACACACGACATCCACGACATCGGATCCTTAGAAGACCTGACCGTGACACTGGACGCACTGCGGACCTCGGCGAATGCGATCGTGGCATTCCGCATCACCGGGACTTTCGACACGATCACGCTGCGTGCGGCCTGCAGGCACGAGTCGGGAACGGGGCTCGTGTCAGCCACGGCCGACCAGGGCATCTTCGACCTCACGAACTTCAGCGGCACACTTCTCGGCTTCTGGACCCCCGAGTACGCCCAGGCGATCGGCATATCCGGCTACCACCTGCACGCGATCAGCGATGATCTCCGGCATGGCGGGCACCTCCTCGAGGTGTCCCTGCGCGACGCCACCGTCGAGATGCACCAGGTTAACGACGTGCACCTGGCGATCCCGGAGACGCAGGCCTTCCTCGAGGCCGATCTCAGCGCGGACACCACGGCAGCCCTCGACGTCGCCGAGCGCACCGTGCGCGGAGGAGAATCCGATCACGGATAGGTGACCTGAAGGGGATCATTGAGCCCCTGGTAGACCTCCACATCGATCGGTGGACTCGGTGCTGCGTACCGCACTCCCGGTACCGGATCCGATCCCGGGCCACCCGGGTTGTAGACCGGTGAGTACGCCCCCGACGAGGGCATCTGCACGCGAGTGATAGCGCGCATCGCCGACTCATCGCCGGACAGGATGATATCGATTTGATTGTCCTTATCCTCCACGTAGCACTCGTCATATGCATCCTGTCGGACACCGAGGTCAGCAAGTCCCTCGACTCTCAACACAGCGCCATCGATGCGGTAGTCCACACCAGATTCGGTGATCAGAATCTCTCGCCCGGCCGAATCGATCGCGATCACCCGGAAGAACCGAGAGAATTCCGTGGGATGCATTCCGCGAACGCCATCCGGCGTCATTCCTCCTGTGGTGAGGACCCGCAACCGATATTGAGCACGTTCTCCGTAGAGCGCTTCGCCATGATTGGGGAGCAGCCCCGGTGAGAACAATCGCGGCCCATCATCGCCCATCGAGCTGTACCGGGTGAGTTTGGCGGCGGCCAGGATTGGTCCGCCACGCTCCTGAGGGGCGACATCGGGCTCGGTGTACGGAGAGCCTCGAGTTTGAGCCGACATCCCCACCGCGGAGACCACTCTCCCCCCGGGCCCTGCGAGGAGCAGTGGAGTCTCCGAGGCTACGACTTCGACCCGTACGGGATACATCGCTCCGGGGTTCCTCGGGGGTTGTCGGTTGCCGAAATAGCCGAAGACGACCACGGTGCTGCGTTCATTGAACTCAAAGTTCGGCCACACGGCTGCCACGAGTGGCTCGACCACAGATCCGTCATTCAAGGTGATGGCGAAATCCGAAGCTTCCAGGGAACTCGGAAGCACCGGCCAGGAGAATTCGATCGGCAGACCATCGGCGTAATACACCGAGGTGCCGTACAGCGACCGGATCGCATCCGGTGCGGCGGCACTGGTGTACGAGGCCAGTGATGGCTCGCCGCCGCGCAGGCAAGTGACCTCATTCCAGGCACCTCCCGCGAGCCTGACCTGCATTCGACTCAACTCGAGATTATCCAGGCTGAGACCGGGGACACCGATGATCCCGGTAAATCCGAGTCCTGCGGCGAGCATCTTGGGCTCGATATCCCACGCATCCGCGGCGATCAACGTGTCTTCCCGAAGGAGTTGCGAGGGCTCCCTGACGATCGTCGCAACCCTCGCGATCACGAGTCCACCCATGACGACAAGCGATACCGACAACACCATCAGGACTTGCACCGGTATGGACCGGCGATTCCACCAATTCATCGACCCCGACACCGGCCACCGTCCAGTTATGCCAGAGCCTTCGCCTTCAGGCGATTGAACTCATCCCGTGAGATCGTTCCGGCGTCGAGTAGTTTCTGGGCCTCTGCGATCTGCTCACCGGGGGAGGTCGAGGCAACGGAACGGATGTAGTTCTGCTCCTGCTCCACTGCTTGTGCGACCGATGCCGCACGGCGCTGCCCCATGGCCTGCCCGTACACCACCACGTAGATGATCAAGGATAGGAAAGGAATGAGCAGCAACAGAATGATCCAGACCGCTTTCATCCCTCCACCCATGTCTTCACGGCGGAAGATGTCAGCGATGACCGAGAACAGGACCATGAAGTACATCACCATGAAGAAGATGATGAGAAGACTCCACAGGATTTGACCAAATTCCATATCGAATGCCCTTCGTGGGTTTGTGCACCGTCGCTATCGAGGCGGTCCTATGCGTGACGGAAGTGACCTTCTCACGAAGGGTTCAGCGACTCACCCTGTTGTTCGCTCAGCGTCAATACACGAAGGCTGGTGAAGCGGGCGATGAAGACGACCGTTCCCTTGCCTTCGTACAGGTCCCAGGAGTCGGTCTGCGAGTTATACACCTGCGTGCCCAGTCCGGCCTCAGAGTACGGAGAAGTCAAGGGCGCGCCCGAATTCGGGTTCGTGACGCAGAGGGTGATCGAGCCGTCACCTGAGGTCACATCGACTCGAACGTACTGAGCCATCCCTCGGAGCACCGCGTTGTGCACCGCTTCACACGCTACCTCGCACACGGCCTTGCTGAGGCTCGGCTCGTTCAAGCAGATCCAATCGACCTCATCGGTTACGTGAACATCAACCTCCGCAGTCGAGGACCACACGGTCTGGATGTCGGAGAGTGTTTCTTGAAGATTCGTCGAATTCGGCTGCTCGACCGCGGAGGACAGGATTGCGGTCACCTCTTCTAGAAGAACACCAACCTCGGTGGTGCCTTGCGAATCACTCTCCTGAATCGCTCGTGCGACCAGTCGCGGCTGCACCACACCGTGCAGCACCTGACCCAACTGACGTCGCTCCCGCCGCAGCTGAGCATTAGCAGCGCTCACCGCGTGAGCCAACGCGGAGTTCATCTCGATGAACCCCTCCCGGACCACCGGCTGGTACCGATCCAGCCCGATCACCAAGGCGACCGCCAGGCCGATGAGCACAAGGAATAGCACGGCCAAGACCCCGTCGCTGAACAGTTCGGACGCCGGAGCCACGAAACGGGTGATCAGTACAGACGACACGATTCCGGACAGAGAAACAGCGAGCAGAAAACAGATCGAACCCAGCCAGATCGACATCCTCCTCCACGGAAGCCAATTGCCGACTTGGAGAACGCCAAACATGGCGAGGGAACCCACGACCATCGCGTTCAGAAACTGATCGGACCCGAAATAGGCAGCGATAATCGGACTGACGTTGAGCATGAAGATACTTGTTGTCAATACTGGATGGCAGGGTTTCGCATCGAGTGCCGCACGAGCCAAAGTTCTCCACTGGAAACCGCGAACACTCGTCGAGGTCACCTGGATCGGCTTCGGTTCCCCTCGCGCAAACTGATGACTCATCGGGCGCACGACTTCCTGGGTCACCCGCCTGAGTTCGAAACTCACCTCACGCGGGTCGCTGACTTCCCGAAGAGCCACCTCCAATGCACTGACTACCGCCTCCTGAGTGGAGCGGCGCAGGTATTCGATCTCGCTCTCCACGCGATCCGAAGCCGACTGTAGGGCTCGACGAAGGCCCTTCAATCGCGAGACCGCCGCCTGATGTCTGCGGATGGACTCCACGAGGAGGGCGAAGAGCACCGAAAGAAAGGTGAAGTAGACCGTGCCCATGATGAGAATCAAGAGCGCCTCCATCGCGAGGGCGAGGATGGCCGCCCGCGCCACAGAGCCCAGGATGAACGCGAGCATCACCCACAGGACCGCGGAGGTGGCACCACCATTCGTGGCGAGCATGCTGCGCGAGATAAACCAGATCAAGCCCAAAGCGCACCAGGACCCGAGACTGAGGGCGAGGCCCTCCAGCAAGTCGTACTGATGGGCTGAGAGCATCACGAGGGCACCCACTACGGCGGGAACGCCCACCAGCAGCCAGGCCGACATAGACAATGCGGACGGTCCCGTGAGCCGCTGAGTCCATTCGAACCACCCACCGATCACTCGGGTATCCCCGCCGATCGGTAGTACGTGCGAACAGCCATCACCCGCGGATTCACCGTGGGATCAGGAGCGATCCCCAAGGCGGCGATAGTCCGCTGCACCAGGCTCTCCGCTGCCCGCTTGGAGATTCCTCGTCGCTCGGCGATCTCTGCATTACTCAGGCCTTCGGCCATCATGCGCAACGCTTCCAACTGTGGACGACTCAGTCGCGACAACGCCTCCTCCGCGTCATGCGTCTGGCCCCTGTCATCCCGCTCCTCCAGCAGCGCCGACTCCAAAGCCTCCAGCACGATCTGAGACGAGTCCACCTTCTGCTTGTCCAGGTACACCAGGCGCTGACCGTTTCGAACCGGATGCTGCCTCAAAATCGGATAGTTGGACATGACGAGGACAGCGATATGCGGGGCGGTCTTCGAGAGATTCACCACGAGGTCCAGACCCGAGGGTCCCGCGCCCAGATCAATGTCGGTGACGAGGGCGTCAGGATCGAAAGTCCTTATTTCACGCACCGCTTCAGCCGCCGTCCGGCAGGAGCACACCTCGAACCCTGCCTCCTCGAGCATCTCGACGACCAGGCCCCGTGTCAGTCCCTCATCCTCCACGACGAGAATGCGGCGAGCTTCCACAGAACGCGCGCAGGTGGCGCCCGTCCCAGGATGCCCATTGGCTGTCGTGAACTTCACAGGCTGAGACTATGGGCGTCTACCTCTCTATCGACACCGCTATCGGTTATCTCGCGCGAGTAAAAACCGAAACTGGCGCGGCCCAGCGACCTGCAACCCCCATCATTAGGGGATGAAAGCACTTTCTGCCCTCTCCACCGTTGCCGGACTAGCCCTCGACGTCGCCGAACGGTCGGTCCGAGATAGACAGGAAGAAGGACTAACGCAATGAGGCGGTCACACTTGTGAAATGCCATTCAGTCGGCAACACGTCTTGCAAGGTGACA
>CBFHQG010000084.1:0-9541 GCA_965657825.1 Actinomycetes bacterium | reverse complement strand
GCCTGATGCGTCCGGGGAGACGACCTACGTGCCGCCGGCGCTGGCTCCGGTGACCACAGGCTGACGGCGGATCCGTTCACCGCTGACGACGAGGGCGACGCCGCCGAGAACGAACACCACTCCGATGATGACGTCGGAGGACACGACCTCACCGAAGGCGAGGACGCCGAGCACGACAGCGACCGCCGGGTTGACGTAGGCGTAGGTGGTGACCAGCGACAGGGGTGCATTGCCCACGAGCCAGGTGAACGCCGTGTAGGCGATGAGGGAGCCGAACACGATCAGGTAGATCAGGCCCAGCCACGACGAGGTCGAGACTGCACCGAGGTCGATCTGCTCACCGCTGACGCGCCCGGCGATGAGCAGGACGACTCCTGCCACGAGCATCTGATACGTGGTGAAGACCAGGGTGTTGGAGGGCCTGGGTAACCGCGGAGACATCCAGGACCCCAGGGCCCAGAGGAAACTCGAGCACACCAGGGCGATCGACCCGGCCACGATCGCGGTGCCGTTGGCGGCTGGTCCGGAGGCTGGCGCGCTCGTCCCTCCGGGCAGCAGGATCGCACCGAGGCCGATGAGTCCGATGGCTACCCCGATGAGGGTGAACGGGCGCGGTCGGTCCCCGGTGACCAGTCTGATCACGACGACCCACAGGGGGATTGTGGCGATGATGAGCGCGGCGATACTCGTGGGCACGTGATTGGACACCACGGAAACGGTGCCGATACCTGTGGCGAGCAGCATCACCCCGATGAGGGCGGAGGTGCCAGCCTCACGACGCGTGACGCGCAGGGTGCGCGGGCCCCGAGCGATCGCGACGATGGCGGCCATGGCCAGGGCTGCGATGACGAAACGTATCCCGCTACCGGTCAGCCCGGGCAGCGTCTCGATCATGAGCGCGATCGCGACGTAGGTCGACCCCCAGACGAAGTAGACGATCAGCAGCGCCGACCAGACTCGCAGGGCGGGGCTGCGTGTCGAGCCGGGAGCGGGTGCGGAGGTGGCGACCATGGCGAGCGAACACTAGCCCCAGCCCGGATATCGCATGCACAAGGTGTGGCGTGATCGGGAGGCGGCTTCGCGAGGAAAGGGGACCAAAGTCCCGGTGAATCCGGACTCATGACGCGGGTGTCGGCATTCCAGGAGGAGGAGGCTAGGCCCCATGGAAGCCCTTGACCTCGCCCGCTGGCAGTTCGGCATCACCACCGTGTATCACTTCCTCTTCGTCCCGCTGACCATCGGCGGGGCGTTCTTCGTGGCGGCTTTCCAGACCGCGTGGGTGCGCACCGGCAACGTGAAGTACCTGCAGTTGACGAAGTTCTTCGGCAAGCTCTTCCTGATCAACTTCGCGATGGGAGTGGTCACGGGGATCGTGCAGGAGTTCCAATTCGGGATGAATTGGAGCGTCTATAGCCGTTTCGTCGGTGATGTGTTCGGTGCGCCGCTCGCGATGGAGGGTTTGCTCGCGTTCTTCCTCGAGTCCACCTTCCTCGGCCTGTGGATCTTCGGCTGGGATCGACTGCCGAAGAAGATCCACCTCGCCACCATCTGGGCGGCAGCATTCGGCACTTTGGTGTCGGCGTACTTCATCCTGGCGGCGAATTCCTGGATGCAGCATCCCGTCGGCTACATCATCGACGACACCACCGGTCGTGCAGTGCTCACCGACATCGGCCAGGTGCTCTTCCAGAACACCGCGGTCGTGGCGTTCATCCACACCATCTTCGCGTGCTTCCTCACCGCGGGTGCGGGAGTCATCGCCGTCGCGGGCTGGAAGATGGTCAAGGGCCGCCAGATCGAGGTCTTCCGCCCCGCGATGAAGGCCGCGGCCGGCGTCATGATCGTCGCGGCCGTCGGCCTGTCGATCAGCGGTGACGTGTTCTCCAAGATCATGGTCGAGCAGCAGCCGATGAAGATGGCCGCGGCCGAGGGTCTCTACGAGACGGAGGCCGCCGCTCCCTTCTCCGTGCTCAGCCTCGGAGAGATCAACGGCAACAGTGCGGACTGCATCCTGTGTGTGCCCGGTCTACTGTCCTTCCTGGCCACCGGCTCCTTTGACGGAACCGTGCAGGGCATCAACGACCTGCAGGCTCAGTACGACGCGCAGTATTCCGAGAAGTTCGGCGACGACGTCAGCTACGTGCCCTATGTGCCCGTCTCCTACTGGTCCTTCCGGCTGATGATCGGGTTGGGCATGGTCAGCGTGCTATTCGCGATGTGGGCACTGTGGCGCTATCGAGGAGCTCGGGCGCCCACGAACGACAGGCTGGCCAAGCCATTCGCCGTTGCGGCCACCCTCGTCGTGCTCGGTCCCTTGCTCGCCAACAGCGCGGGGTGGATCTTCACCGAGATGGGCCGCCAGCCGTGGATCGTGTTCGGTGAGCAGACCACCGCGGATGCGGTGTCACCCTTGGTGAGTACGGGTGAAGTCCTCTTCACGATGATCGCGTTCACCCTGGTCTACCTCATCCTCGCGATCATCGAGGTGAAGCTGCTTTTGCACTACATCGCCAAGGGCGCACCGGAACCGGACGAACTCACCTCCGACCCATTCGCCGACGCGCAAGAGGCGGAGAAGTCCGAGGGCGAAGACGCCAAGCTCTACTTCGCCTACTAAGCCACCATCACGAGTAAAGGAATAGACCATGGATCTCGTCACCATCTGGTTCATCCTCATCGCGGTGCTGTGGGTGGGGTACTTCATCCTCGATGGCTTCGATCAGGGTGTCGGCGTACTGCTGCCCTTCCTCGGCCGCGATGACCTGCGCCGCCGAGTGATGATCAACACCATCGGCCCCGTCTGGGACGGCAATGAGGTGTGGCTGCTCGTCGCCGGCGGAGCGACTTTTGCGGCGTTCCCGCTGTGGTACGCCACCATGTTCAGCGGCTACTACCTCGCGCTGTTTGTGATCCTCATCGCGCTCATCGTGCGCGGCGTCGCCTTCGAGTACCGCGGCAAGCGGGATTCGGTGCGTTGGCGAGCCAACTGGGATCGAGCGATCTTCGTCGGCTCCGCTCTACCTGCCCTGCTGTTCGGTGTGGCGTTCGGCAATGTCGTCGGTGGTTCGCCGATCTCACCGATCGAAACGACCCTGCCCACGGGCACTGCCAACGACTTGAACTACACGGGAACATTCTTCGATCTGCTCAACCCGGTCGCCCTGCTGTTGGGTGTGATGACCCTGCTGGTGTTCACCACTCACGGGGCGATCTTCCTCGCGTTGAAGACTCGGGGTGAGATGCACGAGGCCGCTCGTGGTGCCGCGATCAAGGTCGGCTTGGCTGCCGCGGTCGTCGCAGTAGCGGCCCTGCTGTGGGCGCAGGCGTTCTCCGGTCGCGTCGCGATCACGCTGCCGATGGTGCTCGTCGCCGCGGTGGCGTTCCTCGGCGCTCTAGCGATGATCTGGCGTCGCCGCGATGGCTGGGCGTTCATTCTGAGCTCGATCACGATCGCACTCGCCGTCGCATCCCTGTTCGTCGGGATGTTCCCGAACGTCATGGTGTCCTCCCTTGATGCGGCCTACAACCTCACCGTCTACAACTCCTCCAGCCAGGAATACACCCTGACGATCATGACCTGGGTCGCTGTCATCATGACCCCGATCGTGCTGATCTACCAGGGCTGGACCTACTGGGTGTTCCGCAAGCGCATCAGCACCTCGATGATTCCCCCGCAACCGGTCGCCGGCCGAGCCGATGATCGCTACGCTGGTTCTACACGCGATTAGTCCCCCTGCGTAGCGCGGGGTGGCATCCTCCGGGGGGACGGTGCCACCCCGCTTCGCGTGACAGGATGAATTCGTGAAGCCGCTGGATCCGCGACTGCTGCGCTATGCCCGCAGTACCCGCGGCTTCGTCGTCCTCACCGTCGCCCTCGGCGTCGTCATGGCCGTTCTGGTCATCATCACCGCACGACTGCTCGCCACGGCGATCGTCGAGGTGGCCGAGGGTCGCGCTGATCTCGCCACATCCTTGCCGGTTCTCTTCGGTCTGGCAGCGGTGATCGCGTTGCGCTCCGTCGTCGCCTGGATCAGTGAGGCAGCCGCGTACCGCACGGCTGCGCGCGCCAAGGCCGAGCTTCGGGAGGCGGCTCTCGGGCACATCCTGCGCCTAGGACCGAGTGGCCCGGCCAGCGTGGACCCAGGGCGTGTCGCGACACTGCTCACCCGCGGCATCGATGCACTCGATGCCTACTACGCGCGATATCTGCCACAGGTCTTCCTCGCGATGATCGTGCCGATCGCGATCATCGCCACCGTCATCGGCTTCGACCTCGTCAGCGCCCTGATCATCGCGATCACGCTGCCGATCATCGTGGTGTTCATGATCCTCATCGGCCTGTACACGCGGGCCCGAGTCGATCGGCAGTGGCAGACACTGTCTCGCCTCAGCGGGCACTTCCTTGATCTCATCGCTGGGTTGCCCACCTTGAAAGTTCTGGGTCGGGCCAAGAAGCAGGCTCAGGCGATCAGCGATATCGGCGACCGCTATCGCAGTACCACGATGGGCGTGCTGCGCATCTCGTTCCTGTCCTCCTTCGCCCTGGAATTGCTGGCCAGTTTGTCGGTCGCGCTCGTCGCGGTCACGATCGGCGTGCGTCTGGTCGAGGGAGGTATTGCGTTCTCCACGGCGCTGTTCATCCTCATCCTCGCCCCGGAGGCATATCTTCCGCTGCGCATGACCGGCCAGCATTTCCATGCCGCAGCCGAGGGCCTGGGTGCGGCAGACGAGGTGTTCACCATGCTCGAGCAACCGATGCCGTCGACCGGTGAGCGCACCGACATCCCGGCACGTCCGGCCCTGCACTGCGAGGCGGTCACCGTCACCTATCCCGGGCGCAGCGCGCCTGCTCTGCATCCGACCACAGTGACGATCCTTCCCGGGGTGGTCACCGCTGTCGTCGGGGCGAGCGGTGGCGGTAAGTCGACCCTGCTGGCTGCCCTCATGGGCTTCGTGCCATTCAGCGGCGGTCGCGTCGTGGTCCGCGGCGACGCTGGGGATCAGGGGGTTGATCTGACTGATCTTGACCCCGATCACTGGCGAACCCGCATCGGCTGGGTCCCGCAGACTCCGCACTTGATCAACCCGGCAGGGAGCTCCACCGTGGTCGACATCGTGCGGCTCGGACGCCCGGATGCGACGGTCGACGAGGTCCGCTCGGCGCTGGCCACGGCGGGGGTGCTCGACGAGATCGAGTCCCTTCCCGACGGGCTTCGCACCGAGATCGGCGAGGAGGGTGTCGGGCTTTCGGCGGGGCAGGCCCGACGGGTGGCGCTGGCGCGGGCACTCATCCGCCCGGTGGATCTGCTGCTGCTCGATGAGCCCACCGCCGCGCTCGATGGAGCCAGTGAAGCTGCTGTCGTCGAGGCCCTGCGCCAGGCCGCGGAGTCAGGTGTGGGTGTCGTGGTGGTCGCACACCGACCTGCGCTCATCGAAATCGCCGATGTTGTCCTGCACGTAGGTGCGCCCCGAACATCTTCGCGGGAAACCCCCGGAGAGCAGGATCTCATCGCCGCCGAGGCCGAAGCCGGGCGCAGCACTCGCAGCACGCTCACCGGGAGCGGCTGGTGAGCAGTCCTACGATGCGGATGTGGTCGGCGATGCGCGCCGACCGGGGTCGGCTGCTGCTGGCCGGCTTCCTCGGTTTCCTCGCCTCGGCGAGCGCGGTCGCCCTGCTGGGCACCTCGGGCTGGTTGATCTCCTTCGCCGCCGAGATGCCCCCGGTGCTGTCGCTGGGTGTGGCAGCGGTGCTCGTGCGGACCTTCGCCCTCACTCGCTCGGTGTTCCGGTACGTCGAGCGTCTTGTCGGCCACGATGCAGCCTTCCGTGGCCTGACCCGGCTGCGCGAGAGCGTGTATGCACGGCTTGAACTCCTGGCCCCAGTTGGGCTGAGCCGCTTCAGCAGAGGTGATCTGCTGTCCCGGCTGGTCGCCGATGTCGACACGGCCATGGATCTGCCGTTGCGGGTCGTGCTGCCATGGGCGCAGGCGATCGCGGTGTCCGTGGGCACCGTCGCCTTCATGCTGTGGCTCAATCCTGGTGCCGGTCTCGCAACTGCGATCGCCTTGGCGATCGGGCTCACCGTCGTCCCCTGGCTTGTTGCTCGCATCGCCGCCCGAGCAGAGGCGCGCCTTGCTCCGTTACGCGGCGAGGTATCCAGCATGGTCGTGACGAGCCTTGCGGGCAGCGGTGATCTGTTGGCGTACGGCGCGACGGGCGCGGCACTGGCACGCATCCGCGAAACCGACACCCACCTCACCTTCGTTGCTCGGCGCGAGGCAGCAGGGCTGGGTGTGTCTGCTGGGCTGGGTATCGCGTTGCAGGGCGCTGCTGTTGTTGCGGCTTTGGCATTGGCGATGCCGGCGGTCACCGCGGGTACCCTCGAGCCGGTCTGGCTCGCTGTGGTGGCACTCATCCCACTCGCTGCCTATGACCTACTCACCACGCTTCCGGCTTCTGCCCTAGCCCTGCAGCGGGTGCGTGCTTCGGCTACCCGGGTTGTCGAGGTGATCGACTCCCCGTTGCCCGTCGTCGAACCCGTTCATCCCCTTGGTCCACCCCTACCGCCATACCGGGTGGTAGCCCGTGACCTGCAGGCTCGTTGGTCACCGCAGTCACCCCCAACCCTGCGTGGGATCGACATGGGCCTGGAGCCGACTGAGCGCGTCGCGATCGTCGGCCCGAGCGGTGCCGGCAAGTCGACATTGGCCGCGGTGCTGCTGGGGTTCTTGTCCTACGACGGCAGTGTGCTGATCGGGGGTCGGGAGATTCGCGAGGTCGAAGGCGATGATCTGCGTGCGGAGATCACCCTGCTTACTCAACAAGCCCATATTTTCGATACGACGATCGCTGCGAATCTGCGTCTGGGCGATGCACACGCGGATGACGATGCATTGCATGTGGTCCTCGAACGCGTCGGGCTGTCGGCCTGGTTGGCCGAGCAAGCCGATGGATTAGCGACCGTGATCGGTTCGGGTGGCACGACGATGTCCGGTGGTGAGCGGCAACGACTCGCGCTGGCTCGTCTTCTGCTCGCTCATCGGCCGATCATGGTGTTCGACGAGCCCACCGAGCACCTCGATCCGGCGACTGCTGATGCGCTCACCGATGTGCTGCTCGAGGTCACCGAGGGCACGTCAACGATCCTGATCACCCATCGGCTGCGGGATATGGATCGGTTCGACCGGATCATCGTGCTGATCTCAGGTGAGATTGCCGCCAGCGGAACGCACCAGGAGTTGATCGAGCAGGGTGGGTGGTACGCACAAAGGTGGCATGCCGAGCGAGAACAGGCTGATCTGGCGGAGTTGACCGCCTCGATCCCAGCGGGTACCGCTGTCCGTCGCTAGTCGCGAACCACTCCGGGCACCTCGCGGTAGCCGACACCGATGACAGCGTTGACCGGTGCGCTGCTGCGTGACTTGACCCACACCCGGTAGGTGCCCTTCTCCGCGACACCGGAGTAGCGGCTGAGATACAGGTAGGACGTGCCGCCATACGGCTCGTAGAACGGTGTGCGCTCATTCGGCGTCAACACGATGCGTCGACCGGTCGGCGAGATGACTGTGACCTTGGGCTGACGACGATTCGGCAGCGTGTTCGCCGGTGCGACGTCGGTGATGAGCAACTGCACGCGAAGCGGTTGTCCGGCCTGCATGCTGAATCGGAACCCCCGCTTCATCTTGCGGGCAGCGAGTGGCGCGTACACCGCGAACGACACTGTGCCGTCGAGCAGGAGCGGTCCCTTGCCGGGGGTGGGGTCGCTGGCGTCGAGGCGGACGGGCTGATGGGCGGATGCCACACCAGCCGTCTGCACACCGCTGACGACGAGGACGGCGGCCAGAGTGGCCACGACGAGGCCCTGTCGCAGTGTTCTCATGGGCTCTACTGTGACCGCTCGGCGCCCGGTCCGCATCTCCGCCTCGTCACCACGACCGGTCCTCCTCGAAGATGAGAGGATCGGTGGCATGGCCGACGGTGGGCGCACGGATGCGGGTTTGTTCTCCGCCGTCGTCGCGGTAGCGGCAGGATTGGAGTTGCGCTCGACTCTGCGCCGCATCGTCACCGCGGCTGTTGATCTGTCTGATGCCACCTACGGTGCTCTGGGTGTGATCGACGAGGCAGGCTGTGTCACCGAGTTCATCCACGTCGGGATGGATGCCGAGGTAGTCGCGGGGATCGGTCCGCCTCCGACCGGGCGCGGTGTCCTCGGCGTCGTCATCGACCATCCGCTGCCGATCCGTCTGGACAACCTGATGGATCATCCGGAGTCTGCGGGTTTCCCCGACGGTCACCCTCCGATGAGGTCGTTTCTCGGTGTTCCTGTGCGGGTACGTGGTCGAGTGTTCGGCAATTTGTATTTGACCGAGAAACGTGGTGCGGATCGATTCACGGCCGAGGATGAGCAGACCGTCACTGCGTTGGCGGCAGCCGCGGCAGTCGCGATCGAGAATGCCCGACTGTTCGAGCACACGAGGTTGCGTGGACGATGGCAGGAGGCTTTGGCGGGTGTCGACGCCGTGGTGTTCGCCGGTGCCGGGGCCGATGAAGTGATGGCTGCGGCAGCTCAACGGGCGCGTGACATCACCGGTGCCGATGTCGGGATTGCGATCGGCCCTGATGATGATCCCGATCGACTCCCCGCCGGCTGCGTACGTTCGGTCACTCTGCCGGTCAGCACACCGCAGGTCAGTCACGGCAGCCTGGTGCTGGGGTGGATCGATCCGCTGCATCAGTTGTCGGCCGATGCGACTGAGCTGGGGCGTGAGTTCGCCGCACAGGTCGCCGTCACCGTCACGCTCGCGTTGGCGCGCAGTGAGCAGGAGCGTTTGGCTGTCTATGAGGACCGCGATCGCATCGCCCGTGATCTGCACGATCTGGTCATTCAGCGACTATTCGCAACCGGGATGACCCTGCAGGGCACACTGCGGTCGACTGACCTCGCAGATGATGTGCGCGATCGCATCACATCGGCGGTGGATGCACTCGATGAGACGATCAAAGAGATCCGCCAGACGATCTTCGCCCTGCACGAACCGGTGGAGTTGAGCACCGATTCGGTGCGGGGTCTGGTGCTGCGTGAGGTGTCGCAATCGGCGGCACTGCTCGGTTTCTCTCCGTCGGTGCGGTTCGTGGGTCCGGTGGATTCGGTGTCGACGCCGATGCTCACCGATCACCTGATTGCCGTGTTGCGTGAGGCGTTGACGAATGCCGCCAAGCATGCCCGGGCGCAGACTGTGGAGATCCTGGTGCAGTTCGCGGATGGGGTGCTGTCGCTGATGGTCACCGATGATGGTGTGGGGATCGGTGACGGTGGCCGACTGTCGGGGTTGGCGAACATCACTGCTCGTGCTGATGAGCTTGGTGGTGTGTGCACGGTGGAACGCGTCGACGATTCTGGTGGAACCCGCCTGCGCTGGTCGGTTCGCCTTTAGGGCCTGATCGATTCAGGTCCCGAACTGTGGCGGGTCGTCGTTGTCCGGCGTCCCGCGCTCAATTTCGTAAGGGCTTTCCGCGGAAACACAGGCGTGAGGTCGCGTCA
>CBFHQG010000083.1:0-9609 GCA_965657825.1 Actinomycetes bacterium | reverse complement strand
GGCAGCCTGAGCGAACGGCACGGACCGACAGATCGCGGTGAGCGAATCCCGATTGGTGACGACCCCGCTGATCCGCGCGGTAGCCAGAGCTCGCGCGAGGATGTCGGTCGCCGTGCGTCGGTCGAAACCGTGTGCGATCACCTTGGCCAGCATCGGGTCGTAGTAGGAACTGACCTGAGTCCCCGCAACCACTCCGGAATCAACACGCACCGACGAGTCGACATCGAAGCGCCTGACCACCCCGGTGTTGGGCAGGTAGCCGTTCGCAGGATCCTCCGCGTACAGGCGCACCTCGATGGCGTGGCCCTCGCGGGTGATGTCTCCCTGCGCTACCGGGAGTGGTTCACCTCGAGCGATCCGGATCTGCCACTCCACCAGATCGATACCGGTCACCGCCTCGGTGACCGGGTGCTCGACCTGCAGTCGAGTGTTCATTTCGAGGAAGAAGAACTCCTGGACAGCATCGCCACCATCGCCGGAATCCGCGACGAGGAACTCCACCGTTCCGGCACCCACATATCCGATGACGCGCGCAAGTGAGATCGCTGCGGTGTACATCCGATCCGCGGTGAGTGCGGTCAAGCGCGGCGCCGGGGATTCCTCCACGATCTTCTGGTGGCGTCGCTGGATCGAGCACTCTCGCTCGAATAGGTGCACCACGCGTCCGTGGCGATCTCCGAACACCTGCACCTCGATGTGTCGCGAGGGCTGCAGGAACCGCTCGCAGAACACCGTGCCGTCACCGAATGCACTGCGCGCTTCACGACGCGCCGCCGCGACCGCCTCGAGCACATCGTCGATGCCGTCGACCAACCGCATGCCCTTGCCACCGCCACCCGCGGACGCCTTGATCAGCAACGGGAATCCCACGTCCTGCGCCCGCATGAGGATCTCATCGTCGGTGAGGTCATCGGGTAGTTGCGCACCCGGCACCAGCGGGACGCCGGCTTCGGCGGCGAGCTCCTTCGCCTCGACCTTGTAGGCCATCTGCCGGATCGAGCGCGGGCTCGGCCCGATCCACGTCAACCCGGCAGCCTCGACGGCCTCAGCGAAATCGGCACTCTCCGAGGCGAATCCGTAGCCGGGGTGGATCGCATCAGCTCCACTGACTCGCGCAGCTTCGATGATCGCCTCGGTGTCGAGGTACGTCTGCGCACTGGTGCTGCCCTCGAGGGCGACCGCGAAATCCGCGTCACGTACGTGGGGTGAGTGGGCATCCGGCTCGGAATACACGGCCACGGTCTGCACACCCATCCGGCGCGCGGTGGCCATGATGCGCCGGGCGATCTCGCCGCGATTGGCGACGAGGATGCGGTTCACCGGGTACGCAGGAGCATGCGTCGTCGTGTGGGAGTCGTCGGTCATCATCGCCATCACATCCGGAACACGCCGTAGCCGGAGGCGCCCTCAATCGGTGCGGAGTGCACAGCGGATAGGGCCATCGTCAGGGCGTAGCGGGTATCGCGCGGATCGATGATCCCGTCATCCCACAGCCGACCGGTCGCGTACAGCGCCGTGGACTGCCCCTCGACCTGCTGCTCGAAGGCGTCACGCAGTGGAGCGAACGCTGCCTCGTCGAACTCCCCTCCGGCGGCCTCGGTCTTCTGACGAGCCACGATCGTGAGCACTCCGGCCAACTGCTTGGGGCCCATGACCGCGATGCGGTGATTGGGCCAGGAGAACACGAAACGCGGGTCGTAGGCGCGACCGGACATCCCGTAGTTGCCGGCACCGTAGGACGCTCCCATCATCAGCGTCAGATGCGGAACGGTGGAGTTGCTGACCGCGTTGATCAACTTCGCGCCGTCCTTGATGATGCCACCCTGCTCGTACCGTGTACCGACCATGAACCCCGTGATGTTCTGGGCGAACAGGATCGGCACACCCATGCGATTGCACAGTTGGATGAACTGCGCACCCTTGTGGCTCTCCTCGCTGAACAGGATGCCGTTATTGGCCAGAACACCGATGGGGTAACCACCGAGGTGGCCCCATCCGGTGACGAGCGTCGAGCCATACAGCGGCTTGAACTCCTCGAACTCGCTTCCGTCGAGGATGCGCGCAAGGACCTCGCGAGCTTCGAACGGCTGGCGGATATCGGCGCTGGCGATGCCCAGTAGGTCCTGCGGATCGTGGACCGGTTCGACCGGCGCGCGATCGCGGCCGCTACCGGCCTGCCGCCAGCGCAGGTGGCCGACGATGTCCCGGCCGATGCGCAGCGCATCGGCCTCGTCGACGGCGAGGTAGTCAGCCAGGCCCGAGGTGCGCGCGTGCATGTCGGCGCCACCGAGGCTCTCCTCGTCCGCGTCCTCGTCGATGGCCATCTTCACCAGGGGCGGCCCGCCGAGGTAGACGCGGGCAGCGTCCTTGACCAGCACGGTGTAGTCACTCATCCCCGGCACGTACGCGCCTCCCGCCGTGGAGGAGCCGAAGACCAGGGTGATCGTGGGAATACCCGCGGCCGACAACTGCGTCAGATTGCGGAAGCTGGCACCCCCCGGCACGAAGATCTCGGCCTGTTTCGGCAGATCCGCGCCACCGGACTCGGTGAGGTTGACCAGCGGCAGCCTGTTCTCACGTGCGATATCCATGGCACGTAGGCCTTTCGCGACCGCCGACGGCCCCTGCGCGCCACCCTTCACCGTCGGGTCGTTCGCGACGATCATCACGTCGACCCCGTCCACGCGGCCGATCCCCGAGACGACGCCCGCCCCGAGGGGGTCATCGGTGCCCCAGCCGGCCAGCGGCGAGAGTTCGAGGAAGGGGGAGCCGGGATCGAGGAGCCCGGCGATGCGTTCGCGGGGCAGGTGCTTGCCGCGCCCGCGCAGTCGGGCCACCGAGCGGGCGTTCTTCTCCGCGTCCTCGCTGCCGCCCCCACCGGTCACCTGGGCCAGCAGCCGATCGATATCGGCGAGCGCATCGGTCATCGCCGCGGCGTTGGCGGCAAACTCCGGAGAGCTCGGATCGACGCGCGACGGCAGCACGGGGGCCATGAACTTGACGCTAGTGTCAACTTGACGCCCACGTCAAGTGATCCGCTAGCCCTTCTTCGGGTGGATCGGGCCCTATTCGGGCACCGTTCACCCGAAGAAGGGCCCGAAGTTTCGCGGGAACCATTGACGGGCACGGGAGGATGGGCCCATGTCACATGACGAACTCACCCAGTGGGACCACGCCGCGCGGTCGGCCCTGCACACCGAGGTCGGCGTCACCGCCGCCGAAACCGACCTGCAACTGCTGCTCGACATCGCCCGGGATGCCGCGCATGCCGTCAACCGACCCGCCGCTCCCGTGACCACCTACCTGCTCGGCTACGCCGCCGGAAGCGGCGCGAACCTCGAGCAGGCTGCAGCGGCACTGCGCCGACTCGCTGCTGAATGGGACCTCGGCCTACACCGGGAATAGCTGCTCGACCATCACCGCAGCACCGGCCAGCGTGCACACACCCGCACACCACCCAGCGAGGATCGGTCGGCCCAGGCATCCCCACCACTAGCCCGGGTCGTCTCGCGCACCAGTGCCAGGCCCAGGCCGCTCCCTCCCGGGATCGCCTGCGAACCGCGGCGGAACCGCTCGAAGATGTGCTCGCGCTCCTCCTCGGGCACACCCGGGCCGTCATCCTCGACACACACGATCACCGCGTCGGATTCGGGATAGACATGCACGCGGATGACATCCCGGGCATAGGACACCGCGTTGCCGAGCATCTCGTCGACCACGCGAGACACCGCGCCTTCAGCCGCGACAACCCGATCACGGGAGGATTCGAACACCGGCGATACGTCGAGATCGATACGCAGACCCGACGATCGCGCAGACGCCGCCATCGCACCGACCCGGTCGTCGACCACCTGCGCGACATCCACCCGCACCAGATCAGCACCGGCATCGGCCCGGGCAAGTGCGAGCACCTGCTCGATGCGCCGCGACAGGCGATCGACCTCCGCGATCGCAGCTCCCGCCTCCGACCTGATCGACCCCTCCGATGCCGTCTCCTCGATCGCCTCGAGTCGCAGCCGCACGCCGGTGAGCGGGGTGCGCAGGTGGTGCGAGGCATCCTCGGCGACCCGCTCCTGGCGCTGGAGGAGTCCCGAGAGGCGTTCGGCCGTGCGATTCAGCGCATGTGCCACCGATCGCACCTCGCGGGGCCCGTCGTTCTCATCGGCTCGACGCTGGAGGTCGAAGCCAAGGTCATCGGCTACATCGGCGACGCGTCGCAGCGGAGTGACGATGGAGTAGGCCAGAATCCACGCGATGAGCGCCGCGGCCATCACCACCGCAGCGACGAACAGGGCCAGGGAGATGCGGGTGCGCTGCACGAGCTCCTCCACCGCACTGTTGGGCAGCGACAGTCGCACTGCAGCCACCACCTGCTGCTCCTGCACCACCGGTGCCGCAACGTAGCGGAGATTCAATCCGAGGGTCTGGGAGTACCGCACATCAGAGGCGAGAAAGCCCTGGAGCGCCTCGTTTATTTCCACCCGGTCGAAGGAGCGATCAAGATCAGTCAGGTTGGAATCAGCCACCAGTCGTCGATCTGCATCGACCACCACCACCCGTGCGCCGGTGCGAGCCGAAGTCTCGAGGGTGGTGCGCTCCCACTGCGACCTCGGTTGGGAGGACAACAGCGATGCCGTCGACAGTGCATCGATCTCCAACTGCGCGATGAACATCTCCCTCTCATCGGCATCGACGATCGCTGACAGTGGCACGGCCAATGCCACGGCGACCAGCGCCACCAGGACCGCCATCGCAGCGATCAGCCGCCGCGTCACGGCGCCCCGGCCTCATCCCGTAGTCGATACCCCACTCCGCGCACCGTCTCGACCATCGATGCGTCGCCGAGTTTGCGGCGCAGCGCTGACACATGGACGTCGAGGGTCTTACCCGTTCCATGCCACACCGGATCCCAGACGCGCGAGAACAGCTCCTGACGTGACACCGCACGCCCTGGCTCTTCGGCGAGTACGGCGAGCAGGTCGAACTCCTTGGCGGTCAACTCGATCTCGACGCCGTCGAGGTAGACCCGTCGCTGCGCTCGCTCGATGCGCAACCGTCCGCTGCTGATCGGTGCGTCCACTCGGCGGCGACGGCTGACCGCTCTGATGCGGGCACTGAGTTCACGGACGGAGAAGGGCTTGACGACGTAATCATCGGCCCCGAGTTCCAACCCGATCACGCGATCGGCCTCGTGTCCCCGTGCGGTCACGATGATGACCGGCACCTCGCTGATCTCTCGCAGTTCACGCAGCACCGAAATCCCGTCGCCATCGGGAAGACCGAGATCGAGCAGCACCACATCAACATCACCGATCGCCGGGAGCACCTGCGCGGCTAGGCCCACGTGCCGGGTCTGCAGACCATTGCGCTGGAGTCCTTCGATCAAGGGCTCGGCGACAACCGGGTCATCCTCGACGACGAGAACACGCATGCCTGCATCGTTCCATGGTCATCCCACGCATCGATCCTCCTCACGAAGGCCAGACCCGGATTCCTTACCTCCTCCTTACCCTTCACCACGTAGATCACCGTGATCTCCGCGTACCGTGGTGGAGTGAACTGGACAGTCGTGGTCGCATCCACCGGTGCAGGGCTTGCGATGGTCGCCGCCCTCTTCGCCTCGGTCAACGTCTTGGACACCACCGAGGATCAATCCACCCCATCCCCCGCCCCGATCGTCATGGTGTCCGATCAGGAATCGGTGCCGTCACCGACGACCACACCGGACCCGACACCCCGTGCACCGACAGCACCCAGCGATCCGATCCAGTCCAGCGACCCGGCCCAGTCCAGCGACCCCGGCCAGCCCAACGACCCGGCCCAGCCCAACGACACCGCCACCATCGACGGTCCTGACGATAACCGGGATGATGACGACCGAGATGATGACGACCGAGATGGTGACGACGACGGGGATGATGATTCCGACGACGACGACTAGCCGCTGATCTCCACCAGTCGCAACGCCCCTGTCGGGCAGCCCCGCACGGCCTTGCGCGCCCGATCCAGGTCGCGCACATCCGACACGATCGGATAACCCCAGGGATCAAGTCCGATACTCGAAGGATCCAGGTGCGCGCATAGTCCAGCACCGTCGCAGGCGATGCGATCGACGACCAGACGATGCGCCACAGCCGACACGGTGACCGAGGCGTCGATGGCGCCTACCTCGGTGCTCCTCTCGGTGCTCCTCTCAGTGCTCCTCTCAGTGCTCCTCTCAGTGCTCATCGAGATGGCCGATCGATCAGGGTCAATGCCGAGCGCACCATGCGCACCACACCATCGGGCATCCGACAACCTCCCCTTCCCTCGATGAGGGCGGCGAGTTCCGCGGTCTCATCGAATCGGGTGCGCTTGAGGCTGCGAGCCAGAGCCGGCAGACCGAAGATGCAGGGGCCGCACTGACCAGCCGACTCCCCGGCCAGGGCCGTCGCGATCGCGGTGGTTTCGCTGAGGACCTGCGCGTGATCACGAACCGGGATGATGATCCCGGCCCCCAGGCTCACACCGAGGCGGGCTGTCTGGATCGGATCGAGTGGTACCGACTCGAAGGCCTCAGAAGGCAGCCAGGTCCCGGCGAATCCACCGAGGAGCACCGCGTGAGCGTCGTGGATTCCCGCTCGTCGGAGCGCATCGGCGACGCTGCACGTCGACGGAAGCTCGTAGACCACCCGGTCATACATCCCGCCCCGGTCGTGCGGCCGTGCGACGGTGATGAGGCTGGTGTGCGGATACTCCTCGACGCCGGTGACTGCCAACGCACCCACGCGCGCCACCGTCTCGGTGTTGTGCACGAGGATCGCCGGCCCCTCCCCCCAGGGTCGGGCTGGATCGGTGACGTGGATCGGTGCAACCGCGCCACCCCGCACCCCCGCGATCACCGCCGATGCTTCGCCGCTGACGTACGCATCGGGTGCACACAGGATGCGCACCGGTGGGCTGTCCACTCCCTTCAGTGCTCGCTCGGCTAATGCCTGCTCGATGCTGAGCATCGTCGCTGTTGCGGACTCGTGCACCCAGATGATGATGTCGCGGGCGCCGATGACATCGGCGATGGCGACCGCCCCGTCGAGCACCAGATGCGGCCGGCACTGCCACAGCACCGCATCCTTCGCCGAAGCCGGCTCCCCTTCAGCAGCATTCACCACCACCGTGCCCCCGGGTCCAGCGGCACGCGCGGACTGCCACTTGCGGGCTACCGGGAAGTGCCCGCCCCCGCGTCCGGTCACGCCCACCTGCTCGACAGCCTCGGCGAGATCCAGGCGCGTCATCGCAGGTGCGTAGCGACTCCACCGCAGCCGATGCGCCGATAGATCCTCGCGGGTCTCTCCGACCGCGATCCCCGACGCGAGCATGCGGATGCCCCGTTCGGACAGCATCCGTGGAACGACTCGATCCCACTCCCGGGGAGGACTGGAACCCACTCCACTCACTCGGGCGATCTCGTCGACAGCCACCGCCGTGGTCCTCATGATGCGAGCTCCTTTACCGTCGCCGTTCTCACGTGCGCTGATCTCGCACGCACCCGTCGTGCCGCGGAGTAGCGCAAGGTCGCGGCCAGGATCACCGCCAGGCCAGTCACCGCGTACATCCCCATCAGCGGTGCGGTATCGCTGCCGGCGAAGACTCCATGCAGCCACGCCAGAATCCACGCGACCGCCGCAAGTCGATGCAGACGCCTCCACCAGCCACCGGTGCCACGACCTGCCAACGCCGCGCTCACCCCGGCGATGAGCCCAGCCCACAGGGAGATCAATCCCAGGGTCACCGGAACCGGCCGGTACTCCGCACCCAGGGGTAGCAGCGCACCGGCCCATCCCACCTTCGCCCATGGGTCGACTGCAAGCACGACGATGTGGAGCACGGTGAAGGCGAGAGCGAAGACCGTCAGGGCGATGTGTGTCCGTAGTCGCAACACCGGAGCCCACCACCGCAGCACCGCCCGATGCGGCATCGATAGGACGATCCCCGTCACCGTCACGACGGTCAGCAGGGCGTAGGACATCAGACCGCTGGCACGGGCCACCAGCCACAGTTCGGCATCGCTGCCCTCGAGCAGCACCGCAACGACTCCGAGCCCGGCACCGGTGAATGCCGCCGCGATGACCGTCACCACCACCGTTGTCCAACGTGCAGGCACATCAGTCGCCGTGCTGACGAGTGACCCGGGCTCAGCCGCGGACACGGGAAGCCTTCCAGATCAGCAGCGGAGCCGCTGCGCGCGAGTAGCGCACTCGCCCATCCTGTTCGATCCACACCGCGGGTAGGTCGGCGTCATCGAGGAGCCGACGGATCCGCTCCCGACCGCGCAGGAACGCGACCTTGGTCCAGACCTCGGCGGTATCCGCCTGCGCATGCACGACACTCACCGAGATCAGACCGGAGTCCGCCGGTTGACCGGTGCGCGGGTCGATGAGGTGATGAGCCGTCGAGCCACCGGACCGCCACTGGCGCCGACGGATGGATGATGTCGCGACCGCGGTGTCGGTCACCTGCCACACGGCGGCGGGATCGCCGCCACCGAAGGGGTTCTCCACCGCGACACGCCATCCCTGCCCCTGCGGGCCTGGCCCACCGACTGCGAGATCACCCCCCGCCTCGACAAGAATCGATCGACCGTGACCCTTCAGCAGTGCCATCGCCTCGCGCACGGCCACTCCCTTGCCGATGCCGCCGAGATCGACCGGCCGCGATCCGATGCGGACCCGCCCACCGTCCTCATCGAAGGTCGGTCGCCATCGCCGCGGTCGGCGGGCACGGACCGGCTGCGAGAGAGGTGCGTCATCGAGTTGCTCCCAGCTGCGGTCATAGCCGAGTGCCACGAGGGACTCCAGGGTGCGGGGGTCGAAAGCACCATCGGTGGCGCGGTACGCCTCATGTGCGCGACGAAGAACCCGCAGGCACTCCGGTGCGACTGAACTCCACCGCCGACCGGCGGCATTGGCGCGCATCAGGTCACTGTCAGGGTCGAACCGAGTGCAGCTCCGCTCGATCCGGGTGAACACCTCACGCACCTCATCGAGTGCGGCCTGCGCACCCGGGCCGGGCTGTTCGAGGCGAACGGTGACCGAGCTGGCCATGGCGCGAAAGCGCGTGTGCAGGGTTGGGATGCTCGCGGTGATCATGAGGCTCCCGTCGTCGTGTCGGCAGGAGGTGCGGGAGCGGGTGCCGGGACCGGTTGCGGGGCCGGTTGCGGTGCGGGGGCCGGTTGCGGCGCCGGTTGCGGTGCCGATTGCGGTGCCGATTGCCACGACGTCGCATTCGACTGTCCTGTCTCCACGTCCTGCTCCACTGCCCCCTGGTCGAGGATGATCTGCTCGGCCTGCTGAAGGACCTCGACGGTGCGGGCCCGCACCTTGGCGATGCGTTCGCGCAGACCGACCACCTCCTGCTCAGCCTCTTCCTGTGGTGTCGAATCCGTGGAAGGGAGCACCTGTGCGCTGCTCACCGGCATCTGATCGACGGACACGCTCGTTGGGTTCGCCCGCGGATCATGGGCGCTCGCCCACCATGTCGTCCCCGCGAATGCCGCCGCAGTCAGAGGGGTGAGGACAGCCAGCGCACTCCACCCGGCCCGGTTCACCTGCGCCACCCCTGCACTGCGACGTG
>CBFHQG010000082.1:0-9707 GCA_965657825.1 Actinomycetes bacterium | reverse complement strand
CACGACCGGTTGCGCTACGTCACCGAGCAGCCGGGCACGGCTCTCGATGATCCCGCCGCCTGGAGCATCCAGCGGTTGTCACCCTGACGCGGGTCAGTCGCGGGGGAGTGCGGCGCTGAGGATGCTCGCCACCAAATCATCGACGCTGACGCTGCGCGCCTTGGCCTGCTGACGCAGCTTCTTGCGCACCGACTTCGGCACCCGCACCCCGAGGTCGACGAGCTTGTCGCCGGCTGCACCCATGATCGCGTCAGCGGTGGTCGGGCCGCCCTTCGTCGGCTTGAAGGACTTCCCGCCCGGCTCGCCCGCGCTGATCGACGGTGCACGGCGGCCGGTGACGGGGTGCACGTGCGCATCCGCCGCACGGCTGAGTGCAGGACGAGGTTGCGGGGGTGAGGCTGAGGGCTTCTTCGTCCCGTGGCCGCCCTTGGGCTTCTTCGGCTTCTTCGATGCGCCGGGGTCGGATGCGCTCATGGCTTCTCCCTCGTCGTCGGGGTGGGATTTGCGCGCTCGGTGAGGAGAGAGTCGAGTAGGTCGTCGAAGGCGTCGGTGATCTCTCGGGCTCCCGGTGACGGCCATGCCTGCACCGGGACACCCGCGCCTTGAGCTTGCTGCACCGCGGTGCGCTCGGGGATGACCGGATCGAGGATGAGGTGCGGATAGGCCTGGCGGATCTCCTCGATGCGGTACTGGTGCTCGGTGAGGTTGGCACGCACCCGGTTGATCACGATGCCTGCTGGGCGCAGGCCGAGATTGAGCGAGGTGCTGGCGACCTCGACCGCACGTAGGGCCTGCTGCGCGCCGCGCAAAGCGAAGAAGCCTGGCTCGGTGACGATGAGGGCCAGGTCTGCGGCGGCAAGTGCATTGCGCGTCAGTTCACCGAGTGACGGTGGGCAGTCCAGCAGGAGGAGGTCATAACGATCGGCGATCCCGGTGAGGCTCAAGCGCAGCCGCGCGGCCGAGGAGGGGATGGCCGAGGTGTCTCGGTGGGCGAGGGCTTCCTCGGAGGGGATGACATGCACTCGCGGACCCCAACCACTCGGCACGATTGCGTCAGCAGCGATTCCCGGCCGACCATCGGCGAGCACGTCGCTGAGGGTGAAGGTGTGCGGGGGGAGGTCCAGGCAGACCGTGGCATTGGCCTGCGGATCGCAGTCGACGACGAGCACCGAGGAATCGCGGGCCCAGGCGGCACCGGCGAGCCCGACGGTCACCGTGGATTTGCCCACCCCGCCCTTCAGGCTGAGCACCGCCACCGTCACGGTCCGTCGGGGTGCCATGGTCGGCAGTCTGTCAGACCCCCCGAACCGAAATCCGCAACGATTCGCTCGTTGTCGCCCCTAAGAAGTTGCGGATTTCAGCTCAGGGCGGCGTGACGCGCGAGTGCGTCGAGGCGCTCGGCGGCGTGATCGACGATCCGCTCCGGATAGCCGTGCTCGTATCCGTCGAGTGAATCCCACGGCGTGTGGGCGGTCTTACCTGGCAGGTGCGCCAACTCCGGCACGTAGCGGCGCACGTAGTCACCGGTCGGATCGAACTTCTCACCCTGGGTCACCGGATTGAACACGCGGTAGTACGGAGACGCATCGGTGCCGCACCCGGCCGTCCACTGCCAGCCGTGGGAGTTGCTCGCCAGGTCACCGTCGCGCAGCCACCGCATGAACTCAGCGGCACCACGCTGCCACGGCAGATGCAGATCCTTGATGAGGAAACTCGCGACCACCATGCGGACCCGATTGTGCATCCAACCCTCGGCGCGCAACTGCCGCATCCCGGCATCGACGAACGGATAACCCGTGCGTCCCTCGCACCACGCGGCGAACCGTGCATCAGCGCCGGTGCCGGATTCCCACTCGAACTCGGTGTCGTAGCGCGCGTCGAGGCTCGCGCGTGCACTGTCGGGCCGTTGGGCCAGCACATCGGCATAGAACTCCCGCCAGGCGATCTCGCGGCGGAACGCATCATGGCCTGGGCCGTCGGCGAGATCGGCGAGGATCGTGCGCGGATGGATCTCGCCCCACTTCAGGTGATGGCCGAGCTGGCTGGTGCCGGCCAGGTCGGGGCGGTTGCGCAACTCGTCGTAGTCGGCCAGGCCGTGCTCGCAGAACACCGCCCACTTCGATAGCGCCGCGATCTCACCCGCAGGCGGTAGCACGATGCCACCGAGATCAGGGCGATCGGGTATGCCGTCACCCGCGGCATCTGACACCCATTCCGCGGAAACATCGGCCGCGGGGGAGCGCCAGCCGTGAGCCAACCACGCCCGATAGAACGGCGTATAGACCTTGTAGGGGGTGCCATCGCCCTTCGTCACCCGTCCGGGCGCGACCGCGTAGGGGGAACCGATCGCATGCGCCTCCACACCCCCGGCAGCCAGAGCCTGCGCAACCCGCGCATCCCGCTGCACTCCATAGGGCCCGAAGTCCATGGCGTGATGCACGCTCCCTGCTCCCACCTCAGCGGCCACCTCGGGCACGACCACTGCAGGGTCACCGTGGCGCACCACCAACGCACCCCCGAGGGAATCGTTCAACGCGTGCAGGGAGTCCACGAGGTAGGCGCGGCGAATTTCACTGGCCGGTTCCCACACCGCGGGGTCGATGACGAACAGCGGGAGGACCCGCTCATCGACAGCGGCAGCCTCGACCAGGGCCGGGTTATCCGAAAGGCGCAGGTCGCGGCGAAACCACAGGATCGCAGGCACAACCGAAAGGCTATGGGCACATCGGAAGCGCCACCACCCAGCGTGCGGTTGAATACGGCTCGTGAGCGGTGACCTGATCGACACCACGGAGATGTACCTCCGCACGGTGTTCGAACTCGAGGAGGAAGGCATCACGCCTTTGCGCGCGCGGATCGCCGAACGCCTCGGGCACTCGGGGCCCACGGTGTCGCAGACGGTGGCCCGCATGGAGCGCGATGGCCTGCTCACCGTCGCCGGCGATCGCCATCTCGAACTCACCTTGGCCGGCCGTGACTACGCCACCCGGGTAATGCGCAAGCACCGACTTGCCGAGTGCCTGCTCGTCGACGTCATCGGAATCCCACTCGAGGATGTGCATGTCGAGGCCTGCCGGTGGGAACACGTGATGAGCGAGACGGTCGAGCGGCGCCTCGTCGACCTTCTCCACGGTCCCCGGTTCTCGCCATTCGGCAATCCGATCCCGGGGCTGAGTGAGCTCGATCCCGCGCTCGTGGATCAGGCAGCCGAGTCCGAGGTGTTGCTTACCTTGCATGATGCATCCGAGCGAGGGGGTGGTGAGCCGACGAGATGGGTCATCCGCCGAATCGCCGAGCCGGTCCAGGTGGATGCGTTGCTGATGGGTTCGCTGGGGGCAGTCGGAGTCGGCCCCGGCGTACAGGTGGAGATCCTGGGGCCACCGTCCGGCGGGCCAAAGGGGCTGGTCCAGGTCTCCCTGGCCGGTGGGTCGGTGCAGATTCCACGTGACGCTGCCGCCCATATCTTCGTTTCCCCCGCCTAAGGGCACTGGATGGGGGGTTTCCACCCCATTGGACTCGCTGGACTTTCCTTCGACGCTGCCGGGCAGTTAGCCTGTCGAAGATGCGCAGAACCTCCGCCGTACGCCGGATCATGGTTGGGTCCGCAGTTGCTGCACTTCCCCTCGGTGTGCTCGCCCTCGGTGCTGCGCCCACCCAGGCAGCCAATGACCTCGCGCTCATCCGGATCTCAGTGGAGAAGCCCGCACCCGACAAATATGTCGTGTACGCGCGGGCTGGGGCAGCTCTCACCCCCTTCACCGAGGCCGAGCAGCTCATCGTCCGCGAAGTGGGCGGAGGAGGCGTTTTCTCAGGTATCGAGTTCCTGATCGACGAAGGCACCGCCCGGCTGATCACCTCGGACTCCAGGTGCGTCGGAAATTCCCAAGGTGCTTCGACGCGGGTGACCTGTGTCGTCACGGGAACGACACCGCAGGACTGGTACGTCTCGTTGAGATTCAACGCGGCCACGGTCCCGGTCACGGTCGCATTCGACCCGAACACCACCGTGGATGCCACCTACCTCGGCAGCCAGGGGCGCGATGAGTTCTACGGCGGTGGCGGGCGGGATTTCGTTCAAGCGGGTCCGGGCAACGACAGCATCTTCGGCGGTGGTGGCGATGATGATCTGGCGGGCGAGGAGGGCGACGACTACATCGAGGGCGAGTCAGGCGACGACCGACACCGTGGGGGTCCTGGAGACAACACCATCGATGCTGAGGACGGAGCCCACGACAGCGTCGTCAACTGCGGCGGCCTGAAGCCCTCCGAGGGTCCCTTCTATGACGTTGGCTTGGACTTTCCATTCCGATGTGGCGGTGTCGTTCCACCGCCGCCCCCACCGCCCCCGGTACCACCGGTGGACCCACCCCCGCCGGGAACGGGGACCTTCGATACCCCTCGCGGACCGATCCCGGCCGAGGTGAGCAACCCATCGCCTGGAACGTTCAACTTCCAGCCCCCGTCATCCGCTCCGGTCGTGCTCACCGTGCCGCCGTCGTCACGCGTTCCCAGCGTGCCGGTGAGGTCTCCGTTCACGGTCGGGTCTTCCCCGCCGAGTCCCTCGTTTTGGGGGTTCCAGCCAGAGACTGAATTTCGGGTGCTGATCTTCTCCGAGCCGTTCTCCCTTGGGGAATTCTTCGTCGAGGACGATGGTTCCTGGTCGGCTGAGGCCACGATCCCTCCGGATGTCCCACCTGGAGACCACACCCTGCAACTCGTGGGAACGGGTGTTGATGGGGATCCACTGGTGATCAACATCGGCATCGAGGTGACCGACGATGAGCCAGTGCCGACCATGGTGATCTCGGGAACCCGTGGCGAAGGCAGGGAGGTCCGTCGCATCTTCGTCGACGGCACCACGACCGATCTGGTCGGCCAGCAGGTGACCCCGCGCTACAAACTCCCAGGACAGACCGAGTGGCAGATCGGCGAGGCCCGTCGGACGGTGGCCGAGGATGGCACTTTCTCCTGGCGGAGGATCACCGGCAAGAAGATCGCCATCACCTTCGCCGCGGGAGAATTGATCTCCAACCGCATCGTGATCGCCTCTAAGCGGGACACCCTGGCTGAACGCTAGGTCGCCGCGAGCTACCCCCGGGGGTATGCTCATGCCACGGGCGAGGAGAGGTGGCGCACATGTCCAAGCAGGCAGCAGCCGACCCGACGGCAGCGATCCAGACGACCACGACCCCGGCGATCAGCGGGATCATGCCGATCGATGAGGTGTGCCGTCGCGATGTGCTGACCCGGTTGCGCCGGGTGCAGGGCCAGGTCAACGGGATCATCGCGATGATCGAGGACGGCCGTGACTGCGGCGATGTCGTCACCCAGATGGCAGCGGTGTCGCGCGCACTTGATCGAGCCGGATTCAAGATCATCTCCAGCGCGCTGCAGCAGTGCGCCCAGGCCGAAGGCCGGGGCGAGAAGCTGTCGATGACCCCTGACCAGCTCGAGAAGCTCTTCCTCGCCCTCGCGTGAGCGCCCCCACCAACCCAGATGCCGTCGCATCCCTCGCGGAGGGTTGCCTGAACGGTCGGGCCGCACTCGTCACCGGTGGTGGTAGCGGTATCGGGCGGGCGACGGCGGTGCTGCTGGCTCGACTCGGGGCGCGCGTGGCGGTCGTGGGGCGACGTGAAGAACAACTCGCTGAATCCGTTTCGATCATCGAATCAGCGGGTGGTCACGCGCTCGCAGTCTCGTGTGATGTGCGTGAACCTGAAGCTGTCGACACGATGCTCGACACCGTGCTTGGCGCCTTCGAGCGCATCGACATTCTGGTCAATAACGCTGGCGGGCAGTTCGTCTCGCCCGCAGAAGCCATCTCCCACAAAGGTTTTCGCGCGGTCACGCGATTGAATCTCGACGCCACCTGGTATGTGTCCACTCAGGTCGCGGCGCGCTCGATGATCCCCAACGGCTACGGCAAGATCGCCAGCGTCACCATGACCCCGCGCCGGGGTATGCCGGGGATGGCGCATTCATCAGCCGCACGTGCCGCGGTGGAGAGCCTGACGCGCACCTGGGCGGTGGAATGGGCGGCCAAGGGAATCCGCACCCTCGCGGTCGCACCAGGAATCGTGCACACCGACGCCTGGGAGAGATATGGCCTCGAGCCGGATCAGACGGCGAAGGTCGTGCCGATGGGTCGGCTGCAGGCGGCCGATGAAGTCGCCGCGGTGATCGGGTTTTTCGCCTCGCCGGCCGGGGACTACATCACCGGGCAGGTCTTCGTCGCCGATGGCGGCCTCGATCTCGCCGGCCCCGGTCAATCCCTGACGTCCTAACGAAGCGTGACAAGGACGTTGTGCTCATCGCCGAGATTCCTGGTCAACCTCTTGAGCGAAACGACTGATTCTCTTCGATAGCCTCATCTCGTGACGCGGGAACCGGAGATCAACGTGTTCGGCGAGACGATCGTCGAATGTGGCACCGATCCGATGACCGGTTTCTATCGCGATGGCTGCTGCTCGACCGGCCCGGATGATCTCGGCTCGCACACCGTGTGTGCGGTGGTCAGCGAGGAGTTCTTGGCCCAGCAGCGTGAGGTCGGCAATGACCTGATCACCCCGCGCCCGGAATACCGGTTCGCGGGTTTGAAGCCCGGGGATCGCTGGTGTGTCTGTGCTGCGCGCTGGCTGCAGGCCCACGAGGCCGGAGTCGCGCCCCCGGTTGTGCTGGCCGCGACCCACCAGGCCGCAACCGGGATTGTGCCATTGGAGATCCTGCGGGCCTACGCCGCTGACGTGCCGGATGATCCAGGGGCGTTGACCTAGCCTGTCAGGCGTCGGGCATGCGGCCCCAGGTCTCGCCCGACACTCGCAACGGAACCCCTGAACGGCCGTTCTCGCCGAGCTTCACACCCAGGATCTGGTGCAACTGGATCGTGTTGATGTCGAAGCCCAGGCGCGAGGCCGCCATATACAGACGCCATACCCGTGCGGTCGGCAGCCCCGCTTCGGTCACGCAGGCATCCCAGTTGGCCTCGAGGTTGGCGCACCACTGGGCCAAGGTGAGGGCGTAATGCTCGCGCAGGCTCTCATCGTGGCGGATCTCGAAGCCTGCGTCGTTCATGTCGGAGATGATCAGCCCGGGTGAGGACAACTCACCGTCGGGGAAGACGTACCTGTTGATGAACGACCGCTTGTAGTGAGAGGGGTCAGCGCCGTCAGGGCGGGTGATCATGTGGTTGAGCAGGCGCCCCTCAGGCCGCAACTTCGACAGCAGGAAGGTGAAGTAGGAGTTGTAGTTCGCTCGGCCGATGTGCTCGGTGAGTCCGATCGAACTGACGGCGTCGAAGCCGGTTTCCTTCACATCGCGATAGTCGCTGAACCGGATCTGCGCCTTGTCAGCCAGTCCGGCATCCTCGATCGCCCGCTGCCCCCACTCAGCCTGCTGCTTGCTCAACGTCGCACCGATCGCGCTGACGCCGTAGTTCTTCACCGCGTGCAGCACCATGCCACCCCAGCCGCACCCGACATCGAGCAGTCGCATCCCCGGCTTCAAGCCCAGCTTGCGGCACACGAGATCGAATTTCTCCTCCTGAGCGGTCTCCAATGAAGCGTCAGCAGTCGGGAACACGGCACAGGTGTAGGCCATCGACGGGCCGAGCACGTAGGCATAGAACCGATTCGACACGTCGTAGTGATGATGGATCGCCTCGGCGTCGCGGCCCTTCGAGTGGCGCTTGCCGCGCAGTCGACGCTCCAGCGACGGTGGCTCAGGTCGGGCCAGGGCGAAGGAGGCGAACTCTCGAGCCAGTTTCGCTTTGTCCTTGACCGACAGGTGATCCAGGGGCAACGGATAGAGCCGGCGCAGGGCCTCGTACGCGTCACCGTGGATCTCCAGATCGCCATTGACGTAGGCGCGGGCGAGACCCAATTGGTTCGGTGATCCGGCGATGTACTGCACGGCGCGCGGGGTCTTGACCTCCAGGGAAACCTCCGCACCGATCATTCCGACGCTCGATCCGTCGTAGGCGGAGAAGCCGACTCCACGCTCGGGTGGGACGACCAGGGCGAAAGCGCTAGCAAGATCCATGGGCGAAAACCCTACTCCTGCTCTCAGCGGCGGCGCACGACCTTGTCATATAGCCCTAGGAGTCGGCCCTGGGGGTCATATGCGCTCTTCACCTCGTCGTAGGCCTCCCCGCCGTAAATCGACCGGAATTCCTCAGGGGAGTAGTACGCCGAGGAGTACAGCGACTTGCGGCCATCCAGATCGGTCACGACCTGCTCGATCCGCCGGTTCACCTGCCCCTCGGCAGGATCGACCCCACGGGGTAGCGGCACCGTCGACCAGAAGCCGACATTGACGTAGGTCACCTCGGGGTCGAACTCATAGAGGGGCCAGCGGGCGTTCGGATCGCGCTGCTTGAGAGGACACACCCAGATCGGTTCGATCCCCACCTCGGTGTGGAAGAAATCGAGGAACTCCGCGAGCCGATCGACGGGCACCTCGATGTCCTGCACGACCTCTTCACGGGCTGGTCGCCCGCGGACCTTGTCCATCCGCGCGGAGAACCCGGTCTTGCGATCCCAGCGGATGATCTTCCAGTAGACGTCGCTGCGCAGCTTGTTCTTGGGCCACACGCGTCGGATCGCCGGCTTCTGAGTACCGAACGCACGCGAGCACCAGAACCAGTCGGTGTCCCACCGCCACAGGTAGTCATGGGTGGTGAGCAGATCGACCTGCTTGCTCTGGATGGAGCGGTAGTAGACATCCATTCCGGTGTAGTCACTCGGGGTGATCCCTTGGCGGTCGTTCACCTTGCGCCCGATTGTCAGGTACTGCTCATCGGCGCTGAACACCGTGCCGTCGAGGTAATCGACCGGATGACCCTGCCACTCGCGGGTTGCGGTGATGTCGGCCATCGCCTGCGCCATCGCATTCGCGGAGTGGAACCGCACATGGGTGAGATGGACGTACGGGGTCACCGGCTCGAGTTCGATCTTCAATCGCAGCGCATAACCGAGGGTCCCGTAGGAGTTGGGAAACGCGTAGAACAGATCGCGATGCGGGTCGTCGTCAGCGCCGGTCACGGTGAGGATGCGCCCGTCGCCGGTGAGGATGTCCATCTCGATGACCGACTCGTGCGGTAAGCCGTCGCGAAAACTCGCACTCTCGATACCGAGGCCGGTCACCGCGCCGCCTAGCGTGATTGTCTTCAACTGGGGCACACACAGTGGTGACAGTCCGTAGGGGAGTGTCGCTTCCACGAGGTGTTCGTAGGTGGTCATCCCCTGAACTTCGGCGGTGCGACCGATCGGGTCGACCTCGAGCACTCCATCGAAGGAGGCGACGTCGAGCCCCGGGGCCTGATTCGCCTCACGCTGACGGAACAGGTTCGAGGTCGGCTTCGCCAGGCGGATCGGGGTGCCGGGAGGCAGCGCGGAGTACTGCGAACGCAGGCGTTCCACTCGGGCGTCATAGTCCGGTCGCCAGACGGCAGGCGCGCTGGGAGACCCAACGGGAGGAGACTGGAGTTCGGCCGACATGCAGTCCACGGTACCCATGCAGCAAGATGGACAGGTGACCCAGGAGGTGCTCGAGGCCGGCCCGCGCGGCGGTAGACGACCCGGGCGCCGTCCCGCCTTCTGGTGGACCCTCGGCATCGCCTACCTGGTGGTGTTTTCCCTCGTTGCGTCCACGGCGCTCGTCTTGTTCGCGGCCCAGACCGTGCAGGCAGACCGGCTGATCACCGCGGTCGA
>CBFHQG010000081.1:0-9708 GCA_965657825.1 Actinomycetes bacterium | reverse complement strand
TACTCGGTGAGTTAGCGACCACAACCGTGACTCAGACGCATAACCGGGGTGGGGGTTCTACTCTGGTGACCATGGCGATCTACGCCGCCTACGGCCCTAACCTCGATCCGCATCGCATGGCGCAGCGGGCACCGCTGTCCCCCTTGGCCGATACCGGATGGCTGATGGGGTGGCGATTGACCTTCGGCGGTGAGGACATCGGGTTCGATGGCGCCCTCGCCACGGTGGTCGAACACGAGGGCTCCTCAGTCTTCGTCGCCCTCTACGAACTGCACCCCCACGACGAGTCCCGCCTCGATGGCTGGGAGGGCGTCGAACTGGGCCTGTGGCGCAAGCTGCGCGTCCGCGTCGACACGCTAGCCGGTGGAGTCCTGGCCTGGCTGTACGTCCTGGACGACTACGAGGGCGGCCTCCCCTCAGCCCACTACCTGGGCATGCTGTCCGATGCCGCCGAATCAGGGGGGGCACCATCGGACTACGTTCGATGGCTGCGCGAGCATCCCTGCCGAGGCATCGGCGACGAGTGAGCCCCGTCACCGCCCAGGTGCGGTAGCGTCGCGGCCGTGTCCGAGTTCGCCACCGCAGAGGCCACCGATGCCACCGATCTCGATCGGGCCGCTGCCACCGAGATCGCCCGCCTGACCGGAGTCGCCGCACACGACATCGCGATCGTGCTCGGATCCGGATGGGTACCGGCCGCCGACGCTCTGGGCACACCCGATGCCGACATCGACGTGGCCGATCTTCCCGGCTTCCATGCTCCCGCCGTGATGGGGCATGCCGGGCGCATCCGCAGCATCCGCGTCGGTGATCACCGGGTTCTGGTCTTCCTCGGCCGCACCCACCTGTACGAGGGCCACGGCGTCGATGCGGTCGCGCATCGAGTCCGCGTTGCCGCAGCGGCCGGCTGCCGGATCATCATGATGACCAATGCGGCCGGTGGGCTGAACCCCGAATGGCCCCCCGGGACCCCGGTGCTCATCTCCGACCACATCAACCTCACCGCAGCATCCCCGCTCGTCGGGGCGACGTTCATCGATATGACGCACGCCTATTCACCTCGTCTGCGCGCCCTGTGCCATGAGATCGACCCGACGCTCGCCGAGGGTGTCTACGTGCAGTTCCGCGGACCCCAGTTCGAAACACCCGCCGAGATCCGCATGGTGGCTGCCATCGGGGGTGACCTGGTCGGCATGTCCACCGCTATCGAGGCCATCGCTGCCCGCGAGGCCGGGATGGAGGTCCTCGGTCTCTCTCTGGTGACCAATCCAGCCGCGGGCATGGTGGACCAGCCCATCAACCACGAGGAGGTGCTCGCTGCCGGGGCCGCTGCGGCCGAGCGGATGGGCGCGCTCCTCTCCGACCTCATCAACCGACTCTGAGCCGCGAACACCTCCAGTCACGGTGACCTCTCTCCACCCGATCCGGCGATGAAGCACTCCAGCTACGTCCTCGAACCTGATCTGACCGCAGCGATCCGGTCCTGGCGCGAATCCGACCCTGATCCTGGAAGCGTCGTCGACCTGGACCACCTGGTGCAACGCGCTCAACGTGGTGATGACGAGGCGCTGACCGAACTGCTCGATGCGTTTAGCGGCTCCTTGCACTTCGGGACCGCGGGGCTTCGCGGTCGGATGTCCCCGGGCCCCAATCGAATGAACTCCGCGGTCGTCCGACGGGCGGCCTACGCTCTTGCCCACTCCCTCGTCACCGACTCGAGGATCTGTGTCATCGGGTACGACGGTCGTCACCGATCGAAGCATTTCGCCCGGGAGTCCGCCGGTGTGCTCACCGCTGCCGGCTGGACGGTCTACGTGCTACCCCGCCCGCTGCCGACACCTGTGCTCGCATTCTCCATCCGTCATCTGGGCCAGGCGATCGCCTCCCCGGGGATCGTCGCTGACCTCGGCATCATGATCACCGCGAGCCACAATCCGCGAGAAGACAACGGGTACAAGGTTTATCTCGGCGACGGGCGCCAAATCGTGGAGCCCCTCGATGAGATCATCGCCGCGGCCATGGCTGATGCTCCACCGGCCATCCAGATCCCCATGGAACCCGGATGGCAGATTCTCGACGAGACGATCATCTCCGATTACCTGCGGGTCGCAGCCGAAGTCGTTCACGTTGATACCCCCCGTCAACTCGTCATCGCACACACCGCGCTGCACGGTGTCGGCAGCGCCGTCTTCGCCGCAGCCCTGAACCAGGCAGGTTTCGCACCTCCCATCACCGTCACCGAGCAGGAGCAGCCGGATCCGGATTTCCCCACCGTCGCCTTCCCGAATCCAGAGGAGCAGGGCGCACTCGATCTCGTCCTCGCGGTCGCCGCACACGCTGCGGCCGACATCGTCATCGCCCACGACCCGGATGCCGACCGGTGCGCCGTCGCCGTTCCCAGCGCGGGCGGATGGCGCATGCTCACCGGTGATGAGGTGGGCGCCCTGCTGGGCTGGTGGCTCATCAGACGCGGGGATCGACCACCGGGTGCCTTCGCCAACTCGGTGGTCTCCGACACCCTGCTCCACTCGATCGCGACTGACTCGCAGATCCCGTTCGCGGTGACCCTCACCGGCTTCAAGTGGATCTCCCGGGTTCCTGACCTCGCCTACGGCTATGAGGAGGCTCTCGGTTACTGCGTCGATCCAGCGAACGTCGCCGACAAGGACGGCATCACTGCCGGGTTGCTCGTGGCCGAGTTGGCCGCCCATGCCCACGCGGAGGGGGTGAGTCTGATCGACATCCTGGCGACCATCCACGCCCGGTTCGGGCTGCACCTCACCCGGCAGGTCACCGTACGACTGGCGCGCCGGGAGGATCTGGCACCCGTCATCGACCGGTTGCTGGCCCATCCCCCCACTCACGTGGGCGGACTACCGGTCGACGCGGTCGTCGACCTCGCCGAGGGCCACCTGGGGCTTCCCTCCACCTCCGGCCTGCTGCTCACCGCGAGCACACCCTCGACCGGCGATGCGCACGCGAGGATCATCATCCGCCCCAGCGGTACCGAGCCCAAGGTCAAGGCCTATCTGCAGGTGCACAGCGCTCCGGCTGCCGACCCCAGCGCCTCGGGCGCCCTCCTGGCGGAATTGCTCGATCAGCTCGAGGTCGACATCGCCGCCCTCCTCACCGCGGAGGGGTGACTACCCTGGACCGGTGACGTCCATCTGGCCCCCAGCATCCGGTCTGAGCGAGCGCACCGGTGCCCTGGACACCTCCGATGCCGGGCTCAAGGCTGTGCTCCACGCTCTCCCCGGCGTGGACCAGGTGGGCGCCGAGGCGCGCGCGGCCATGCTGGCCACCCGTTCGATCAAGAACGACGCCAAGCGCATGGCTTTGGATCTGGCCATCTCGATGGTCGACCTGACCACCCTGGAGGGAGCCGACACCCCGGGCAAGGTCCGCGCGATGTGCGCGAAGGCCCTCCACCCCGACCCCGACGACGACCTGGTGCCATCCGTGGCCGCGGTCTGCGTCTACGGCGACATGGTGGGGATCGCCCGCGAAACCGTCGGTGACCGGTTGCACGTTGCAGCCGTCGCCACCGCGTTCCCCTCCGGTAGGGCGTCGCTGGATGTCAAACTCGCCGACACTCACACCGCGGTCGACCTCGGCGCCGACGAGATCGACATGGTGATCGATCGCGGCGCATTCCTCTCCGGCTCCTACGGCGTCGTGTTCGAGCAGATCGCGAAGGTCAAGCAGGCGTGCGGTGACGCGCACCTGAAGGTCATCCTCGAGACCGGTGAACTGCGGACGTACGACAACGTCAGGCGTGCCTCATGGTTGGCCATGCTGGCCGGAGCCGACTTCATCAAGACCTCCACCGGAAAGATCTCCCCCGCGGCGACGATGCCGGTCACCCTCGTGATGCTGGAGGCGGTCCGTGATTGGTACACGACCACCGGTCAGCGAGTGGGAGTCAAGCCCGCCGGAGGTATCCGCACCGCGAAGGACGCCATTCGCTACCTGGTCATGGTGCAGGAGACCGCCGGTCCGCAGTGGCTGACCCCGGACCTCTTCCGCTTCGGCGCCTCGAGCCTGCTCAATGACCTTCTCCTGCAGCGACAGCGCATGATCAGCGGGCACTACTCGGGCCCCGACTACGTGTCCATCGATTGACTCGACTGACTCGACTGACCAGCACATGACGAAGACCCACCATCAGATCACGAAGGCAGGATGAACCCGGATGACCCTCGAGTACGCACCCGCACCCGAGTCGACCGGTGTCGTCGACATCAAGGCGCATTACGGGCTATTCATCGACGGTGCCTTCGTCGAACCGCTCGACGGCACGACCTTCACCACCGTCAACCCCGCCACCGAGGACACCCTCGCGGAGATAAGCGAGGCCGGACCGGCCGACGTCACGCGCGCGGTGAAGGCAGCGAGCACCGCCTTCACCCGCACCTGGTCGCGGATGCCGGGTCGCGAGAGAGCGAAGTACCTCTACCGCATCGCCCGACTGATCCAGGAGCGCTCCCGCGAACTCGCGGTCCTGGAGACCCTGGACAACGGCAAACCCATCCGCGAATCCCGCGACGTCGATATTCCCTTAGTCGCCGCGCATTTCTTCTACCACGCAGGGTGGGCCGACAAACTCGATCACGCGGGATTCGGATCCCACCCGCAGCCGTACGGTGTCGCAGCACAGGTCATCCCGTGGAACTTCCCGCTGCTGATGCTGGCCTGGAAGATCGCACCGGCCCTCGCAACCGGAAACACGGTGGTGCTCAAGCCAGCCGAAACCACTCCCTTGACCGCACTCGCCTTCGCCGACATCTGCCAGCAGGCTGATCTCCCACCCGGCGTGGTCAACATCATCACCGGAGATGGCAACACCGGTCGCCTCCTCGTCGAACACCCCGAGGTCGCGAAGGTCGCCTTCACCGGATCGACCGAGGTAGGCAAGGGGATCCAGCGGGCCATCGCAGGTACCGGGAAGGGCCTCACCCTCGAGCTGGGCGGCAAAGCGGCGAACATCGTCTTCGACGACGCACCGATCGATGAGGCAGTCGAGGGCATCGTCAACGGAATCTTCTTCAACCAGGGTCAGGTGTGCTGCGCCGGTTCACGACTGCTCGTTCAGGAGTCGGTCGTGGAGGAAGTGACCGCGGCTCTGACCCGTCGACTGGACACCCTGCGCCTCGGTGACCCTCTCGACAAGAACACCGATATCGGCGCGGTTAATTCCGCGGCCCAGCACGCCCGCATCCACGAGTACATCAAGGCCGGCGAGGACGAGGGCGCTCGACGATGGACCTCGCCGTGCGCTCTCCCCGAGCGCGGCTGGTGGGTGGCTCCCACGGTGTTCACCGAGGTGAGCACGGCCCATCGCATCGCTCGCGAGGAGATCTTCGGTCCCGTCCTGGCGGTCCTCACCTTCCGCACCCCCGATGAAGCGGTCGCCAAGGCCAATAACTCCCCCTACGGACTGTCAGCGGGTATCTGGAGCGAGAAGGGCTCGCGCACGCTCTGGATGGCGCAGCGGCTGCGCGCCGGCGTCATCTGGGCGAACACCTTCAATAGATTCGATCCGGCTTCACCCTTCGGTGGAGTCAAGGAGTCGGGGTTCGGCCGTGAGGGCGGCCGACACGGCCTGGGTGCTTACCTGCGATCGGAGGTCGTGTGATGGACAACCGCGTCGATGTGCGCAAGACCTACAAGTTGTTCGTCAACGGAAACTTCCCCCGCAGCGAGAGCGGCCGCACCTACGCGGTCACAGATGCGAAGGGGCGATTCTGGGCTAATGCCTCGCAGGCTTCCCGCAAGGACGCCCGTGACGCGGTCGTTGCTGCACGCAGCGCACAGCCCGGGTGGGCCAGCGCGACGGCGTATAACCGCGGCCAGGTGCTCTATCGCATCGCCGAGATGCTCGAGGGTCGCCGGGTGCAGTTCGAAGATGAGGTGGCACGCAGTGAGGGCGTGTCGGCTCGCAAGGCAGCCGGTCTCGTCGACGCCGCTATCGACCGGTGGGTGTGGTACGCCGGCTGGTCGGACAAACTCGCCCAGGTCCTCGGCTCGTCGAACCCCGTCGCCGGGCCCTACTTCAACTTCTCCGTCCCGGTCCCCACGGGCGTGGTGGCCGCGATCGCTCCGCAGGAGTCCAGCCTGCTCGGGCTGGTCAGTGTGGTGGCTCCCATCATCGTGTCGGGTAATACCTGCGTGGTCGTGGCCGCGCACGAGCGGCCGCTGCCCTCGATCAGCCTGGCCGAGGTCCTCGCCACCTCCGATCTGCCTGGTGGAGTGGTGAACATCCTGACCGGGAACTACGCCGAGGTCGGCCCCTGGTTGGCCAGTCATGCCGATGTCAACGCACTCGATCTCACCGGTGCCGTGGACGACGCCGTGTCGACGCAGATGCAGGTCGAGGCTGCCGGAACCGTGAAGCGAGTGCTGGCGAAAACGGGCAACGACTGGTCAGCGGATCCCGGTCTGGGTCGGATGCGGGCGTTCGTGGAGACCACCACCGTCTGGCACCCGCAGGGTGTGTGACACGAGGTCCTAGCGACCGGGCCCCATCACATTCGCGCGGAGTAATCCCAACTGCTCACCGCGAGATCATCGATGCGGAGGGCCACCTCGGTATCGATTCGCGAGAGCAGCCAATCGCCGAGCGGCGTCGGAGTCGGGCCGAGGTACCGATCGATCAGCCGGGGCAGGACCTCCCGCGCCGCATCGCTGTGGATATGCGCAACACCCTGGCCGCGAACCCCTCGATACGGTGGGGAATCTCCGGCCACCTCGAATCCGCATCGTGGATCAGCCCGCAGGCGACGGACGATCACGGCATCCGATTGCGTCGCGCACCACAGTGCATCGTCGTGGTGGACGAACCATAACGAGGTGACCAACGGCCCGCTCTCTCCGTTGGTCGCGACCCTGATCGGGATACGAGCGTCATCCCAGAATCGTGCGATCTCCTCAGGCCCCCAGGGTCCTGATCGGCAGATCACCGGGAATCACTCCTCCTGCGCGCGTGCGGCGCCAGCCGTTCGGCGACGCCACCACCAGGCCCCCGCGGCAACCCCTGCAATAACACCGAGAGCGACGGCAGCCACGGGAACCCACCGGCGAGATGATCGGGTGATCCGCACCGCATGGTCGAGTAGGTCATCGGCTATCTGCAGCGCATCGTCGAGTCCCTCGACCACTGCCTCGACCTGGTCGAGGCCATGGCGGGCTTGATCGAGCCGGTCGCGCACCACCTCGACCTGACCCTGGGTGCTCTCCATCCGCTCCAGCACGCTCATCGCACTCATTCCCTCCTACTCCCGGTGGTGATCAGGTCTCCGCCGTCATCAGATCGGCATAGGCCGGTTTGATCACATCGTCGATCAGTGCCAGCCTCTCATCGAAGGGGATGAACGCGCTCTTCATCGCATTGACCGTCAGCCACCGGAGGTCAGCCCAGCCCCAGCCGAAGGCAGCGCACACTTCGGCCATTTCCTTCGTCATCGTCGTATCCGACATCAATCGGTTGTCGGTGTTCAAGGTCACGCGGAATCGCAGATCGGTCAATAATCCGATCGGATGCTCAGCGATGCTCGCCGCCGCACCCGTCATGACATTGGATGTCGGACACAGTTCGAGCGGAATCCGCCGGTCGCGCACATAGGCGGCTAGCGGTCCGAGATGCGCGACACCGTCATCATCGACGCGGATGTCATCGATGATGCGCACACCGTGTCCGAGGCGATCCGCACCGCACCATTGGATCGCCTCCCAGATGCTGGGCAGGCCGAAGGCCTCTCCGGCATGGATGGTGAAGTGCGCGTTCTCGCGCCGCAGGTACTCGAAGGCATCGAGGTGGCGCGTGGGGGGATAGCCCGCCTCACGGCCGGCGATATCGAACCCCACCACCCCACGGTCGCGGTACTGCACCACGAGATCGGCGATCTGGCGACTGCGCGCCGCGGTGCGCATCGCGGTGAGCAAGGTTCCGATGCGGATCGGCATTCCTTCCGCCGCAGACAGCTGTTCGCCCTCGCGGAACCCCGCGAGGACTGCCTCGACTACCTCATGCAGGTCCAGCCCCCGCTCCACATGCAGTTCCGGCGCGAATCGCACCTCGGCGTAGACCACACCATCGGCAGCGAGGTCCACGGCGCACTCCCTCGCCACACGTCGCAGCGCATCGGCAGTCTGGGTGACCCCGACCGTGTGGACGAATGTCTCGAGGTAGCGCTCCAGCGACCCGGAATCGGCCTCTGCCCGGAACCATCGAGCCAGGGCGTCAGGATCCGCCACGGGGAGTTCGGCATAGCCGGTCTCGTCGGCGAGCTCGGCGACGGTGGCGGGGCGAACTCCACCGTCGAGGTGGTCGTGCAGGAGCACTTTCGGTGCACGTCGGATCTGATCGAGGCTGGGTTGACCCATAGGGCGAAGATATCCCCCCGCGCGTAGGGTTCCTTCGATGGAGGTCCTGGAGCACAGCGTGCCCCCGGTGCGCCGCAGGCCGGCCTGGATCATCGCCGCCAGCGTCGTCGGTGTTGCGTTCGTGGTGCTCGCCGCGTTTCGCCTCGACGGCTGGCAGCGCGAACGGGAGGCACTCCACCTGCAGCAGGCATACGCCGAAGCCGTTGCCGTCATCGAGAACGCCGAGGCCGATGTCCGGGGCACCGTCGCCTATGCGTCTCCACTGCTGCAGGTGGGTCCGGTCGAGGTACGCACCGCATTGGAGGACCTCGTGCTGGAGGAGGTCACCGATGGTGTGCTGGAGCTTCAGGCGGCCCGGGACTCACTCGCCGACACCGCGGTATGGCCGTGGCATACCCGGCAACGACAGCAGCGCGAGGACCTGCTGATCGCACTCGATGAGCGGGCCCGCAGCCTCTCCGAGGCGACCGGTCAGGGGCTGGCCCCCCGCTGAGCGGGACGCTCTCAGTCGCGATGGACGGTCTCGGGGCTGAACGCGGGTCGGCAGATGGCGACGTAGGTGGCGCCCTCATCGGTGCGGTACCGGATACGTTCACCGGCACGCGCGATGATCGCCTGGCCGGCCCCCACCGCCTGCACACCGTCATCGGATTCGACGATCACGGTGCCTTCGAGAACGAGGGTGTACTCGTCGAACTCCGGGCGCTGCGCCGGTTCGCTCCATCCGGCGGGAGCAACCATGCGAGCGATCGACACGGATGTCTCGCCCTGGACGACTCGACCGACGAACTCCTCGATGGTCTTACCCCCGGGCACGGGGATCGCGACGGGCTGGTCGATGAACTCAGGCATGGGAGTCGATGATGTCGAGGACCAGTGAGCGTTCGTCGACCGGGGTGCCCGGATCGGCGATGGTGATGGCACCGCCGGATACGTCGATGCTGCCGAGTTCGGCGAAGGCCCGTGCTAGCCGGTCAGCCTCGTCGGTGTGCAGGAGGAGCAGGGGTTGGCCGGCGATGACTTCGTCACCGGGCCGTACCAGGACTTCGATTCCCGCCGAAGCAGACACGGCATCCTCACGCCGTGCCCGCCCCGCCCCCAACTGCCAGGAGGCCCGCCCGATGGCGAGCGCATCGCAGGTCGTCACCACTCCCGGTGCCACCGCACGCACCGGTTCGATGATCGAGGCTCGCGGAAGGGGCGCATCGGGGTCTCCCCCCTGTGCACGGACCATGGCGCGCCACGTATCCATTGCGCCGCCTGAGGCGAGGACATGAGCGGGATCCGCTTCGATCCCGACGAGTTCGAGCATGTGCTCAGCGAGGG
>CBFHQG010000080.1:0-9855 GCA_965657825.1 Actinomycetes bacterium | reverse complement strand
TAATCATCCGAAGCCATGATGCCATCGGCTATCGTGCGCTCAACGCCACCGAGATCGTCGGTCGTGCTGACTCGCCGAGCCCAGGCTGATCGTCTGCGGTTGGCGACCTTCGACCCCATCACCCGAGTGGCATACCCCAGGAGACTGTCGAATCCTTGGATGCGGTCCCACCTGGTGTATAGGTCCACCAGCGCATCTTGCAGGATGTCATCGGCGAGGTAGGGATCGGCGGCGATGATTCGTGCGATGCCCTGCAGCGCTGACCAGTTCGCCTGGGCCCAGGCGTCAAAACTCGCCTGGCTGTCCCCCAGTTCCCCCACCCGGTCAGACTAGTGGCTTAGTGCACCCCATCTCCTCAATTGCGCCAATGACCTCGAAGCTGCGACCTGCATACTCGGCGCCCACGTTGCTTTCAGGGCCTCTCAGCGTTTGCCGTTGTAGTGCGAGTAAGGGATCAGGCACTCGGCAAACCGGACCCCCTCATTCCAATACTCCACTGGCGCTACCGACGCGATGAATGTGAGTTTCAGGTTCTTCTTCGTGTACTTCTTCGCCTTCTTCTTGCAGGCCTTATCGGCGGAGGCTTGAACGGCCTTGCCCGGGTACGGCTTGGAAGTCGCCTTACCCTTGACCTTCACGCCGGTCACCAACAGCCACTGTTTCTTGCTCGTGCATTCGCTGTGACCGATCCACACACCAGTTTTCGGTTTGGCGCTCTGGCAGCCGAGGAACTCGACAAACCCCGGCCCGGCCAGCAGTTTCGGTAGCGAACCCTTCCAGGACTGCTGGCTGCCTTCGCCGGAGTAGGAAACGGCTAAGCACACCACCGTCCGATCACCGTCCGCCCACTGGTCATCTGTGGGGACCTTGAATGTTCCGGTCACCCGAGTAGAAATTCTCGGGCGCACCTTGGTGAAGTAGTTGACGGCCTCGGGGTACGGGCACATTTGCTCCTCGTAGGCGTATATGTCATACCCAACCTCGGAGGGCTTGGGGAGGTCATCTGGATAGGCGCCGAGATAAGTGACCTCCGCAGTATGCTCTTCGCTGCAGTCCACTCTCGTGGCGGGGACCAGTGGATCCCACGCACTTCGGTCAGTGTCGAAAAGACAGTCCCCGACCTCTGGGGTTTCCGAGGCAACCAACAGCCCTGCCGTCACAGGTGCTGCAGGGACCAGGCTGACTATCAATGCTGCGGCAGCGCCTAGGGCCAGGTGCGAGGTGCGGATCATGTGGGTTCCCCTCGGTCAGCGAATCTCCTGATCGCATACCGCCGGCTTCGAAGGGATTTGCTGCACTCTTCCGGGACTTTGCTATGGCGAGCGCAGAAAATCCAGAACGGCTCGGTGGATTCACCGTCGCAGATGTGCGGGGGACTCGATCGGTCAGCGGGCGGGGATGCGCACGGAGGTCGACCGGACACCGTCACCGACGAAGTACACGTAGAACTTCTTACCGGTCTTGCGCTGCCAGGTGAACGTGCCTTCCTCGCCGATCACGCGGCGGGCGACTCCGGGCACGTAGGAGGTCATCCCCGGGAATTTGTACATCGGCCCCACGACCTGGCCCTCCAGGCCGGTCGACGCACCGAAGACTCGCACCGTGCGGCCGTCGCGGGTCCCCGTGATGAGCAGGCTCGCCGGCGCAGCGACGACCTCGACGCGCACCCCGATGTTGATGACCCGTTGGCTGCCCTTGGGAGACGGCCCCACGATCTGGATCGTGTAGTCACCCGCAGGTAGGCCATCGGGGGTGTCGACGATTCCGGCGAAGAAACCCAGCTCGTCGGAGACTGTCTCTCCGAGCGGGATGAAGTTCGCCGTGTCATCGCGCACATTGCGGGGCTGACCGGCGCGAACGGTACGCGCATCACGATCGACTTCGGGCTCAGCGGGAATGAGGTACTGCGCGACCTCCTCTCCGGGCATGAAGCCGACACCCTGCGTGACGAGGGGGCGCCTCGGCTGCAGGCGCAATGCACCATCCCCATCGACAGGCAGCGACTGACCGTCTTCACCGAAACTCTCCATGAGCAGGGAGAAGTCAGGGCCGGTGATGTCCAGTCCAGCACTGTTGCTGATCGGCGCGATGACGACCTCGATCGGCTCTCCGTCGACGATCGCTGACCCGCTGCCGGGCTTCACCGGCTGCGTCACCGGGGCCGGCGCTGGCGGTGGCGGGGGCACGACCGGCTCGGGTTCAGGTTCAGGCTCGGGAATCGGCTCGGGTGCGGGCGGCGGTGGCGCTGGTGCAGGCGGAGCAGGTGGCGGAGGTGGTGGCGGTGGTGCGGGGGCAACCGGGGTTCGGGTGACGGTGGAGATGCTGCCGCCTCCAATGGCGTTCACCGCACGCACCTCGATGGTCGCAGCGACGCCGTTGGGCAGCCCGGTCACGGTGACCGCGGTGGCCCCGATCGCATTCCAGGCTCCGCCGTTGATCCGGTAGGAGTAGCCGGTGACCGCTGACCCGCCGTTGTCGATGGGTGCAGACCAGGTGACGTCGATCCGCGCATCACCGGCCGTTGCGGTGAGGGCGGTGACCGGGGCTGGTGCGATGGGCCACAGCAGGGTGACGGTCGAGCCGACGCCCGCCATGTTGCGGGCTGCGACCTCGAAGATCACCTGCTGCCCGGTGGCTAATCCATCGATGGTGTAGGAGGTCGAGGTCGTGGTCGTGGTGATCGGACCGATCACACCGGAGTCGTCGTTGAGCGTGTAACTCACGTCGTAGCCGCTCAGCGGGGAGCCGGTGCGGGTGACCGCATTCCACCCGATCGTCACTGTGGTGTCGTCCACTCGCGTCGCCGTGACACCCGTGGGTGCCACTGGTGTGGAGCGGAGCGCGGCTGCGACGTATCGGCCACCGGTGACGAGCTCGACTCCAGCCTCAGCGGTATCGGGAACGCTCAGCTGGCCCTCGTTGCCCATCCCCCAGGCGTAGACATCGCCGTCCTTGACCGCGAGCGCGAACAGCCCACCCATCGCGATCGCCTCGACACCCTCGCTCAATGCTGCGGGCACCGAGGTCACACCGGTGGAGGGGTCACCCCAGGCGAGCACCTGACCGGATTCAGTCAGCACGAGGGAGTTGACCATCCCGGCGGCGATCGCCACCACGGTGTCGTCCTGAACGTTCTGGGGAACAACGAGCGACGCTGCCGCGCTGCCCCCACCCCAGGTCACCACGTCACCGTCACGCAGGGCGAGGGAGTGGTAGGTGCCTGCAGCGACCGCAGTGAAGCCGGTGTTGTCCGCCGGCAGGCTCTGCTGACCGTAGGCACTGTCTCCCCAGGAGTAGATCCGTCCGTCCTTGACCGCTAGGGAATGCCAGCGTCCAGCGGAGATCGCCGAGACTCCGCTGAGGAGGTCAGCCGGAACGCTGATCTGCCCGTAGTTATTGCGACCCCACGCCACGACACCACCGCCGACAAGTGCCAGCGCGTGCGTGTCGCCGGCTTCGACGGCGGTCGCACCGACCTGGGCGTCGACCGGCACGGTGGTCTGCCCGTACGTGTTGTCTCCGGTGGCGATGACCTCGCCGGTGCCGCTGACGCCAACAAGGAACGCCTCACCGGCACTGAGCGCGACGACATCGGTGGTGAAGGCCTCCGGCAGCGACCCCAGCGTGCCCCAGGTGATCGTCGTTCCCGGATCAGGGAGCACGACCACCGCCGGCGTAGGAGTGACACCTGCGGAGGGCGCCGAAGCTACCGAGGAGCCGAAGTCGTTGCGGGCCACCACGGTAACGGTGTATTCGGTGCCACCGGTCAGGCCGGTGATCGTGCAGGAGGTGCCCGTGGACGAGCAGGCGCGTCCACCCGGGGTGGCTGTCGCGAAGTGCCGGGTGACCGGTGCTCCGACGCCCGCTCCCGCAGTCCAGGTCACGCTGACCTGACCGGCCCCGGGTGTCACTGAGTCGATGGTCGCCGGGTTCGGCAGCACACCGGTCATCACTCCGGCAGATGCGGAGGAAGCGACCGAAGTTCCCGCTTCGTTCTGTGCGGCCACGGTGAAGGAATACGTCTGCCAGTTGGCAAGCCCGGTGATCGTGCATGAGGTCGCCCCGCTCACGGTGCACGAATCATCCGTCGTCGTCGACGATGCGGTGTAGGAGGTGATGGCCGAGCCGCCATCGGAGGCGGGCGCAGTCCAACTCACCGCCACCTGCTGGTTACCTGCAACCGTGACGACATTGGTCGGGGGTGTCGGGACACTCGGCCCGTCGTTCCCGACATACAGCAGAGTCTTCGCATCATCGGGCATGCTCGGGCGCATATCGGCGGGGGTCGCCATATCCTCGATCGCCTGCCATACCTGCGCAGGGGTGAAGGCAGGGTTGGCCTGCAGTACCCGGGCTGCCACACCAGCCACATGTGGCGCGGCCATCGACGTGCCACTGAAGGTGGCCGATGAGGTGTCGCTGTAGTGCGTCGCCGACCGCACCCCTGAGCCGGGGGCGTAGATGTCCGTGCACGATCCGTAGTTGGAGAAGGACGCGGCCTGATCAGAACTCGTCGACGCGTTGACGGTGATCGCTGAAGCCGCGCTTCCCGGACTCGAATTGCACGCGTTACCCCAGTACGGGTCGCTTCCGTCATTGCCTGAGGCCACCACCACTGTGATGCCGGAGTTCACCAGCGCATCCACCGCGGAATTGATCGAGGAGCTGAATCCACCGCCCAGGCTCATGTTCACCACACCGGGGACTCCCACCGGGTGCGAGGTGCGGACCCAGTTCATTCCCGCGATCACCGCGGCATAGGTGCCGCTGCCATTGCAGTCCAGCACCCGGACGGGCACGAGAGTGACATCCTTCGCCACCCCGTAGGTCGTACCGCCCACCGTCCCTGCGACGTGCGTGCCGTGGCTGTCGCAATCCTCCCATCCACGCCCATCGTTGACCGCGGTGTAGCCCGATGTCACACGGCCACCGAAGTCCTGATGCGTCGAGCGGATCCCCGTATCGATGATGTACGCACGCACCCCTACACCGGTGTTGTCGTAGTCGTACAGCCCGTTCAACGGCAGCGTCCGCTGATCGATTCGATCCAGACCCCAGGGCGGGGAGGTTTGCACTGCCTGTTCGTCGATAGCGATGCTCATCGGCCGGTCCGGCTCGGCCGACACGACATCGGGTGAACGTTCGAGCGCCTGGGCGATTGACTCGGCTGCATCCTCGCTGAGGGATTCAGGCAACTCGATCGTGCGGTAGCCGAAACCAATCCATCGCCCGGCTTCTAGGTCGACTCCCGCGTACTCCTCACCGGCGACGTCATCGACTGAGGTCCATGCCTTCGCTCCGGGCGCGTACTGCACGATGAGCCGCTCCACCGGCCCCTCGGTTGCCACGTCGGCAACATCCGGTGCTGCCATGGCCGGAGTCGCAGGCAGCATGCCGATGGCGAGCACCGCACTCAGTGCAGCGACTCCCGCAGCATGACGTCGGACCGTGCCCAACGCTTCGCCCCTTCCCGGATCCCCGACTCCCTATTGTGCTGATTGCGAGGAGGCGAAGCGAGCCGAACCCCGTCTGAAAGGGGGGTTACCCCCCACGGTGAGGCATGACCTGCAGACTCGGGGGTCCACGGGGTGGGCTACCCGGCTCCGCTACGGTCGTGGCCTAAGGGAGAGGAGCCCCATGCCTGCCACACTCAGCACCGCCACACCGGTCTGGAATCTCAATCTCGGCGATGACGAGAACCGTTTCTCACCGGATTGGCTCTCGACGGTCGAAGGCGCTTTGCAGGCCGTTCGAGCGAGCGAGGAGCCTGTCTCACTCGTTGTCACCGCCACCGGCAAGTTCTTCTCCAACGGCTTGGATCTGGATTGGGTGATGGCTCATCAGGATCAGTGGCCGACGTACGTGGCACGCGTGCAGGGGGTGTTCAGCGATCTGCTCACACTCCCGGTCCCGACGGTGTGCGCGATCAATGGTCATTGCTTCGCCGCGGGTGCGATGCTGGCGCTGGCTTGCGACTATCGGGTCATGCGCACCGAGCGCGGATTCTTCTGTCTTCCTGAGGTCGACATCAAGATTCCCTTCTCCCCGGGCATGGCGTCCCTCATCCAGGCGAAACTCACTCCACGGACGGCATTGGATGCGATGGCGACCGGGCGACGCTACGACGCACACGCTGCAGTCGAGGCGGGCATCGTCGACGCAGCGTGCGACGTCGAGAACCTGATCGACGTTGCTGATGGCCTGGTCCGGGAGTTGGCCGGCAAGGATCGCGGCACTCTCGGGTCGATCAAGTCGACGATGTATTCCGACGTGGTGACCGATCTGGCCCTTCCGATCGCCTGATCGGTTTCATTCACCGACGCCCCGGTGCATCGAGGATCAACCGGTTGGACCTGATCTCGTTGTTCGCACTACGGATGCTGATGTAGATCTTCTTGCCGGTGCGCCGCTGCCAGCGGAAATCTCCGTCTGCCTTGATGCGGATTCGAGCGAATCCCGGTGAGTATTCATCTGGCCCCGGGAATCGGATCCAGGGGATGAGCGTGTCATCCACGGCGAAGCCGGTCGTCTCACCGCGCACGATCACGCCTTTCTTTCCGCGCACCTCGCCACGTGTGCCGGAGATGAGAATGGTGGGTTCGACCGGCGGAGGGGGCGGAGGTGCCGGTGGTGTGGGCACGACAGGATCCGAGACGCGGGACACGACGCTCCAGCCGATCGAGTTCATGGCTCGCGCCACGAAGTAGTACGTGTCGTCGTTGACCAGGCCGTCGATCTCACACGAGGTGGCCGGCACACTGACCCGGCATGAGCCACCCGGCGTGCCCAGCACCTCATAGGTCGTGATCGGTGTCGTGCCGGCGTTGGTCGGTGGCAGCCAACTCACCGAGACCGTCTCGTCCCCGGCCACCGCGATGACGTTGGTCGGTGGATCAGGGGGGAATGACGGAGGAGGTGGAGGTGGGGGCGGTGGAGGAGGCGGTGGTGGAGGGGGAGGTGGAGTCGGGTCTGCCTGCCTGGTGAAACTGCCGACGACGCCGACGCCACCCACGCCATCGACGGTGATCGGGTATGTCCCTGGGCTGACACTCCATGAGGTGACCGTGATGGTGGCGCTGTCATCTCGGGTGTAGGCAACAGGAGTCGAGCCGATACTGACGGCACCACTGGCAGTCACTCCGATGAAGCCTTCCCCCGAGAGCGTGAAGCCTGCGGTGTCTGAGAATGCCCTCGTGATCGCATTCGCACCCTGCGGTTCCTGCCAGGTCCATCGTGCGATGTTCGACGCCACCTCGCCACCCGCCGAGGTGAAGGATCCGCCGACATAGAGAGACGACTTCGCGGAGTTAGCGAAAGCCATCGATGTGACGTAACTGATAGCCCCTGTTACTCCCTCTCCACTTGAGCCAAGCATAGGAATCCAGGCGTTGAGTGCGAGATCAAGCGCAGCGACATTCGTTGCCACTGTGCCGTCCGGATTTGAAAACTCACCACCAACATAAAGAACACGACGCACTTCATCCAATTGAATTGCATTCACGCTTCGAGCGCCCTGAAGGGACGATACGAGAGCTACCCACGAGGTTCCATTCCAGTGAACGAGTGAAGGCACTGTCACAGGCCCAGCCGATTGGAACAGGCCTCCCACGTAAAGCTCATCTACCTCGGCGGCAAGCGCATAGACCTCCCCGACGATGCCTCCGCCCACGACCTCCCAGGACGTCCCACTCCATGTAGCGATACGTCCGGTGAATAGGCCCCCCGCGTACAGACTGTCATCAGCGGATATCGCGATCACGTCGTCATCCAGCCCTCCGCCTACCGACGACCAGGCAGATCTATCCCATCCCGCCATGTGATTCGCGCCCAGTCCTCCAGCAGCGGTGAAGTCACCACCCGCATACAAAGTGTCGTCGATGGCGAGAGCCCGCACAGAACCGTTAGTACCCGCCCCGATCGGGAGCCATCCACCGGCTCCCCACTTCGCCACATTGTCTGCCGCGACTGCACTTCCTACGGATGAGAAGTCACCGCCGACCACCAACTCGCTGGTGAAAGGGTCGATGGTGAGCGCCTGCACCGTGCCCGGCGCGGCGACTCCCCCATCAACATCCCCCCATGACGTGCCGTCCCACACCGCGAGACTGCCGGCACTCGAGCCACCTGCCTGCGTGAAACTGCCGCCGGCATACATGTCACCGCTCGTCGACTCGACCGTCAAGGCCAACACCGGGCCGTTGATCCCGTCTCCCAGAGCACTCCAGGAACCCAAGTACCCGTCAGGGGCAGCAGACGCGGTCACAGCGGACGAATGCGATATCGCAGCTGTCAGCGAACCGCACAGCACCACAACGGCCAGTCCTACATGACGCCACCGTCGTCGACTGTCCATACCGATCCCCCCACGCCCCACTGCATCCCCCGATGCAGGCCTCCCTAGCGGGTCCGAGCAGGAATATAGAACCGAAGTTCGCACAGTGGTGGCGAAATGGCGAATCTGTGATGCAGCGGCGGGACTTTCCGCGGAAAGTGCGTCTTACTTCGACACCACCGTCTCGATGCAGGCATCGATCATGTCCCTGATGAGGGCCGCATCGACATTCCAGTCAGACGGGATCCGGATGGTCTTCTTATTCACGACGAAATCACCCAGGCGTGGGCGGAACTTCTCGAGCACCTCCACCGACCATGGGGCGATCATCAGGTGGTTCTTCGCGGCAGAGACACCGAAGACATACTCCTTGCCCTTCTTCACCTGCGGGTAGTTCCAGGCGATCACCACGTCTACGTCGGGATGAGCGGCCGTGATGATGTCGAGGATGGCTTGGGTCGTGATGCGCTGCTGCTCATCGATGCTTGCGAGGTACTCCTCGAGCGAGTCGTACCTTCTCGCACTCACTGAGCCACGGGAGTACATCACCAGAGCATTCGCGTGCGCCTGGCTGAAGCCGTGGTTCTCGCGGAGGTAGGCGATCTGCTCGGGGTACTTGCGATCAGCGAGACCTTCCATGACCTCGAACCAGTACGACATCGGCTGACCGTGCTTCTTCTCGATCGCCGGGAAGTACGACGAACGATCCGGGTTGTGCGCCATGCTCTGAGGATAGTCACGGGTCAACCGAGGCTTACCTGAATTCTCATCGTGATATCCATCCGGGCATCGGGAGCCACCCCGCGATCGGAGACTGTGCTACCAACTACAGTCCCCACCATGTCTTCACCGTCGGAGTTGCGACTACGACTCGCTGCACCAGCTGACATCAACACCATCGGTGAATTGACTGTCCAGGCCTATGTCGACGGCGGTCACCTCATGCCCGACAGCCCCTACGTCGCCACCCTGCGTGATGTGCTTCCTCGCCTCGATGAATCGTTGGTCATCGAGCATGCGAGCTCCGGTGAGGTCGTCGCGGTCGTCGCTGCACTGCCACACGGCCATCAGATGGCCGAGGCCACTCGCCCCGGGGAATGGGAGTTTCGGTACCTCGCTGTGCGCAAGGACCACTGGGGAGCCGGCATCGCACGCAGCCTTATCGAACAGGTCGAGACTCGTGCCCGTGATGCCGGAGCAACCCGGCTCGTGCTGAGGGTGGTCGACCTCAATCACCGGGCCATGGCGCTGTACGACCACCTCGGTTACGAGCACGTGCCGGATCGGGACATCAGTTTCGAGTCGAGTACCCAACCAGGGCGGATAGTGACGCTGTGCTTGATGCTGAAACCACTGGGCAGCGTTCGCGAGTCCAGTTGAGAATCTGCGACAAGGGCGTGTCGAGCTCTCCTCACCAAGCACTCCCCCGACCTGCTCGATGACGAGGTCCGCCGAAACACTCCCGGATGACGCCGGGAATCTCACCGAGCAGGGATGATCACCCGATTCGAGCGCACCTCATC
>CBFHQG010000079.1:0-9917 GCA_965657825.1 Actinomycetes bacterium | reverse complement strand
CGGCGGACATCTGCGCGAGGCGTCGATCCAGATGGACCTTCTCCATCTTGAACTCCGGGATGCCGTAACGCAGGAGACCACCGATGCGATCAGCACGCTCGTAGACCACCACGGTGTGGCCCGCACGTGCCAACTGCTGGGCAGCAGCCAGCCCTGCCGGTCCCGAACCGACGACGGCGACGGACTTGCCCGATAGTCGATCAGGAGGCTGCGGCGTCACCCAGCCGGACTCCCACGCCCGGTCGATGATGGACACCTCGACCTGCTTGATCGTCACGGGCTGGGCATTGATGCCCAGAACACAGGCCGCTTCGCACGGCGCCGGACACAACCTGCCCGTGAACTCGGGGAAGTTATTGGTCGCGTGCAGGCGCTCCATCGCACCCTGCCAGTCGTCCTGTCGGACCAGGTCGTTCCACTCGGGGATCAGATTGCCCAGTGGGCAACCGTTGTGGCAGAACGGGATACCGCAGTCCATGCAGCGCCCGGCCTGCGTGCGCAGCCGATCATCACTCATCTCCTCGTACACCTCGCGCCAGTCGCGCAGGCGGAGGTCTACCGGGCGCCGCTCGGGGAGTTCGCGGTCAGCCTTCAGAAAACCACGGGGATCAGCCACGAGCAGCCTCCATGACAGCGACGGCGGGATCAAGACCCTCGGCTTCAGCTCGCCGGAGGGCTTCCAGGGCACGACGGTAGTCCCGCGGCATCACCTTGGTGAATCGGGATCGAACCGCATCCCCCTCCGCGAGCAGAGCGGCCGCAACACCTGATCCGGTCTCTTCCGCGTGGCGGCGGATCACGTCGAGCAACTCGGTGACGTCCTCGTCATCGAGGACCTCCAGATCCACCATCTCGGTGTTGATCCGATGGGTGGCCGCGTCGAGCAGGTAGGCCACGCCGCCGGACATCCCGGCGGCGAAGTTGCGGCCGATCTCCCCGAGTACGACGACCGTGCCGCCGGTCATGTACTCGCAGCCGTGATCACCGATGCCTTCCACGACGGCCGTCACTCCGGAATTGCGCACGCAGAATCGTTCGCCGACTCGACCCCGCAGGTACACCTCACCGGACGTAGCGCCGTAGCAGATCACGTTGCCCGCGATGATGTGCTCCTCGGCGGCGAAGGCAGCCGCCCGATCCGGACGCACGATGATGCGGCCACCGGAGAGCCCCTTGCCCACGTAGTCGTTGGCATCACCTTCGAGTCGGAGCGTGATCCCCCGAGGAACGAAGGCGCCGAAGGACTGGCCGGCGGAACCGGTGAAGGTGATGTCGATGGTGTCCTCGGGCAGCCCCTGGCCCCCGAATCGCCGGGTGACCTCCGAGCCCAGCATGGTCCCGACCGTCCGGTTGACGTTCCGGATCCCGATCTGCACGCGTACTGGCTCCTGGCTGTCCAGCGCGGGTGCGCACAACTCGATCAATTCGCGATCCAGCGCGCGGTGGAGTCCGTGATCCTGTTCGGTGACGCAACGCCGCGGTTCGTCAGGCTCCAGCGGCGGTACGTACAGCACCGGTGACAGATCCAGGCCACGAGCCTTGAAGTGATCGACGGCACGGGTGGTGTCGAGAAGCTCCGCGTGGCCGATCGCTTCGTCGAGGCTGCGGAAGCCCAGGCGGGCGAGGTATTCGCGCACCTGCTCGGCGATGAACTCGAAGAAGGTCACGACGAACTCCGCCTGGCCATTGAACCGCTCGCGAAGCACGGGGTTCTGGGTCGCCACCCCCACCGGGCAGGTGTCCAGGTGGCAGACCCGCATCATGATGCACCCCATGACCACCAGTGGTGCGGTAGAGAACCCGAACTCCTCAGCGCCCAGCAGCGCGGCGATCACGACGTCGCGCCCAGTCTTCAACTGACCGTCGACCTGGACCACGATCCGATCACGCAACCCGTTGAGCAGCAGCGTCTGCTGTGTCTCGGCGAGTCCGAGTTCCCAGGGGGTTCCCGCGTGCTTCAGCGAGGTCAGCGGAGAGGCACCGGTGCCTCCATCGTGGCCGGAGATCAGCACGACGTCGGCGTGGGCCTTCGACACCCCGGCCGCCACCGTCCCGACCCCGACCTCGGACACGAGCTTGACGTGGATGCGTGCCTGCGGATTGGCGTTCTTCAGATCGTGGATCAACTGGGCGAGGTCCTCGATCGAGTAGATGTCGTGGTGCGGTGGCGGGGAGATCAGCCCGACGCCCGGGGTGGAGTACCGGGTCTTCGCGATCCACGGGTAGACCTTGTGCCCGGGTAGTTGACCACCCTCGCCGGGCTTGGCCCCCTGAGCCATCTTGATCTGGATATCGTCGCTGTTGACCAGGTACTCACTGGTCACTCCGAAACGACCCGATGCCACCTGCTTGATCGCTGACCGCTTGGAGTCACCGTTGGGCATCGGGATGAATCGCTCAGCGTCCTCGCCACCCTCGCCGGTATTGGACTTGCCACCGAGGCGGTTCATCGCGATGGCGAGTGTCTCGTGCGCCTCTGCCGAAATGGACCCGTAGGACATCGCACCGGTCGCGAAACGTTTGACGATCTCGCTGACCGGCTCAACCTCGTCGATCGGGATCGGCTCGCGAACTCCCTCCTTGACCGAGAACAGCCCGCGCAGTGTCATGAGACGGGTCGCTTGGTCGTCCACCTTGTCGGTGTACTCGCGGAAGATGTCGAACTGCTTGGTGCGTGTCGAATGCTGGAGCCTGAACACGGTTTCCGGGTCGAACAGGTGCGGCTCACCCTCCCTGCGCCACTGGTACTCACCGCCGACATCCAGTCGGCGATGCGCCGGTGAGATTCCCGATGCGGGATAGGCCGCCCGATGCCGCGCGGCGACCTCGTCAGCGACGACGTCGAGGTCTACTCCCCCGAGGCGCGACGTGGTCCCCGTGAAGTAGCGCTCGACCAGGCCGTGCGAGAGTCCCACGGCTTCGAAGATCTGCGCACCGCAGTACGAACCCACGGTGGACACCCCCATCTTCGACATCACCTTGAGCAGTCCCTTGCCGAGCGCCTTGACGAGATTGCGCACCGCCTTCTCCGGTGCGATGTCGGTGATGGCGCCGCGAGCGACGAGATCCTCGACCGTCTCCATCGCCAGGTAGGGGTTGATCGCGGCCGCACCGAACCCGACGAGCAGGGACACGTGATGAACCTCGCGCACATCCCCGGCCTCGATGATGAGCCCGACCTGGGTACGCGTCTTATTGCGGACCAGGTGGTGGTGGACTGCCGAGCACAGCAGCAGGGAGGGAATCGGTGCCAGGTCGGCGTTGCTATCGCGATCAGAGAGCACGATGAAGCGGATTCCGTCAGCGATCAGCACATCGACCTCGGCGAAGATCTCCTCCAGCCGAGCCTCGAGGGCGGCACCGCCTCCGCTCACGTCGTACAGCCCCGAGACCTTCGCCGCCGCGAAGCCGGGTAGGTCGCCGTCGGCGTTGATGTGCAGGATCTTGGCGAGTTCGTCGTTGTCGATGACAGGGAAGGGCAGTACGACCTGACGGCAGTGGGCGGGGGTCGAACTGAGCAGATTGCCTTCGGGGCCGATCGTGTGCGACAACGAGGTGACGATCTCTTCGCGGATGGCGTCCAGGGGCGGATTAGTGACCTGGGCGAACAATTGCTGGAAGTAGTCGAACAGCAATCGGGGTCGCTGCGACAACGCCGCAATCGGGGTGTCGGTGCCCATCGATCCGATCGCCTCGGCACCACTGCCCGCCATCGGGGTCAGCAGAATGCGTAATTCCTCCTCGGTGTATCCGAAGGTCTGCTGACGCCGGACGACTGACTCGTGGGTGTGCACGATGTGCTCGCGCTCGGGCAGGTCGTCCAGATGGATCAGTCCAGCGTGCAGGTACTCCCCGTAGGGCTCAGCCGCAGCAAGATCGGCCTTGATCTCATCGTCCTCGATGATCCGATGCTGGGCGGTATCCACGAGGAACATCCGACCCGGTTGCAAGCGCCCCTTGCGCACGATCGTGGATGGATCCAGGTCGAGGACGCCTGACTCGGAGGCGAGAACGACCAGGCCGTCATCGGTGACCCAGTAGCGACCCGGACGAAGACCATTGCGATCCAGCACCGCTCCGATGAGCGTGCCATCGGTGAAGCAGACATCGGCGGGGCCGTCCCAGGCTTCCATGAAAGTCGAGTGGAACTCATAGAACGCTCGTCGGGCCGGGTCCATCTCCGCGTGGTTCTCCCACGCCTCGGGGATCATCATGAGGACCGCGTGGGGCAGGCTGCGTCCGCCCAGATGCAGGAGTTCGAGACACTCGTCGAACGAAGCCGAATCGCTGCCACCCGGGGTGCAGATGGGGAAGATCCGCTCCAGATCACCGGGAATGAGGTCACTGGAGAGCATGGCCTCGCGGGCTCGCATCCAGTTGCGATTCCCCTTCACCGTGTTGATCTCGCCGTTGTGCGCGATGAGTCGGTAGGGATGCGCCAACGGCCAGGACGGGAAGGTGTTGGTGGAGAAACGCGAGTGAACCAACCCGAGTGCGGAGGCGAAGTCAGGATGCGACAGGTCCGGGAAGAACTGCTCGAGCTGCTCGGTGGTGAGCATGCCCTTGTAGACGCAGGTGCGTCCGGACAACGACGGGAAGTACGCGTCTGTCGTGCGCTCGACCCGCTTGCGTACGACGAAGGCGACGCGATCGAGGTCGACGCCCTGCAGTCGTTGATCGGCTGAAGCGAGGAAGATCTGGGAGAACCGGGGCATCACCGCACGGGCAGTGGCCCCCAGGGGTGCGGGATCGACCGGCACATCACGCCAGCCGAGGGTGATCAGGCCCTCCTCGGCTGCGATCGCCTCGATGGTGGACCGGGTGGAGTCGGCCTCGAACTCATCATCGGGCAGGAAGGCCATCCCCACCGCGTAGCATCCTGCCGCCGGAAGCTCGAAGGGCACGACCTGACGCAGAAACGCATCGGGGACCTGCACGAGGATCCCGGCTCCGTCGCCGGAGTCCGGCTCTGCTCCCGAGGCACCGCGATGATCGAGGTTGCGCAGGGCGGTCAGGGCCAGTTCGACGATGCCGTGCGAGGGCACACCGGACATCGTGGCGACGAAGGCCACACCGCAGGCATCCCGCTCAGTCGCCGGGTCGTACAGACCCTGGGCCTGGGGAACAGAGGAGAACATCGACACCATGGAAACCTCGCGCAACACTCGTCGAGGCGCTCCGGTTGGAGCGCTCAGGGACGGGACGCCGTTGGCCCGCTGGGGTCCCCTACGGTAGCAGAGCCGGTGGGATCGTCGCCCTCCCCCGGATCGGCGATCTCCTCACGCCCGGGCCTCAGTCGCGCCGAGACGATGAGGTAGACCAGCGCTCCGAGGCCGACGAGGATCGACGTCCAGATGTTCAAGCGCAGCCCGAGGATCGTGTTCGCCGAATCGATGCGGAGCGCCTCGATCCACAACCGCCCGGCGGTGTAGAGCAGCACGTAGAGGGCGAAGACCCGACCGTGACCCATGCGGAAGCGACGATCGGCCCAGATGAGCACCCCTGCGACAGCGAGCATCCACAGCGACTCGTACAGGAACGTCGGATGGAATGTCTCGAAGGACTCGTACCCGGCGGGACGATTGGCCGGGTCGATGATCAGCCCCCACGGAAGCTGCGTGGGAGCACCGAAGAGTTCCTGGTTGAAGTAGTTGCCCCAGCGTCCGATCGCTTGGGCGAGAGCGATGCCCGGCGCGATCGCATCCGCGACGGGTGGGAGTGCCACACCGGCCCGGCGGGCCCCGATCCAGGCCCCGAGGCCACCGATCGCAACGGCCCCCCAGATCCCCAGGCCACCGTCCCACAGGCGCAGCGCAGCGACCCAGCCCCGCCCATCGGGTCCGAAATACAACTGCCAATCGCTGATGACGTGGTAGAGCCGACCTCCGATGATCCCGAAGGGGACAGCCCAGATGGCGATATCGGCGATCGTTCCCGGACGGCCGCCCCGCGCCACGTAGCGCTTCGAGCCGACCCAGATCGCCACCACGATGCCGGCGACGATGAGCAGAGCATAGGCACGCAGCGGGATCGGCCCGAGGTTCCAGGCCCCCTGCGCGGGGCTCGGCAGGAAGCCCAGCAGCGTGGTGGTGTCAATCACGTGACTGGATCCGATCGTCGAGGTCGGCCGGCTTAACCGGCGGCCGCCGCCTCATCGACGAGCCGCTGCAGCTCATTCTGGTCTGCCAGCTGCCCACCATTGAGCGCAAGCCCATCGAGGTAGCCCGTCGGTGTACCCGGGACATTGTCCTCATAGAAGATCGCCGTGGAGTTCACTGCCCAACCCAGGTAGGTGCCGTCCTCGACGCACTGGGTGAATGTCTCCAGATCCGGGCCACCAATGCCCGACTGCACACCGAAGTCGATCAACTGCGCGGTGGTGTATCCGGCACCCTCGGAGGGCTGATTGGCGTAGACGATGGCGGCGTATTCGGCAGTTCTCCCGGCGTCGATCGCGCAACCCCACGCCGAAACCGCCTCGGCGGAGGAGGTGTTCTGCAGGTTGCGATCCAAGAACGTGGTGGGGCGCCAGAACAACTGCACCTGCCCGGAGGTGGCGAGGTCCTTGATGCCCTGACCGTTGATCTCCTCCAAGGCTGCGCACGCCGGGCACTGGAAGTCCTCCCAGATCGCCAGCGTGGGGGCGGTGTCGGGTGCGGTGCCATAGGGCACCGCATAGGCGAACTCGTCATCGGGACCGAGGACCCCGGTGGGAAGCGCCGCGGCCGGGTTTACATCGGGGAGATCACGCCCGCCGCCGTTCGCGGAGTCGCCGGACAGGCGCGGCACGATGACGGCCAGGCCGATGATGATGACGACCACGGCCACCACGGCGATTGCACCGATGATGCGGATCGTGCGCTCCCGGCGCTTCTCGGCAGCCTGCTGGGCCGCACGTGCCGCGGCTGCCTTCTCGCGGGTCGACTTCTCGTCGCTGTTCTTGCCCATCGAGCCTTCCGCTCCTCCCTCAGCGTGGATCCGTACCCACGCTCCTGCCCCCGGTCACCGACCACACAGTAGGACGTCACCGTAGGGTCTCACCGGGGCGCCTGCCCACCGTAGGGCCTGCACCTACTCGCTGCGACGCCGCACCCCTTCGGCAAGTTCCCCCGCCAGGGCCGAGACGGCACGCCGCGCTGAGGAGGTATCCCCGGCCTCCTGGATCGCCCGGATGAACGCCGAGCCGACGATCACCCCGTCGGCGTACTGGGAGATGCTGGCCGCCTGCTCACCGGTGGACACTCCCAAGCCCACCGCGACGGGCAGATCGGTGGCCGAGCGCACTCTCGCAACGAGACCCTCGGCGGCATTCGACACGCTGGTGCGTGCCCCTGTCACGCCCATGACGGAGGCGGCGTACACGAAGCCCGAGCACGCCTCGACCACGGTGGTGATCCGCTGCGGTGTCGAGGACGGAGCGACGAGGAAGACCCGGTCTAGGTGGTGGTGCGAGGTCGCAGCCCGCCAGGGCCCGGCCTCCTCGGGCGTGAGATCCGGAGTGATGGCTCCGCTTCCGCCCGCATCGGCTAGTCGCTGGGCGAATCGATCGACCCCGTAGCGCTCGATGGGGTTCCAGTACGACATGACGACCGTCGCAGCGCCGGTCGCCGCTGTCGATTCGATCACCGTGAGCACATCGTCAGTCGTCGTACCCGCGGCGAGTGCCTGATCGGCAGCGCTCGCGATCACCGGGCCGTCCATGAGCGGGTCGGAGTAGGGCAGCCCCACCTCGACGATGTCCACCCCCGCAGCCACCATCGCTGCGATGAGTTCGATCGAGGTATCCCGATCTGGGAACCCCGCCGGAAGGTAGCCGATGAGCGCGGCGCGATCCTCGCCGCGAGCACGGTTGAACGCCTGCTCCAGACCTGTCACGTCGGGGACTCGGCCTCATCGAGGCCGAAGTACCGCGCGGCCGTTTCGACGTCCTTGTCACCACGACCCGACAGGTTGATCAAAATCACCGCATCCGGACCGAGTCGGCGACCGAGGCGCATCGCACCGGCGAGGGCGTGCGCGGTCTCGATGGCCGGAATGATGCCCTCGGTGCGCGACAACAGCGCGAACGCGGCCATCGCCTCGTCATCGGTGACCGGTTCGTAATGAGCCCGACCCGTGTCGTGTAACCAGGCGTGCTCTGGACCGACTCCCGGATAGTCCAATCCTGCGCTGATGGAATGCGATTCGACGGTCTGGCCCCACTCGTCTTGCATAACGTAGGTGCGCGCACCGTGCAGGACCCCGGGGGCACCCATGGCGAAGCGCGCCGCATGCCGGCCGGTGTCGATTCCCTCACCCCCGGCCTCGTACCCGTACAGCCCGACCCCGGGTTCGTCGAGGAAGGCAGAGAAGATCCCCATCGCGTTGGAGCCACCTCCGACGCAGGCAGCGACCGCGTCTGGCAACCGTCCGGTGAGTTCGAGGACCTGCGCTCGCGCCTCGGTGCCGATGATCGAGTGGAAGTGGCGCACGATCTCGGGAAAGGGTGCCGGGCCCGTTACGGTCCCCAGCAGATAATGCGTGCGATCGACGGTGGTGACCCAGTCGCGCATCGCCTCGTTGATCGCATCCTTCAACGTGCGGCTACCCGCGGTGACGGGGATGACTTCGGCACCGAGCAATCGCATGCGCGCGACATTGAGTGCCTGGCGGCGGGTGTCCTCCTCGCCCATGTACACGGTGCACTCCAGGCCGAGGAGAGCAGCGGCCGTCGCTGTCGCGACACCATGCTGGCCGGCGCCGGTCTCTGCGATCACCCGCGGCTTGCCCATTCGCTGGGCCAGCAGTGCCTGTCCCAGCACGTTGTTGATCTTGTGGGATCCGGTGTGGTTGAGATCCTCGCGCTTGAGCAGGATTCGCGCCCCACCGCAGTGCTCGGCAAAACGCCTCGCCTCGGTGAGCAGGCTCGGTCGACCGGTGTAGGTGCGCTGCAGATGCTCGAGTTCCACTGCGAATGCGGGATCCTCCAGTGCCGTGCGGAATGCGGCGTCGAGTTCGTCGAGTGCATGCGTGAGCGCCTCGGGAACGAACCGACCGCCGTAGGGTCCGTAGTGACCTGCCTGAACCACGGTCTCGGTCATGGATGCTCTCCTGGATCGATGGGGCGCCGCTCACGACGCAGTGCCGGATGCGAACCAGCCGTCACTAGATCATGGACCGACGCCCGCGGATCACCGCCGGTCACCAGGCTCTCCCCCACCAGGACGGCGTCGGCGCCGATCTCCGCGTACGCGATCAGGTCGCGCGGGCCACGGATCCCGGACTCCGCGATGCGCACACAGGGATCGGGAATGAGTGGAGCCACCCGCTCGAAGGTGGTCGAGTCAACCTCGAGAGTCGCGAGGTTGCGTGCGTTGACGCCGATCACGGTCGCACCGGCATCGACGGCCCGGTGCACCTCGTCGGGTGCATGCACCTCGACCAGTGGCGTCATCCCCAACGATCGCGTGCGCTCGACCAGGCTGACCAAGGCCGACTGCTCCAACGCCGCGACGATGAGCAGGACGAGATCGGCACCGAATGCTCGCGCCTCCCATATCTGGTAGGAGGACACGATGAAATCCTTGCGCAGGATCGGGATCTCCACTGCGCAACGCACGGCGCGCAGGTCGTCTAACGAACCGGAGAATCGACGCTGCTCGGTGAGCACACTGATACACCGGGCGCCACCGGCTTCGTATTCACGCGCGAGGGCGGCAGGGTCCTCGATCGGCGCGAGGTCCCCCTTGCTCGGACTCGCCCGCTTGACCTCCGCGATCACACCGATTCCCGGAGCCCGCAGCACGGCTTCGGCATCGATGGCATGCGGCATCCGCTCGGCTCGTTCCTTCACCTGCTCCAGCGGGCGGGATTCCATGCGCCCATCGAGGTCGGTGCGGACCCCTTGGACGATCTCATCTAGAACCGACCCCATCGGG
>CBFHQG010000078.1:0-10229 GCA_965657825.1 Actinomycetes bacterium | reverse complement strand
GAAGCCCCACGAAGTTCACGCCCTTGACGACCCGGCCGGCATCGACATCGAGGCAGGGGATGACCCGCACAGCAAGGGTCACGGCTGTGGAGGACCCCAGAAGAACAGGTCGAATCGCGGCTCGATCGTGGCCACAGCCTCAGCGAGAGTGAAGGCATTCTCATACAGCGCACGACCGATGATCACGCCCTCGATCCCGTGCGTGGCCATATCGGCGAGGCGATGCAGGTCCTCGAGTCGGGAAATGCCGCCTGACGCGATCACCGGTCGATCGGTGTGATCGCACACCTTCTTCAGCAGGTGCATGTTGGGGCCGTGCATCATGCCGTCTTTCTCGACGTCGGTGACGATGTAGCGAGGGCAGCCATCGGCATCCAGGCGCGACAGGGTCTCGAACAGGTCGCCCCCCTCCGACGTCCATCCGCGGGCGGCCAGGGTATGACCGCGAACATCCAGACTCACCGCCAAGCGGTCCGCGTGACGTGCGATCGCCGAGCGAACCCAGTCAGGATTCTCCATCGCCGCGGTACCGATCACAGCCCGCGAGGCACCCGTCGCAAGGGCAGCATCGAGTGCTGCGTCATCGCGGATCCCCCCGGCGATCTCGACGTGGACGTCACCGCCAACCGCCTCGACAACCCGACGTAGCACCGCGTGGTTATCCCCCCGGCCGAAGGCCGCATCGAGATCGACCAGATGAATCCAGGGGGCACCCTGCTCGACCCAGGCCCGGGCCGCTGCTACGGGATCTCCGTAGTCGGTCTCAGTACCGGCGGCACCCTGCACCAACCGCACGGCACGACCTTCAGCCACATCGACAGCGGGCAGCAGGGTGAAGACGGGCTTCTGCGGAGGGAGCGCCATAGCGGGAACTCTATCCGGCTAGATCAGTTCGCCTCGGCCGGGCCATTCCACCTCCGCGCGAGATTTCCCTTCGACCGGGCCTCATACGCGACCGAATGCCATCACCCACGCCACCGGTGCCAGCATCAGCAACCCGACCAGGACAACGAGCCGGCCACCCCAGTCGGGCAGCAGGGGCCAGGTGATCGCGCACATCACCACGATGATTCCCGCGAGTGCAGCCAACCTCCTGCGTTTGCGTCGGGCCAGAAGACCGGGCGTGGTGTGCGGCTTGCGAGGTACGAGGGTCCGCACGCGCTCGCGTCGACGACGCGCGCGTTCGCTACGGCGCACCTGCGCGGCTCGGCGCCGTCGCTGCACCTGCGCCTCCGCCTCCCGCTCAGCCCGCCGGTGCGCCCGATCCTTCGCCATCCGAAGCCTTTCGCTCATGCCTGTCGATCCGAAATTCGCAACGCCTATGGGGCGACAACGTTCGAATTGTTGCGGATTTGGGTTAGTGGAGGGAGGTGACCCAGGTGGAGAGGAGGTGGGCACCGGCGTCCCCGGACTTCTCCGGATGGAACTGCGTCGCCCACAGGGGACCGTTCTCCACTGCGGCGACGAAGGGTTCGCCATGCTCAGCCCAGGTCACCCTCGGTACGGGCAGGGGTGGACGCTCCTCCATCGACCACTGTCGAGCCGCGTAGGAGTGCACGAAGTAGAACCGCTCCCCCTCCAGCCCGGCGAACATCTGCGAATCAGCGGGCGCCACCACGGTGTTCCACCCCATGTGCGGCAGCACATCGGCCGCCAGACGCTCCACGGCACCGGGCCATTCACCGAGGCCCTCAGTCACGACACCGTGCTCCACTCCCTGATCGAACATCACCTGCATGCCGACGCAGATACCCAGCACGGGACGTCCACCTGCCAGCCGCCGTTCGATCATCTGCGGCCCACGCACCGCTCGAAGTCCGGCCATGCACGCGGCGAAGGCGCCGACGCCGGGAACGACGAGTCCATCGGCTCGGTCCACCGCTGACTGATCAGTCGTCAGCGTCACCTCGGCGCCTGCTCGCTCGAGGGCACGCTGCGCCGACCGCAGATTGCCCGAACCGTAATCCAGCAGGGCCACGGTGGCCCGACTCACGCGGATCCTCCGATCACGCGGAACATCCGATCACGCGGTTCCTCCGATCACGCGGCATCCCAGGCATACAGCCCACCGGCCACGATCGCCATCGCGGCGAGCACGATGAGGATGATCATCGCGGTGCGCTGGCCTTGCGAATGCATCGAGTACGCGCCACCGGCGAGGAAAGCTCCAAGACCGAGGAGGATGACCGGGAACCAGTTCACGCTCGCTCCTCGCGTGTCAGGCGACAGAGTCGCGCGAGGACAGGGTGCCCTTCGTGGAGGGAACACCCACCACCCTCGGGTCCATCGCGACCGCATCGCGCAATGCCCGTGCGAAGGACTTGAACTGCGCTTCGACGACGTGATGGGCATTGCGTCCACTGAGCACCCGGATGTGCAAGGTGATCTGCGCTGTCGCCACGAAGGATTCGAAGATGTGTCGCGTGAGAGTCGTGTCGTAGGAGCCGATCAACTCGACGATCTCGGGCTCCTCGTGCACCAGGTAGGGCCGCCCCGACAGATCGACCGCGCACTGGGACAGGGTTTCGTCGAGCGGGACGAGAGCATCTCCGTAGCGACGGGTGCCTGCGGCGTCGCCCAGGGCCTGCCGGAACGCGGTCCCCAGAGCCAGCGCCGTGTCCTCGACAGTGTGGTGGGCGTCCACCTCCAGATCACCCTCCGTCTCCACCGTGAGGTCGAACCCGCCGTGTTTGCCGAGTTGAGCGAGCATGTGATCGAAGAACGGCACTCCGGTGGACACCGTGGCCTGGCCGGTGCCATCGAGATCGATCTCGACAAGAACCCGACTCTCCTTGGTCGACCGCTCTACGCGACCCGTCCTCGGCATCTGGCTACCCCTTCCCTTCGTTCGCCCCGATCATGCCTGATCCTCGCGTGACGGCGACCAGCGCATCACGGAAGGCGGCGTTCTGTGCCGGTGTGCCGATGCTGACCCGCAGCCATCCGTCCGGTCCGCTTTCGCGCACCAGCACCCCGTGATCGAGCAACCCCTGCCACACGTCATGGGAGTTATCGAAGCGCCCGAACAGCACGAAGTTCGCGTCGGAGTCGACCGCAACGAATCCCTCCCCGCGCAACCATGTGACGAGGTCGTCACGCTCCCGACGCAGCACGTCGACCTGCGCGAGCAGCTCATCTGCGTGCGCGAGGGCGGTGTGCGCGACCACCTGCGTGACCGACGACAGGTGATACGGAAGGCGGACGATCTGCAGCCCCGCGAGGATCTCCGGGTTTCCCAGGGCATACCCCAGACGGGCACCGGCGAGGGCGAACGCCTTGCTCATCGTGCGCGTCACGATCAGCCGTGGGTGATCCGCGATGAGTTCGACGGCGCTGGCCGTTCCTGGGCGCCGGAACTCCGCATAAGCCTCATCCACCACGACGAGTCCAGAGCTCGCTTCGCACGCAGCCACGATCACCTCGATCGGCATGGCCGTGCCCGTTGGATTGTTCGGGGACGTGATGAGCACCAGATCCGGATCGATCTCGTTGATCGCGTCCTGCATCATCGCTGCATCGACGGTGAAGTCAGCGGCACGATCGAAGGTGACATAGCGGGTATGGGAGTCTCGCGCGTACTGCTCGTACATCGAGTAGGTGGGCCGCCAGGACAAAGCGGTTCGTCCCGGTCCGCCGTATGCCGAGAAGATGTGGGCCATCACCTCATTGGATCCATTCGCCGGCCAGACTTCGACCGCCTCCAGAGTCACTCCGGATTCACGCGCGATGTACTCGGCCAGGCGTGCGCGTAGGCCGAGGGCGTCACGGTCGGGATAGCGATTCAGTGACTCGGCCAGATCAGCGACGGCTTGCCCGATCGCCTCGGCGAGCCGAGGTGAGGGCGCGAAGGGATTCTCATTGGTGTTCAACCGCACCGGCACATCGAGCTGGGGTGCACCGTAGGGCTGGAGACCCTGCAGGTCGGTGCGCAGCGGCGGCCAGGCCCCGCTCACGGAGTGGAGCGATCAGTCAGGCGCGCGGTGATCGCTGCGGCGTGGCCGGGGAGGTCCTCCGCGTGCGCGAGGGCCACCACGTGATCGGCGACATCAGCCAGCGCCTGCGCGTCGTAGTCCACGATATGGATCCCGCGTAGGAAGGTCTGTACCGAAAGCCCCGAGGAGTGCGACGCGGACCCGCCGGTGGGGAGCACGTGGTTGGATCCGGCGCAGTAGTCACCGAGGGAGACCGGGGCATGCGCTCCCACGAAAATCGCTCCTGCGTTGCGGATGCGCATGGCAACCTCGCGGGCCTCGCGCGTGTGGATCTCCAGGTGCTCGGCCGCATAGGCATCGACGACCGCGATGCCCGCTTGCAGGTCGTCGACGAGGACGATGCCGCTTTGCGGACCGGACAGTGCCTCGGTGATGCGCTCGACATGCTTGGTGCGGGCCAACTGTTCGGTGACCTGCTGACGCACGGAGTCGGCGAGTTCGGTCGAGGTCGTCACCAAAACAGCCGCCGCCACGACATCGTGCTCGGCCTGACTGATCAGATCGGCGGCAACGAGAACCGGGTCGGCTGTGTCATCGGCCAGGATCGCGACCTCGGTCGGACCGGCTTCACTGTCGATCCCGATCACGCCCTTGAGCACACGCTTCGCGGCGGTCACCCAGATATTGCCCGGCCCGGTGACCAGGTCGACCGGTTCGCAGGAACCATCGGGGAGGTCGACCCCGTAGGCGAGCATGGCGACCGCCTGGGCTCCGCCGACCGCATAGACCTCGTCGACCCCGAGCAGCCCGCAGGCGGCCAGGATCGTCGGGTGGGGAAGGCCGCCGTGATCAGCCTGGGGCGGGGAGACCACGCACAGCGACTCCACCCCCGCGATCTGGGCCGGCACGACGTTCATCACGACGCTGCTGGGATACACGGCTCGACCGCCGGGGACATACAGCCCGACGCGCGCGACGGGTAACCAGCGTTCGGTGACGGTGCCGCCGGGGACGACGACGGTCGTGGAATCGACCCGTCGTTGATCAGCGTGGACCAGACGTGCACGCCGGATGGATTCCTCGAGGGCCGCGCGCACCTGGGGATCCAGCGCCTCGGTGGCCGCGCTGATCGCCCAGGCCGGAACGCGCAGATGCGCAGGACGCAGACCATCGAATCGCTCGGTCCACTCCACCACGGCGTCGACCCCGCGTGCGCGGACATCCTCGATGACCGGCCGCACGCGCTGGGTCGCCTCTTCCACATCGAGGTCGGCGCGAGGCAGCACCGAACGCGGATCGGCACTCGAACCACGCAGATCGATCAGGCGGAGCATGCCGCCAGTCTAGGTCGTCGGCCATGATCAGCCACGCGTCGTACCCTGGCCCCGTGACCTACGAGTCGGATGCGTCCGGGACGGACCCATCGAGATCGCAGCCTCCGGATCGGATCCTGCCTGCCTTCCCCCTGGGCACCGTCCTCGTTCCAGGGCTGGTCCTTCCGCTGCACATCTTCGAGCAGCGATACCGGGAACTCGTCCAGGATCTGCTCGAACGTCCCGAGGAGGAGCGCGAGTTCGTCGTCGTGGCGATCAAGGAGGGCCACGAGGTTGGCACAGCGGCTGCACCTGCGCTGTACGAGATGGGCACGATCGCCACGGTGCGCGAGGTGAATCAGTTGGAGGACGGGCGTTTCGACATCGTGACGGTCGGCTCCTCACGCGTCCGCATCGGCAGCCTGCTGGATGATCGCAGTTACCTGCGGGCGCGGGTGTCTCCCCTGAGCGAGGAATCCGGTGTTGAGGCACAGGCACTTGCTCCACTGGTCCGCTCAGCCTTCGCGACGTATCGAGCAGCGCTCACCGACGACGACGAGTCGATCGACGATCTCCCCGACGATCCCGGCGTGCTGTCCTATCTGGTCGCCGCCGCCGTCGTGCTCGATCTGCCAGACCGCCAGGCTCTGCTCGAACTCCCCGATGACAGCACCCGGCTGCGCGCGGAACTGCGGAGACTGCGCCATGAGATCGCCCTGCTGCAGGTGCTGCCGTCACTACCCGCTACCGATCTGTGGTCGACTCCCCCATCACCGAATTAGGCTGCTCGCCGATGGGATCGACTCCACGAGCAGCGACGCCCGCTCTCGCCGTTGTGACCGGCAGCGGCATCGAACATGGGATTCACTCCTTCGATCCGCACTCCCTCGATGCAGCACATGCGCACACCGCGAGGGGATACGGCGAGCAAGCGGCCCGCGCACTCGGCATCGAGCCGGCCCAGGTGTTCAAGACGCTGCTCACCGAGGTCGATCAGGCCCCGGTATGCGCGATCGTTCCAGTGACGACCTCGCTGTCACTGAAGGCCCTCGCCCAAGCTCACGGCGGCAAGCGTGCGGTCATGATGGACCCGGCCCGAGCCCAGCGACTGACCGGGTACGTCATCGGCGGAATCTCGCCGCTCGGCCAGCGCACGACCAGCCCGACCTATCTGGATGACAGTGCGCTCGATCACCCGCGCATCTACGTCTCCGCCGGACGGCGCGGCTGGGAAATCTCGCTGTCCCCGACTGATCTGCTCACTTTGTCGCAGGGGACGATCGCCGCATTGGGACTCGCACTGTCAGACGGCTAGAGATTCCCGACCTTCATGCTGACGCCACCGACTGCGAGGGACGGGCCCACCACGCGATGAGCGCTGCGAAGGAGAACACCACGGCACTCGCCAGCGGCCACAGCAGCAGCACCGCGGGCATCCGCAGGGTGAGCGGGGCCAGCACCTGACCCCCGTCCCCCGCGGCTGCGATCTCCGCTTGAAGGTCGACCGCTCCCAGCCTGCTGCCCACCCACCACAGGACCAGGGCTGCCAGGATTCCGGCGAGCATCGCCCGGCCCAGCGTCCCCAGCGTCAGGGCCCCGCTCCCTCGCCTTCGAGCCAGCAGGACGGCGGTGCCCAGGGTCAGCACTCCGCCTAAGAGGCACATCAGGCTGGCGATGCCATCGTCGGCGATGTAACCGCCGGGCTGGAACTCCGCAGGGTATGTCTGGTCTCCGTAGACGTCGAGCACCACCCGGGGGGCGAGGGCCCACCAGGCTGCACCGAGCACCGCGCCTAGGGCCAGGGCCACCAGGACGAGGACGAGCAGGTCGGCGCGCGTTCGATCGGCGCGCCCGGTCAGGTCAGACACGTGGGACCCAGCAGCGCCTTGAGATCGCCGTACAGCGCCGGACCGGGGGTGACCCGCAGGCGATCATCGAGGCGCATCACGGTCGTTCGCCCCGATGAGGTCAGGTGCAGGTGGACCTCGGTCACCCCGGGGTGCTCGGCGAGGATCGCCTTCAGCCGGTCGACGATCGGCGGGGTGCATCGCGTTGCCGCCATCGTCACGCGCACGGGACCAGCCGGAGCTTCGGCCAGATCGGGAGCGGTGATCTCCATCGCGATGAGCCGGGCGGTGTCGTCATCGGGGTGATCGATCCGCCCGCGCACGAAGACCACGGCATCATCGGCGAGGAGCGTCGCCGCCGCGTTGTATGTCTGCGGGAAGACCATGATCTCCACCGATCCCTCGAGGTCCTCGAGGGTCACGATCGCCCACAGGGATCCCTGCTTCGTCGTCTTGCGTTGCACTCCCGCAACGAGTCCACCCACCGTGACGATCTGGCCATCGCTGCACTCATTGGTCTGCACCTGGGCGAGGGTCGTGTCGGTTCCCGAAGCCAGCACCTGCTCGACACCGTGGAGGGGGTGGTCGGAGACGTACAGCCCGAGCATCTCCCTCTCGAAGGCGAGCAGGGTGGCCTTCTCCCACTCCCCCAGGGGGATGTCGGGTGTGATGCCCAGCCCACCGGACTCCTCATCGGCACCCATACCGCCGAAGAGGTCGAATTGGCCGACAGCCTCGGCTCGTTTCAGATCGATCGCGGCGTCGATGACCGACTCGTGCACTGTCAGCAGCCCGCGGCGCGTATGGCCGAGGCTGTCGAAGGCGCCGGCCTTGATCAGACTCTCCACCAGTCGCTTATTGCACACGGATGCATCGACCTTGTCGATGAAGTCCACGAAATCCCCATACCGACCCTTGGCCAGCCGAGTCGCGATCAAGGATTCGACGACGTTGGCGCCCACATTGCGCACCGCCGCCAGGCCGAAGCGGATGTCCCCACCCCGCGGAGTGAATGTCGCATCCGATTCGTTGACATCCGGCGGGAGCACCTTGATCCCCATGCGCCGGCATTCGTTGAGGTACACGGCCATCTTGTCTTTGTCATCCTGCACGCTGGTCAGGAGGGCGGCCATGTACTCCTGCGGGAAGTTCGCCTTGAGGTAGGCCGTCCAGTAGGACACCAGGCCGTATCCGGCCGTGTGCGCCTTGTTGAACGCATAGTCGGAGAACGGGACGAGGATCTCCCAGAGAGTATTGATCGCCGAGTCGCTGTAGCCATTGGCCCGCATCCCCTCGGCGAAGGGGACGAACTCCTGCTCGAGGATCTCCTTCTTCTTCTTGCCCATCGCGCGGCGCAGCAGGTCGGCCTTGCCCAACGAGTAGCCGGCTAGTTTCTGCGCGATCGCCATGACCTGTTCCTGGTAGACGATCAAGCCGTAGGTATCGCCGAGAATCTCAGCGAGAGGCTCAGCGAGTTCGACATGGATCGGCACGACCGGCTTGCGCCCGTTCTTGCGGTCGGCGTAGTCGTTGTGCGCGTTGGCCCCCATCGGTCCGGGTCGATACAGGGCGAGCACCGCGGAGATGTCCTCGAAGGAATCCGGCTGCATCGAGCGGAGAAGCGAGCGCATCGGGCCGCCGTCGAGCTGGAAGACCCCGAGGGTCTCCCCTCTCGCAAGCAGCTCGAAGGCGACGGGATCATCGAGGGTGAGGTCCTCGAGAACGACTGTCTCTCCGCGATTGGATGCGATGTTGATCAGGCAGTCGTCGAGAACGGTGAGGTTGCGCAACCCCAGGAAGTCCATCTTCAGCAACCCGAGCGATTCACACGCTCCCATGTCGAACTGCGTGATGATCGCGCCGTCCTGCTCGCGTCGCCAGACGGGAATGACATCCATCAGCGGCTCACGGCACAGGATCACCCCGGCGGCATGAACACCGGGTTGACGCTTGAGTCCCTCGAGCCCTCGCGCGGTGTCGACCACCGTTCGCACCTCGGGATCCGTCTCGTACAGGCTGCGGAACTCCGAGGCCTCCCGGTAACGCGGATGCCCCTCGTCGAAAACCCCTGACAGGGGGATGTCCTTGCCCATCACCGACGGCGGCATGGCCTTGGTGATCCGATCGCCGAGAGCATAGGGATAGCCCAGGACCCGCGCGGCGTCCTTCACCGCGGCCTTCGCCTTGATCGATCCGAAGGTGACGATCTGGGCGACGCGTTCCTCGCCGTATTTCTCCGTGGCGTAGCGGATCATGTCCCCGCGACGACGTTCGTCGAAGTCGATGTCGATGTCGGGCATCGAGATTCGCTCGGGATTCAAGAATCTCTCGAACAGCAGGCCGTGGGCGATCGGATCCAGATCGGTGATGCCCAACGCGTACGCGATCATCGCCCCCGCCGCCGAGCCACGACCCGGACCCACTCGGATTCCGTTGTCCTTCGCGTAGCGCACGAGATCGGCCACGACGAGGAAGTAGCCGGGGAACCCCATCTGGTTGATCACACCGAGCTCGTACTCGGCCTGGGTTCGCACCGTTTCGGGTATGGCACCACCGAAACGCTGGTGGAGGCCGCGCTCGACCTCGATGACCAGCCACGACTCCTCGCTCTCCCCCTCCGGCACCGGGAAGCGGGGCATGAGGTTCGCCCCTTCGTTGAAGGTGACATCGCAGCGTTCGGCTATCAGCAGAGTGTTGTCACAGGCCTCTGGCAACTCACGCCAGACATCGCGCATCTCCTCGGCGGTCTTGACGTAGAAGTCTCGGGCATCGAATCGAAAACGATTGGGGTCATCCATCGTGGTCCGAGTGCCGATGCAGAGCAGGACATCGTGGGTGTCGGCGTCGTCGGCGTGTACGTAGTGCAGGTCGTTGGTCGCCAGAAGCGGGAGGTCGAGGTCCCGCGCGAGGCGCAGCAGGTCCTCGCGGAATCGCCGTTCGATCGCTAGGCCGTGATCCATCAACTCGCAGAAGTAGTTACCCGCTCCGAGGATGTCGCGCATGTCAGCCGCTGTGGATCGGGCCCGCTCATAGTTGCCTGCCTGCAACCACCGATTGACCTCGCCGCTGGGGCACCCGGTCGTGCCGATCAGGCCGTCGGCGTACTCGGCGAGAATCTCCCGATCGAACCGCGGCTT
>CBFHQG010000077.1:0-10331 GCA_965657825.1 Actinomycetes bacterium | reverse complement strand
TCGCGACCACGGTGAGTGGCACCACACGTTCGAGGGTCGACCGCCGCGAGGAATACTGCGCGGGATCGGACACCACACCCCGCCACGCACGACGGATCCACAGCACGAGCAGGACCGCGACGACGGGAGCGGCGATCACCACGAGGATGTTCTGATCCAGTGCCGCCACGATGTCACCGTTGGCCAACTCATGGGTCGCACGCAACCCACCGCACCCGGGGCAGTCCAACCCCAGGTAGGTCTGGGTGGGACATCCTGGATAGTGCCCGGGCACATTGGGGTCGACTGCACGAACATAGGCGGTGCCGGCGATGAGTACGGCGATGGTGGCGAAGGGCCACAGCAACCTTCGCCATCGCGGACGGGGATCAACGAGCCAGGGGCCACCTGGCGCACGTTCAAGTCCACCCGACTCAGCGGAGTCGGGTCGCGAAGCTCCCGTCGTGCGCGGCACGCTCATCATCCTAGGTCGTCGCCACGGGCGGATGGGATGTCTGCGGTCGATGTCTGTGCCGCGGCTTCGATGCCCTCGGGAACGTCGAGTGGGATCCGCACCGTGAAGCGGGCTCCTCCCTCTCCAGCAGAGCCAGCCTCAGCCGACCCTCGCAACCCGCGGGCCAGTCGTGCAACCAGAGCGAGACCCAGGCCCGTCCCCACCGGACGAACACCGCGATACCGCTCGTGCAGCGCACCGGGAGTGAAGGCGATCTCGATGTCCTCGCGGGTCAACCCCGGACCACTATCGCGCACCTCGATAACCGCCATGTGCTCCTGCGTGGTCACCTCGAACACGACCTGTCCACCCTCGGGGGTGACCCTCAGTGCGTTCTCGGCGAGGTTGTCGATGATCTGACGGAGTCGCTGCGGATCGGTTCTGACCCGGATCGCCGCACCAGCTCGATCATCCCAGCGCAGATGGACTCCCACGCGCTGGCAACGATCCGCCCAAACGTCACCGGCCTGCGCGACGATCTCGTTCAGGTCGACCGGAATCTCATGGAAGGTGAAGTCCACGGCTTCAAGGCGAGCGAGATCGAGAAGGTCACTGACGAGTCGATCCAGCCGTTCGGCCTCGTCGACCATCACCGCTCCTGTGCGCGGAAGATCCGAATCTTCGATGAGGCCGTCGTGAATGGCTTGTGCATACCCGAGTACGGCCGTCAAAGGTGTGCGCAGTTCGTGCGACACCGACATCAAGAACTCACGCTGGCGGCCCTCGGACACGCTCAGCGCGGCGCTGAGCCGATTTATCGAATCGGCGATTCGCGTGACCTCGGGCGGACCCGCAGGATCGACCACGACATCTCGCTCGCCGGCCCCCAGTCGATCCGCAGCATCCGCGACGGCACGCAGTGATCTCGACATCCGCTGTGACACCACGATCGCGACGACGACGGCGACGAGAATGCCCAGAACGAGTGCGGCCGCGACCCGCCACAGCACCGTGAGCGCGGGCGCGACCGCGGCATCGGCGGGCTGCACGAGCACGACACCCGCTCCCCTCCCCAGCGGCCCGCGCTCTACCGGACGGCCCTCGATCAGCACGTCACCATCTGCGGTCGACCCCACTTCCGATACCGAGCGACCTGATGTCACCAAATCGATGTCACGTCGACTGACACCCGCCGGGGGATCGTCGGTCCCGCGGAACACGATGTACGCGGTCACCCCCTCATCCAGCAGCACCGTCCCCACCCTCGGTGGCACCACGAACTGTCCCTGGGCATCCCGGGTCACCGTGGTCGCGGTCAGTTCGGCGAGCCTGGCGAGTTCCGCGCGGGCACTGGCCTGGGCCGACTCGCGCACCAGCGGGAATGCGGCGAGGCCCGCGACCACCGCCACCACGATCGCAACGGTGACGCCGAGCATCACCATCCGTGCGGTGATACTCATCCCTGATCATTCTCCGCGCTATAGCCGACCCCGCGCACGGTCCGTAGCGGGCTCGCCGAGCCGAGTTTCGCCCGCAACTGAGCGATGTGCACATCGACTGTGCGCGTTCCGACCACGGTCGAGTACCCCCACACCTCGACGAGGAGCTGATCGCGACTGAGTACTCGACCGGAGTGCTCCATGAGGTACGCCAACAGATCGAACTCCGTGGCGGTGAGTTCGATCACCTCCTCGTCGACGCTCACCCGCCGGGCCGCGCGGTCGAGGGTGACCGCACCGACGCGCAGAACGTCCCCAGGCTCCGTACGTCCCTGAGCGTGGCGGAGCGCCACCTTGACCCGGGCGACGACCTCGCGGGGACTGAAGGGCTTGGTGATGTAGTCGTCGGCCCCCATCTCCAGCCCCAGCACTCGATCGATCTCGTCATCGCGCGCCGTGCAGAACAACACGGGGGTCCAGTCATCTGCAGCCCGCATCTGCCGACATACCTCGGTGCCATCCATCCCCGGCAGCCCCACATCGAGTACCACGGCATCGGGGTGCCAGGACTGGATGACCTCCCACGCCTCCACGCCGCTGCGGGCCACCCGCACCGTGAAGCCTTCTCGAGTCAGGTAGAGCGACAGCACGTCGGCGATCGCCGGCTCGTCATCGACGACGAGGATCGGCCGACCGGACACGGGTCAGGCCGGCGAGGAGTTCGAGCTCTTGCCGCGCGGCATCCCCAGGCCCGCCATCGACATGACCTTGCCCACGATGCCGCCGAGAACGACCATCCCTGCGCCGATCCAGAACATCACCCACTGCCCGAGGACGATGCCGAGGGTGCTGACGAAGAACGCCACCATCACGATGATGACCGCGGTCCATGCGGCCGGTGTCTGGCCGTGATTGTCGTGCTCCGCACCCTGCACATGCTCGTGTGACATGTCCTCATCCTCTCCGGCGTTCGCCCGTCGGGGCGCCGTTGGCGGACGCGCTTATCGGCATCCGACCCACTTGCTCGCCTCGAGCCTACCGCCGGAAGTGCTCGAATCCCGCTGGCACCTCGCTGCGCCGCCCGTTGACGAGGACAGCGCCGGCGGGAACGTCACCGCACTCCTCAGCTGACACGACCCGCCCGATCCGGGTGAATCCCTCGGGCGGCTGAGCGTCCGCACTGAAAGCGCCAAGGAAGGCATGGTCATCACCCCCGCCCAATATCCACTGCAGGGGGTCGAGGTTGTAGGCGGCCGCTGCGGAGGCGATCGCCTCGGGCACGACGATGTCCGCACTGTCGATGTCGATCACCACCCCGGAGGCTCGAGCCATCCGGGCCGCGTCGAGCAGCAGACCATCGCTGACGTCCATGAGTGCATGGGCGCCGCGGCCCGCGGCCGCCAGACCGGAGGCATAGGGAGGCTGGGGACGTCGATAGGCGTCCACGAGTGCACGAGGTGAACGAAAACCCCTCGACAGAACCGCGAGGCCTGCCGCCGCCCAACCCAGCCGCCCGGCGATTGCCAGGACGTCACCGGGTTGCGCCCCCGACCGGAGCACCGGATCCGAACCGCGAAGAACCCCGACGGCCGCGACTGACACGACGATGGAGTCAGCGGCGGTCACATCTCCACCCACCACGGCCGCATCGACCAACTCTGCTTCGGCGACGAGCCCGCGCATGAGGTCCTCCACCCACTCGATCGGCGTGTCTGCCGGGATCGCGAGCCCGACCACAAGTCCTGTCGGTTGGGCGCCCATCGCGATCACATCCGCGGCATTCGCCGCTGCAACCCGATGGCCGATGTCCTCTGCCGAGCACCAATCCCGTCGAAAATGGCGCCCTTCGACGGCCATATCGGTCGTGAGCACCACCCGGCCCTCCGCTAGCACCGCCGCGTCATCCCCTGGCCCCACCAGGACCCCGGCACCCCCCTCACCACAGATCGCCACGAGGCGGTCGACGAGGGCGATCTCGCCCAGTTCGTCGATCGTCGCCGAACCGGCTCGGTCGGGGGAATCCATGGGCGGCCTCCTGTCGAATCGGGATCGCGCTAGTCTCCTGTGCCGACGCCCTCGGTTTCCCGCATGCCTATGCGGGGAACTAGCCCGGGCCGCCGACGGTGCGACAGGAGGATTCACGGTGACAGTACAGGCCTACATCCTGGTGCAGACCGAGATCGGTGAGGCAGCAGACGTCACGCGCCGGATCGCCGCGGTTCCCGGGGTCAGCGTGGCCGAGGACGTCACCGGGCCCTACGACATCATCGTCCGCGCCGAGGCGGCCTCGATGGATGACTTCGGTCGGATCGTCCTCCACGCCATCCAGGAGATCCCCGGGATCACCCGCACCCTGACCTGCCCGGTCGTTTCGCTGTAGGTATCCCTGCCGGTCCGCAGCCCTCCCCACACCCTGTGCCCGCCCGGAGATCCACGCCGGCTCACTATCGAGCCATGAGTTGCCGCATGCGTAGACGCCTGAGCATCGCCGCCCTGGTCGGGTTCATCGGTGTGCTCGGCCTCGCCGGGTGCGGTCGGCAGGTCGCTGTCACGCCCCCCGCCGACATTCTTCCCGCCTGCCAGGCGCTTGCCGAGAACCTGCCGGAGACACTGGACGGGGCTGGACGGAGACCGACCACACCGGACTCTGCCGCTACTGCCGCCTGGGGTGAACCACCCCTGGTCATGCGATGCGGTGTCGATCGACCCGAAGCATTGACTGCGACCTCGGTGTTGTTGGAGGTCAACAGCGTGGGCTGGCTGCCTGAGCCACTCGAGGCAGGGATCATCTTCACCGCCGTGGATTGGCCGAGCGCTGAGGATCCGATCTTCGTCGAGATCAGCATCCCCGACGTCTACGCCTCCCCCGGCTCGGTCGTCGCTGACCTCACCGCCGCCCTCACCCGCCCCTGACATCACGTCTGAGTCACGGGTTCGGGATCGGTCTATCGCAGTCCGGTGCCGCGGCGGAGAGCGTCGCGCACCAGATGGTCCACGAGTTCGGGGTAATCCAGACCGCTCGCCGCCCACATCCGGGGGAACATCGAGATCGGTGTGAAGCCAGGCATCGTGTTGACCTCGTTGATCACGATCTCCCCTGAATCGCGGACGAAGAAGTCCACGCGGGCCAGGCCTTCGGCACCGAGGGCCTCGAAGGCCCGCTCACTCAGGTCGCCAACCTGCGCCGCCACCTGCGCGTCGAGGTCCGCCGGGACGATCAGATCCGCCGAATCATCGAGGTACTTGGCCTCGAAGTCGTAGAAGTCATGCCCGGACCGCACGGCGATCTCAGCGCAGACACTCGACCGAGGACGACCGTCGGCGTCGGTCAGCACCCCGCACTCGATCTCGCGCGCTGGCGCGATCGTCTCCTCCACGATGACACGGGGATCCCATGCGCGGGCCGCCTCGATCGCCGCCACGACATCATCGGGCCCGGTGACCTTGGAGATCCCGACCGACGAACCCGCCCTCGCTGGCTTGACGAACACCGGCCAGGACAGATCCTCGATCAGTGCCAGGGCGTCGTCCCGATGATGCCGCCACAGGCGATCGGTGATCGTGCACCACCGACCCACCGGAAGCCCCGCCGACCGCAACAGAGCCTTCATCACCGGCTTGTCCATCGCCGCCGCGGAAGCCAGTACGCCGGACCCGACGTAGGGCACCCCGGCCGTCTCGAGCAAACCCTGCACCGTGCCGTCCTCGCCCCAGGGGCCGTGAAGCACCGGAAAGGCGACGTCGACCCCCACGAGCAGGCCCTCGGGAATGGTCGGTGCGTGCGGGGTGTCCATGGGGACCTGAGGGAGTGAGGCTTGCGAGCCACTCCACGCCGGTCCCGTCCACTGCTCGGGGTCGTCAGGAACGGGGACCCATCCGCCGTCGTGGCGAATCCCGAGGGCACTGACCTCATAGGACTCACGATCGAGGGCGCGCAGCACACTGCGCGCACTCAGGCAGGAAATCGAGTGCTCGCTGCTGCGGCCACCCAGGATCACGACTACCCGCGGACGACCCACGCCGCTGACGGTATCTGCCCCTCTGCTCTAGGGTGTGGCGCCATGCCGACCGAACCATCCGAACCCCGACTCGAGCCTTCCGCGTTCGCTGAGGGAGATCCCACGTGGACGGTCGATACCGCGCTGGTGCATCTCGGTCGTCCTCCCCGTGAACCAGGGCGACCCCTGAACGAGCCGATCGAGGCGGCTTCGACCTTCTATGCCGGGGGCGAGGTGGAGTATGCACGCGACGGCACCCGCGGCAGCCTGGCCCTGGAGTCGGCCCTCGGCGCTGTCGAGGGTGGGCACGCCTTGGCCTTCTCCTCCGGCATGGCCGCGGCGAGCGCGATGCTGGACGCCGTCCCCACCGGAGGCATCGTCGTGGCACCGATCCACGCGTACACCGGTGTCGCCGTTCGGGCCCGGCACCTGCACGAAGCCGGCCGAATCGAATTGCGCCCGGTGGATATCGCCGACACCGATCGCATCGCGCAGGCCGCCGAGGGTGCTGCGATGATCTGGCTGGAGACGCCGACGAATCCGATGATGGAGATCGCCGATCTCCCCGCTGCCGCTGAGATCGCGCACAAGCAAGGCGCCATCCTCGTCTGCGACAGCACCTTCGCCTCGCCTATGGGTCAGCGACCATTGGAACTCGGAGCAGATGTCGTCCTGCACAGCGCGACGAAGATCATCGGAGGCCACTCCGATCTGCTCGCCGGTGCCCTCATCTTCGCCGACGAGCAGGCTGCGACCGACATGCATCCGCGGCGCACCCTGCTCGGTGGATTCCCCGGAGCTTTGGAGTGCTTCCTGGCTCTGCGCGGCCTGCGTACGCTCGCGCTGCGGTGGAGGCAGGCGCAGGCGAGCGCACAGGTCATCGCCGAGCACCTGCACGAGCACCCGGCCATCGCCCGGGTTCGCTACCCGGGGTTACCTGATGATCCGGGTTTCGCTCGCGCCCAGCGCCTCATGTCCGGGCCCGGCACGATGATGTCGATCGAGTTGGCGGGTGGCATCGCGCAGGCAGATGCCCTGTGCGAGCGGGTCCGGCTGTGGGTCTATGCCACGAGTCTCGGCGGTGTCGAGTCACTCCTCGAACGTCGTCGCCGGTGGGCTTTGGAGAGCGATCGGGTACCGGATTCCCTGGTGCGTCTGTCGGTAGGTATCGAGGATGCCGACGATCTGTGGGCTGATCTCGCCGCTGCACTCGAACCCCTGTGAATTCCGATCTCCTGCCCGTCGAATTCCGTCCCTAGATGACGCCGGCCGAGGCGCCGGGTTCGGGTTTCGGTGAGCGGGCCATGAAGGCGCTCAGCATGTCGCGGGGCGAGCGGCCGTCATGAACCACACCGACGATCTGCTCGGTGATCGGCATCTCCACACCGTTTTCGACGGCGAGATCGAGAATGGCCCGACAACTCTTGACACCCTCGGAGGTCTGCTTCATCGCCTCGGTCGCCTCGGCGACGGTCATCCCCGACCCGAGGTTGAAGCCGAAGGTTCTGTTGCGGGACAGGCTCGACGTGCAGGTCGCGATCAGGTCTCCGACACCGGCCAGGCCCGAGAATGTCAGCGGATCGGCACCGAGAGCTACGCCCAGGCGAGTCATCTCCGCCAGTCCACGGGTGATGAGTGACGCCTGCGAATTCTCACCGAGTCCCATTCCTGCAGCGATGCCATTGGCCAGTGCGATGACGTTCTTGACCGAGCCACCGATCTCGACGCCGGTCACGTCGGTGGTCCAGTACGGTCGGAAGTAGTCGGTCGTGCAGGCGTCCTGCAGCGCCCGGGCGCTGTGTTCGTCGGCGCAGGCGACCGTCGTCGCTGCCGGTTGGCGGGCCGCGATCTCGCGGGCCAGGTTGGGACCGGAGACCACGGCGATGCGATCGACACCGGCACCCGTCGCCTGATCGATCACCTGACTCATCCGAAGCGACGTGCCGATCTCGATGCCCTTCATGAGGCTGACCAGCACAGCACCGGGCGGGATCATCGGGCTCCAGTGCGCGAGGTTGTCCCGCAGTGTCTGTGCGGGCACCGCCAGGACGACGAGGTCGGCTCCAGCCAGCGCCTGTTCTGGCTGCCCTGTCGCATCGATCGCATCGGATAGTCGGACTCCCGGGTGGTAGCGCTCATTGACGTGATGGGTGGAGATCTGATCCACCACCAGCGGATCCCGCCCCCAGATCACGACGTCCCCACCCGCATCGGCCAGGATCATGGCGAACGCCGTGCCCCAGGAACCCGACCCCATGACCGCGATCCGTGTCATGCCGCACCTCGATCGACAGATGACGGCGAATCGGTGTCGCGCAGGCTTCGCAGCAACTGCGTGATGGCGTCCATCAACCGCTGTGACGCAATGCCGAGAACCTCGGCGGTGAGTTCCCGCCCCCGCAGGTCATCGAGGTCAACAGGTGGACCGACCGCCACCCGCATGGTCTTGCGAGGCAGGATCCGGAACTCTTTGCGATAGGGGCCTATCACGTCCTGGGCTCCCCAGTGCGCCATCGGCACCAGGGGGACGTTGGCGGTCAGAGCGATTCGCGCGGCGCCACTCTTGGCGCGAGCCGGCCACAGGTCGGGGTCCTTGGTGATCGTTCCCTCCGGATAGACCACGACGCACTCCCCTCGCTCCGCGGCACTCACCGCCGCCTTCACAGCCAGGGCAGCGTCGCGAGTACCCCGCATGACGGGGATCTGACCGGTATCCCGCAACACCCACCCCACGAAGGGAATGGTGAACAGGGAGTCCTTGGCCAGAAACCGGGGTGGTCGGTCGTTCTCCCACAGCACATGACAGATGGCCAAGGGGTCGAACCAGGACAGGTGGTTGGCTGCGAGAACGATCCCACCGTCACTCTCCAGATATTGCGTCCCCCGCCAATCCCGCTTGGTGAACAGCGTGAGGAAGGGCCTGAGGATGAACACGGCGAGCCGGAATGCCGGTCCCAGTCGCCCACGTCGACGCTGTCGACTGACTGACATCCTCACCCTCTCCCTCTGCCTGCAGTGCACGCAGCAGTCTGACAGGTCCACCACAGCCTCGTACGGCCTTGCCCCGATCAGGACCCCACCTGCTTGGATGAGCAGCGTGCCCGAATCAGCGCTCGAGGACAGCCCCTCGCGCTGGACCCTGGTCGTCCCGATCAAGCCGCGCGGTTTGGCTAAGAGCCGACTCAGCGGGTTTCCCGATCATCAGCGCCGTCAGTTCGCGAGGGCCTTCGCCCTCGACGCTATGCACGCCATGCTCACCAGCCCTCTCGTGGACCACATCATCGTGGTCGGGGACGATGGTGGAGCCCGTGATGGTGATCGAGTCTCCGTCGTGCCCGATCCCGGTCATGGCCTCATCGCGGCGATCCACACGGGCCTCGCCGTCGCTGACGACACTTCCCCGACCGCGATCGTTGTCGCAGACCTTCCGGCACTGCGCGCGACGGAGGTCACTCGCGCACTCGCAACGGCAGCTGGATTCGACTTCAGCCTGATCTGCGATCGAGTCGGTACCGGCTCGACGATGCTGATGGGGCGCGATCGCCACCGGTTGAAACCGCACTTCGGAGAGCGGTCACGTGCGGCGCACGTGGCAGCCGGTGCGCATGACCTCGTGGACCTCGATGTCCCCGGCCTGCGCTGTGACGTCGATACGTCCGTCGACCTTTGGGACGCTCGCAGACTCGGTGTCGGCCAGCACACCGAGGACGTCCTGGCGCACGCCTGACCGTACCGGTAATAGGTGGGGCCCGAACCGCCGTAGCAGTTCGGGCCCCACCTATCACGCGAGACAGGTCAGCGGCGCGTGGTCTTCTTCGCCGTGGCCTTCTTGGCAGGTGCCTTGCGGGCAGGAGCCTTCTTCGCAGGCGCCTTCTTCGCCGGGGCCTTCTTCGCGGCAGCCTTCTTGGCGGGGGCCTTCTTCGCGGCCGCCTTCTTCGCCGGGGCCTTCTTGGCAGCAGCCTTCTTCGGAGCAGCGGAACCGGCGCTCTTCACGCCGGAGACGATGGCCTTGAACTCCGCTCCGGGGCGGAACTTCGGCAGCTTGGTCGCCTTGATCTTCACCGCCTCACCGGTGCGCGGGTTGCGCCCGGTGCGCGCTGCCCGGGACTGGCGCTCGAAGACGCCGAAGCCGCTCAGGGCCACCTTCTCGCCGCGAGCGATGGACCTCTTGACCTCATGGAGGAGCGTCTCAACGACATCGGAGACGTCCTTCTTGCTCGCATTGAGCTGTGCTGAGACAGCGTCGATCAAATCCGCCTTGTTCACTGGAATCCTCTTTCGCACATGGATGGAATCGGCTCGGCCTCGGTGGCCGACACCCCTCACCCTAGTGCGTGGACAGGCAGTGGCTAAAACCGCCACGCCGGGGATGAAAACCCTTCTCCAGCGGGAATATTCACCCGTGGGTCGTCGGCAGGAATGCGTGCCGACGAGCCTCGAACTGCGCGATGTCATCGGCAT
>CBFHQG010000076.1:4938-10639 GCA_965657825.1 Actinomycetes bacterium | reverse complement strand
GCTCCATGATCCGCAGACGGCTCTTCCGGTGGGGCTTTCTCTCGCTGAACTGCGTCGTCGGGCTTTGCCGATACTCCACTCACTGACCGAGCAGACCCAGGAGACGACGAACCTGCAACTGGTCTTGGGTGAATACTCCCGCGTGGTTGCGAGTGTGGAATCCGATCGTCCGCTTCGGGTGAGCAATCGAGAGGGTCAGTACCTGCCAGCCGGCATGTCCTCCGGTGGTCGCGCGGTACGCGGTGAGAGCACCAGCGTGCTCGATGCGTGTGAATTTGCGATCAATGATCAGGACATCGAGGAGGGAATCACTGCAATCGGGATGGCAGTGAAGTCCGAAGTCATTTCGGGAGCCTTGGCAGTATCGATCGCTATGCCGAGTGTGCGGTTCGATCGAGAGTCCCTTGCACAGTGGGTGAACGCGATGGCCCAGGCATCGCAATCGCTCTCAGAGTCCCTTGACAGTGCCGTGGCGTGAGGGACGGCTGCTCGTTTCCTATCAGGCAGGGGGGACCAGGGTGCCGGCGAACACCTGCCAGGCCAGGGCGGACTTCGCCACCAGGCTCAACACGATGTAGGCCTTCTCCCCGCGTAGATAATTCGCCCATTTCCCCACCGGCTTGTACTGCAGGAATTGCACAAGCGCAAAGCAGTTGAACAGGACGAACAGCGAGATGATGATCCCGTAGACGAAGGCAGGAGTCTCCTGGCCGCTTGTCGAACCGGGTGCGATGACATAGATCAGGATGATGATCCACGGCACGATGCCGGCAATGCAGCCGAACCAGAACGGCAGCAGGCCACCGCCCGGGCTCACGTACTTCTCCTGCAGCCAACCGAACAGAATCATCGAGACGTTCACCCCGAAGATCGCGATGATCGCAGCGACGTTGTTGATGCCGGTGATGAGCGCGATCAGCACGATCATGATCGACGAGCTCAGTGAGTACTCGACCCAGCGGAAGTAGTTGTGCTTCTCGAGTAGGCCTGCGACGTAGCGCCGATAGAACAGCGGGCTCGCGACAAGGAAGTGGAACAGAGCCGACAGCCCGAAGAACGCGGCCACACCCCAGGCGACGGAGACGTTCACCAGATCCACCTGGGGCGAGGGGGGTGTTCCTGGCGGGCCCTCTGTGTACGCGACGGTGATGGGCAGGGTGAAATCGGTGGCGAGGACGAGGATGAGCACCATCTGGACGAGATGGAGCACACCGGCGATCAGATTCAGCCGGCGAAGCCGACTCATGGCGGTATCGGTGTCCGGGCTGGCATCCAGGGTGGTGGTCATGCCCCCAGTCTGGTGCAGGTTGTTCGACTGCGTGTTGGTAATCGGGAAATGGCGGGTCGACTACTAAGGCCACCTGACTGTGAACGTCATGATCTGGCAGCCGAATTCATACTCCGGGAACCACAGTGTGATGCCCCCCTCGACGGGGACCCAGTTCGGGAAGGAGGCATAGTCCGCGGAAAGGTCGATCGGGAAGCCGTAATAGCAGTCCTGGCGCTTGATCTTGCGTTTCACCTCTCGGGTGAAGGCGGGCAATTGTGACGGAGCCACAAACTCATTCAACCGGGCCCGCTTCGTGCTACTAGTCGACCAGGCACGCGCCTGAACAAATGTGATCGAGCCTGCAAGGATAGGTGTGGCGAACACCGAGCCTTGCGAAACGCACAGGTATCCATCTCGGCATCCGTCAACTGCTGTGGTGATGGAGGAGAAGCTTGCCGGTCGCGCTTTCTTGAGGTAGGCGCGCGTCTCAGCATCAGGTGTGGTGTAGTAATCGATCTCCGGCATCGTGAACTGCCTGATCCGCTTCGTTAGTTTCTTCGCCTTCGATTCGCTGGGCCCGCTGACAGTGGCGACGTCATAGGTGAAGTCTTGGAAGTACTGCACCTTCGGGGACTTCTCCACGATTCGTACCGCGTACCCCTCCGCCGCAAGAGCAGGTGCCGCCGGGAGCAGGCACAACGTCATGGCGAGGCTGAAGGCGAGGCCTGCGACGGCTGGAATCCGTGTCGGTGATGTCATCGTGATTGCTCCCCACGGCCAATGGTGAGCGGAAGACTACAGAAGCCTGGGCGACGGCTGCAGGTCTATGGGCGGGTGTTGATGGTGTATCCGAGTCCGCAGGCAGTCAAGAAGACGTGACATTGACCTGGCGATGGAACTCGCCGCCCAACACGCCCAAAGCGAGCTGACCGATCCCGATATCGAGAGCAGGTAACCCCTCCGCGCGCTTGTCTCCGTCACTCCTGACCTGTACAGTTTCTTGTACAGGAGGCGCTATGAAGACCATGAGCTACACCGAGTCCCGGGCCCGGTACGCAGAGGTCCTCGATTCGGTCGTCAACGATCGCGAGGAAGTCGTGATCACGCGGGCTGGCCACGAACCTGTCGTGATCGTGTCGCTTGCGGACTTCGAATCCCTGCGTGAGACCGCCTACCTGATGCGGTCGCCGGCGAATGCGCGCCGGTTACTCGATGCCATGGAGCGCCTCGAGGCCGGTGGGGGCGAGGAGCACGATCTTCTCGACCAGGATTGAGGTCGGTGGCGCGTGCCGATGCGACTGGTCTGGGACTCCCACGCACGGGAGGACTACCTGTGGTGGCAGTCCCAGGACCGCCCGACGCTGAAGCGCATCAATTCACTCATCGCCGACATTGTGCGCAATGGGCATGATGGCATCGGCAAACCCGAACCACTCAAACATGATTTCGCCGGCTATTGGTCGCGTCGCATCACGGACGAGCATCGACTCGTGTACAAGGTCGTCGATAACGAGGTGCGGATCGCGTCCTGTCGCTACCACTACGGCCGCTGAACACTGGAGGGCACGCGCGCCCTTCAGTACCCGTGACGCCTATCGGCTGGCTGCTGTCGCCTTACCTCGGCCCGTGTGCGCACGTCCGCCCTGTGGGCGCCCACCCTGTGCGCGTCCACCCTGCGAACGACCGGCGTCTGGTCGTCCCGCGGGGCGGCGACGGCGCTGGCTGGCTCGGTTGCCCGGACGGGATCCCGAGCGCTCACGATGCGGTGTGACCGACTCTGTCGCGGCCATCTGCCACGGTGTCCCACTGGGCTGCTGGGCCCCGGTGATCGTCACGAGTTCCGCACTCATCGGTTGAACCCGCGTGATCGTGGGCTTCACCCCGCACTGGTCGGTCATCGCCTTCACGGTGCGCTGCTGGCGCGGCGCGGTCATGGTGACCACGGTGCCCGCCTCGCCTGCACGCGCGGTGCGTCCGGCCCGATGCAGGTAGTCCTTGGGGTCGGTTGGGGCATCGAAGTGCACGACGAGGCTGATGCCGTCGACGTGGATCCCGCGTGCCGCGACATTCGTCGCCACCAGGGTCTGCACCTGGCCGTCACGGAACCGATCCAAAGTCTTAGTCCGCGCCGACTGGGTCTTCCCACCGTGCAGGGCACCTGTGGGCACGCCTTGCGCGGCGAGCTTCTTGGCCAGTTTGTCCGCCCCGTGCTTGGTTCGGGTGAAGATGATCGTGCGCCCGTCCCGTGCTGCGATATTCGCAATGACGGTGTCACGATCCTCTGGTTGCACGACGAGGACGTGATGATCCATGGTGGTGACGCTGGCCTGACCGGTGTCCACGGCGTGCTCGACCGGATTCTTCAGGTATGACTTCACAAGACGGTCGACGCCCTTGTCGAGCGTCGCACTGAACAACAGTCGCTGACCGCCAGGCTTGACGGTGTCCAGGATGCGCTTCATGGCGGGCAGGAATCCCATGTCGGCCATCTGGTCCGCCTCATCGAGGACGACGATCTCCGTCGCTGACAGGTCGACCTCGCCGCGCTCCATCAGGTCGATCAATCGACCGGGGGTGGCGATGAGAATCGGCACACCGGCGCGAAGTGCATCGATCTGCTTGCCATAGGGCATTCCACCAGCGATGAGGCGGGACTTCACATCGACGGCTGCCATGAGTGGCGCCAGCGAGTCGTTGATCTGCATCGCGAGTTCGCGGGTCGGCGCCAGGATCAGGCCCAGCGGCTTATGCGGCTTTGCACGTCGACCGGCAAGACGAGTGAGCAGGGCGAGCCCGAAGGCCAGGGTCTTGCCCGAGCCGGTCTGGCCGCGGCCGAGCACGTCGCGCCCAGCGATTGCATCGGGCAGGGTTGCCTGCTGAATGGGAAAAGGGGAGTCGATGCCCTGTCGGGCGAGTGCCTTCGCCAGGGCAGGGTGAACTCCATAATCAATGAACGACATAACACATTCCTCACACGAGACAAGCGCGTCTCGTGGAACCGGATGCAGATTCCACCCGGGGATTCAAAGACTCGCAAGTGGGTCGATTCTCAACCCAAGAAGCACACACGGTTGCGGTGCATTCATGATGGTACGCCATCGCGGCGATATTCCCTAATCGCTCGACCGTTCGTAGACGTCACGACGGTGTCCGATTGTCACGACCACGATCACGAGTGTGCCGTCGTTGATCGTGTACAGGATGCGGTAGTCGCCAATGCGCAGTCGCCAGCCATCACGACCGCGCAGAGGTCGACTCGCCGGTGGGCGCGGATCCGTTGCGAGTAGTGCGATCGCGCCACGAATGCGCTGGACATCTGCCGGATTGATCCGCCGTAATCCCTTGACCGCGGCTGGTCGCAGTTCGATCCGGTAGGTCATGTCCAGCCGAGGTCAGCTTTGACCTGCTCCCAGGGAATGGATTCACCTTCCGCAGTCAGTGCTGCATCGAAAGCAGCAATGTCTTGGACTTCTTCCCAGGCATCGATCAATTCCGCATGGCGCTCGGGGCTGATCACGACCGCGACCGGTTGCTGGTGACGTTCGATCGTTACGGCCTCGGACTGGGCGAGTTCGATCACCTCAGGGAACGACTCCCGTGCTGCGCTGCTTCCTATGGTCGCCATGCGCCCTATCGTACGAAAATATGGAAATTTTGTACAACGGTGTCCTCGGCAGTCAGGATGGGTCTCAAACGTGACCATCTCCCACGGCCTGAGCACGAGAGACGGTTCACCCATGAGCGAGCAGCCGACTACGAACACTCCCGCCGGCTGGTATGCCAATCCTGATGGCAGCCCAACCGAGTCCTATTGGGGTGGCACCCAGTGGAGTGGTCAGAGCCGCCCGATGTCGACCGCCACGATGGCCGTGCAATCAGGCGTCATGGTGAAGCCGACGATGACGTGGCGCCTGTGTCTGCCAGGATCGTTGGGTGGCTCAGTCGGTGTCATCACAGGATCGATGGCGTGGCTTCCTGGCCGACTACCACCACGATCACGCCGGCATCACCGAGACACTCCTCGATCGTGCTACCAGGCCGGGTGTCGGTACTCCGTACGACTGGCTGCGCTCGGGATTCCCAGGGATGCCGGACCTGGTGATCGACCTGGCCTGCGGAAGTGCCCCGATGCACCGACACCTCACCCCGAATACGGGCTACCTGGGTATCGATGTGTCACGCGGTGAACTGGACGTCGCGCGGTCCCGCCACCGAGGTTCGCTCGTGCAGGGCAGTGTCGTGGATCTGCCGCTACCTGATGCCTGCACCGATGTCGTGATCTGCTCGATGGCGATCATGCTGCTCGACCCCATTGATCGGGCGCTGAGTGAGATCGCGCGGATACTCAGGCCCGGTGGTCGGTTCATCACTACCCGACCGGTCACCTTCCCCATCCGGGTGCGCGATGTCCGGGTGGGGGTGGAGGTGTTC
>CBFHQG010000076.1:0-4918 GCA_965657825.1 Actinomycetes bacterium | reverse complement strand
GATGCCGGAGTTACCGCAGCGGTTCTCCAGCTCCCGACTTTCCCGCCTGCACACCACAGCAGGCCTGTCCGTCGCTGAGGATCGTGCGCTGCGGTTTGCCCACCCTCTGCGCGACGAGTCTGATGCTGCCCGCATCGTCGAGGGCCTTTACCTGCCCACAGTGGATGACTCCCACCGCCGTGCCGCCGTTGAACGGTTGACCCGCATCGCCGGACCGACTCGGGAGGTGCCGGTGTCGATCAGGCGGACAATCGCGCTTCGCCGGTGACATTCCGACTGCCTCCCCTTCCAGAGGCAGCGGGCGCTAGGCTCGCGTCCACTCTTGGAGAGGACACACCGTGGGGCCACTATCGGCATGGGCGATCCGCAAGCCCCTGATTGCACTCCTGATCTGGGTCGTGGCGACCGCCGGGGTCGGGTTCTTGGCCACGACCTTCAAGGGTGAGTTCAACGACTCCTTCTCCCTGCCCAACACCCAGTCGGCACTCGCCCAGGAGTTCCTCACCGAGGTCAACCCGCAGGCCGCGAGTGGGAACACCGCGAACGTCGTCTGGTCACCGACGACCGGTTCGGTCGAGGCGCCGGCCGTCGAGGCCGAGATCGACAGCCTGCTCACTCAGTTGGCGGCCCTCGACGGCATCTCGTGCATCACCTCTCCCTATGACACAACGTACGGGCCCGACTGTCCGCCTGCGCAGAACAACTCCATCACCTTCCCACCAGGGACCCCGCAGGACTTCCAGGATGAGGTCAACAAAGCCTTCCAGGATGGAACGACGGATGTGACGTATCCGGCGGGCACACCGCAATCCATCCAGGACGAACTCAACTCCCTGCTCACTGCGAACAAGGCGGCGAAGGAGGCGACCTCCACGATCAGCGCAGACGGCACGGTTGCCTACGCCACCGTGACCTTCCAGAGCGAGAGCACGGCGGTGGTGAGCCAGGAGCTGGCCACGCAGTTCGTCGATGTCCTCACGGCGGCCGAGACCAGCAACCTTCAGGTCGGTGCCACGGGTCAGATCCTGACGGCGGCTGGCGCGGGCGACTCGGCCAGCGAACTCGTCGGCATCATCGTCGCCATCATCATCCTGGCCATCGTGTTCGGCAGTCTCATCGCGGCCGGCCTGCCGATTCTCGTCGCGGTGGGTGGTCTCGCGATCGGTCAGTTCGCGATCCTGCTGATCGCCGGATTGTTGGATGTGGCGTCCTTCGCGCCTGAGCTCGCCTCGATGATCGGCCTGGGGGTGGGCATCGACTACTCGCTGTTCATCCTGAGTCGATTCCGCCAGGAGGTCCTCGACGGGGCCGATCCGAAGGATGCCATCCGCACCGCGACGCGGACCGCCGGCCGAGCGGTGCTCTTCGCCGGCAGCACCGTGATCATGGCGCTGCTGTCGTTGTTCGTCCTGCGTATCAGCTTCTTCTTCGGCATCGCCATCGCCGCCGCGGTGACGGTCTTCGTGATCATGCTGGCCGCACTATTCCTCCTCCCGGCAGTGGCCAGCCTGCTTGGCCGGCACACCATCGGCCTGCGCCTGCCGTGGGCCCGCCACCCCTCGACGAAGCCACTGGACCAGAGCGGATGGGCCTCCTACGGCGGATTCCTGCAGAAGGCGCCGTGGCTGTATGCGCTGATCTCGCTCATCGTCGTGCTCGTTCTCGCCATCCCGGCACTGTCCCTGCGCCAAGGCTTCCCCGATAACGGAAGTGCACAACCGGGCACCCCTGCGCGCATCGGCTATGACCTGATGTCCCAGGGCTTCGGACCAGGTGTGAACGGCCCCTTCTTCGTGGCTGTCACACTCCCGTTGCCCTTCGACGACACCGCGCTGACGACCGCTATCCAGGATCTCGCGGCGACAGAGGGCGTGGCGCTCACCCTGCCCAACGAGGCGATGCTCCCGCTGTATTCCATTGCCACGATCGGTGACACCGAGGGACTCTTCAGTGACAACGGCCTCGTGACCAGCGTGCTCGTGCAACCCACGACATCACCGGATGATCCCGCGACGAACGAACTCCTCGAGCGTCTGCGCTCGCAGACCTCTGCGCAGATCGCGCCTTCGGGTGCAGCGATCTACGTGGGTGGAGTCCAGGCGGTAACCCAGGACTTCACGGATGTGCTGAGCAGTGCGCTACCGCTGTTCCTCCTCGTCGTCATCGGGCTCGGCTTCCTCGCGTTGTTCCTGCTCTTCCGGTCCCTCGTCGTCCCACTGACCGCTGCCGTGACGAGCCTGCTCAGTTTCGCCGCCGCCCTCGGTGTGACCGTGGCGGTTTTCCAATGGGGCTGGGGGGCCAGTCTGATCGGGGTATCCACGACCGGGCCGATCCTGCCGTTCCTGCCCATCATGGTGTTCGCCATCCTGTTCGGCCTGTCCATGGATTACGAGGTGTTCCTCGTCTCACGCATGAAGGAAGGCTGGCACGCTTCGAAGGACAACGCCGAGGCCGTCCGTCATGGCCTCGCTGGATCCGGGCGCGTCGTCGTTGCCGCCGCACTGATCATGAGTTCGGTCTTCATCGCCTTCGTGCCCATGCCCAATGACACGATCAAACTCTTCGGTCTCGCATTGGCCGCCGCCATCTTGATCGATGCCTTCATCGTGCGCCTGGTGCTCATCCCGAGTGTGATGTCGATGCTCGGTCGAGGTAACTGGTGGCTTCCCGGGTGGCTGAGTCGCCGACTTCCCGATCTCAGCGTGGACTGAGGGTGACCCCGCCCTCGGGGCGCGGCCACCAGATCACTCTGTCGCCATCCGTGGTCGAGTGAGCGGCCGCACCGTCTCATAGGCGCGCGCTGCCCTCAACACGAGGGCGTCACCGAAGGCCGGCCCCACGATCTGCATCCCCACGGGGAGCCCGTCGGTGGTCAGCCCGCACGGGATGCTGATCGCCGGTTGCTGCGTCAGGTTGAACGGGTAGCTGAACGGCGTCCACGACAGCATCGACTCAGGGGTCATCGGTACGGATCCGGCAGGCCGGGCTTCGAAGGCGGGGACTGCCACGGACGGGGTGACGAGTAGGTCGAACTCGGTCATGAACAACCGCATCCGCGTACCGAGGGCGTTGCGCCGCAGCACCAGTTGCTGCACATCCTGGGCACTCAGTCGGGCACCCTGCTCGGCCTGGGCGGCGAAATCCGGGTCGGTCACCGCCTGTCCGTCCGGACCGAGGGAGTCATAGACCGTCTTGGATGCGACGAACCACAGACCGGTCGAGATATCGAGGGGATCGTCGAATCCTGGATCGATCTGCTCGACGATGGCGCCAAGGCCCTCGAGTTCGCGCACGGCTTGCGCAACCAACGCTGCCACCTGCGAGTCGACGTCGGCGTATCCCAGGGCGGGGGAGTAGGCGATGCGCAGGCCGCGGATGCCGGCCTCCAGGTCGGCGAGAAAGTCGACTCCGTCGTAGGGCAGTGAGGTCCAGTCCCGAGGATCGGGTCGGGTGATGACGTTCATCATCAGGGCGCAATCAGTGACGCTCATCGTGTGGGGGCCGACATGCGAGACCGATCCGAAGGGCGAGAGCGGGTAGGCGGGGACGAGTCCGAAACTCGCCTTCATACCGACGTTTCCGCAGAAAGCCGCGGGGATGCGCACGCTGCCGGCGCCATCGGTGCCGATGCTGATCGGCCCGAGTCCTGCGGCGACTGCCGCGGCGGTGCCGCCGGATGAACCACCCGGGGTGCGGGTCGGATCCCATGGGTTGCGGGTGATGCCGGTCAACGGTGAATTCGTCTCCGCCTTGCAGCCGAATTCCGGGGTCGTGGTCTTGCCGAACATCACCACGCCGGCTTCCCGCAATCGGGCCACGCTGGGGGCGTCTTCGTCCCAGGGTTGGTCTGGATCGATCGCTCGACTACCGCGCAGGGTCGGCCAGCCCTTCGTCCACAGAATGTCCTTGATCGCCATGGGGATGCCGTCGAGGTCTCCAATTGTCGATCCCGACTCCCGGTGGTCGGCCCACCTGCGCTCGCTGGCTTGCGCGTCGGCCATGGCCCGCTCGGTGTCGATGAGGACGAACGCGTTGAGGATCGGTTCAAGCCGCTCAACCTTCTCCAGTACCTCCTGCAGTGCCTCGACCGGCGATGCCTCGCCCGTGCGGTAGAGATCGATCAGTTCGCCGGCGGTCAGCTGCGTGAGATCCATGGGCCCCATCCTGCCGGAGAATGCGATTATCGGGTTGGTTCACAGGGCATTCGCCACTCAGGCGATTGCGACGAAGAGGCAACGAGGGACACTGGGTCGCAGGCTGGGTGCATACCTGATCGAAGCCCAGTATTCACTTTTTGATACCTCACGCATTTCATTGCGCCGCGGCGGCGCGGTGTCAGGGGTGAACTCGCAACCTAGCCGAACAGACGGTTAGCTATGGGCATTGAGTCGGCGTAGCAATGCAGCCACCGCCTCATCCGGCCCTCAATATGTAGACAAGGACTTCACGATTCTCCCACTCGTCGTCTCCTCAGACACTGAGTTCATGAAGCAACTTCCCGCTTACTGGAAATACTGGCTTGGCGTCGACCAGACCGCCCCCTGTTCCAGCAGTTGGTTACGTTTGCGCAGTTCCCGAAGCTCTGCGGACCCCTCCCCGGTCATCCCAGGCCTTCTCCCGGCCTTGACCTGAGCTTGGCGCAGCCAGTTCTGCAGGCATGCTTCGCAGGATCCCGAAATCCTCAGCGATCTGCTTGATAGTCACCCGGCTCACGGCGCCACATATCAGATGTCACCTATCCGTGCAGCAGGCCCAATCATCCGAAATCAAAGTCTCCGCCACCGTCATCAGATTCAGTTTCCGAGTCAGCGAAGACTGTTCGTGACATGCCGAAGGCGACGAAATTTCCACCTGCTGATGACCCTGGAGCTGGGGGGTTCGAATACCCAGGAGTAAGGTTTACCGATCGTTGTTGAGC
>CBFHQG010000075.1:0-11032 GCA_965657825.1 Actinomycetes bacterium | reverse complement strand
ATGAGGCATCTCGTCGATTCGGCTCGCAGTGCGTAGTGGTGAGTGTGGATGCGCGGCGGTGCACGACGACGCCGAGTGGGTTCGAGGTGACCACGCACGGCGGTCGCCGCGGGACGGGGATCGATGCCATCGAGTGGGCGCGTGAGAGTGCCGAGCGGGGAGCGGGTGAGATCCTGCTCAATTCGATGGATGCCGATGGTACGCAGAGCGGATTCGATACGCAGTTGATCGAAGCTGTGCGAGGTGTGGTCAGCGTCCCGGTGATCGCCAGTGGGGGAGCCGGTGCTGCCGGAGACTTCCCACCGGCGGTGCGGGCGGGAGCCGATGCGGTACTGGCAGCCAGCGTGTTCCACTTCGCCACCGTCGGTATCGGTGAGGTGAAGGACGCACTGGCTGAAGCAGGCTTCACCACCAGGCCGGTTCCGGAGCGATCGTGACCGACGTTGAGAATGCCGCTATGGCGAACGTCGAATCCGCGGTCTTCGGAGCCGATGGGCTCATCCCGGTGATCGCGCAGGATGCGCGGACCCACCAGGTGCTGATGCTTGCGTGGATGGACGCCGAGGCTCTGCGTCGCACGCTGCAGACCGGTCGGGCCACCTACTATTCGCGGAGTCGTCAGGAGTACTGGGTGAAGGGTGAGACATCGGGCCACACCCAGACTGTGCGCGAGATCCGCAGCGATTGCGATGGTGACGCGCTGCTGCTGCTCGTCGAGCAGAAGGGTCCGGCCTGCCACACCGGAACCACCTCGTGTTTCGATGATCGAACCGGGCCGGATCCCGCATGACCACGGCACCCGAAGCGCCGCCGGCCCTCGGAGTCACGAGCCCGAACGCGGAGCAGTTCCGTTCCCTGGCGCGTGATCGACGGGTCATCCCGGTGCTGCGTCGGCTGCTTGCCGATGGTGAGACCCCGGTGGGTCTGTACCGCAAGCTGACCGATCAGCGCGCAGGGAGTTTCCTGCTGGAATCGGCCGAGCACGGACGTGCGTTCAGTCGGTACAGCTTCATCGGGGTCCGCAGCGCAGCGATGCTGACCGAGGTCCAGGGGCAGGCGCACTGGTGGGGAACCCCGCCGGTCGGTCTGCCGATGGACGGTGACCCCCTCGAGGCGCTGCGCGAAACTCTCCGGATCCTGCATACTCCGCGCATCCCCGGCCTTCCGCCGCTCACCGGCGGGATGGTCGGCTACGTCGGATATGACGCGGTGCGACGCTGGGAACGCGTCCCTGATCGCAATCCGGATGAGCTTGCGATCCCCGAGATCGGGTTCTGCCTGGCCAGCGATCTTGCGGTCCTCGACCACGCTGATGGCACGGTGTGGCTGATCGCGAATGCCATCAACTACGACGCGACAGATGAGCGGGTCGATGATGCGTACGCGGATGCGGTACGACGACTCGACGCCATGGAGCGCTCCCTGGAGTCATCCGCGGCATCGACCGTCTCGACATTCGATTCCGATGCTGAAGGTGGGTTCCATCGGCGCACGGGCCAGGAGGTCTATCGCGCGGCGGTGGACCAGGCCAAGGAGCACATCCGCGACGGTGACGCTTTCCAGATCGTGGTCTCCCAGCGTTTCGATGTCACCTGCGAGGCTGATGCATTGGAGGTGTACCGCATCCTGCGAACGACCAATCCCAGCCCCTACATGTATCTGCTGCGGATCCCCGATCCACAGGTGCCGACTGCGACGGGCGAGGACGGCGCCGTCGCCTTCGACATCATCGGTTCCTCCCCGGAGGCACTGGTCACCGTTGCCCAAGGCAAGGCGCGGGTCCACCCCATCGCGGGGACCCGCAGGCGAGGTGCGACCCCGCAGGAGGACGAGGCGCTCGCTGAGGAGCTGCTCGCCGACCCGAAGGAACGGGCTGAGCATCTGATGCTCGTCGACCTCGCTCGCAATGACCTTGGGCGAGTCTGTGAGCCAGGTTCGGTGGAGGTCGTGCAGTTCATGGCTGTGGAGCGTTACTCGCACGTCATGCACCTGGTCTCCACCGTCGTGGGGACTCTGGCCGAGCAGCGGACCGCGTTCGATGCGCTGCGTGCGACATTTCCAGCCGGGACGCTCTCCGGGGCACCCAAACCCAAAGCGATGCAGATCATCGACGATCTGGAACCTGCCCGTCGGGGACTGTACGGGGGATGCGTGGGGTACCTGGACTTCGCAGGAGACTCAGACACCGCCATCGCGATCCGCACCGCGGTCCTGCGAGATGGGACCGCCTACGTCCAGGCGGGTGCGGGGATCGTCGCCGATTCCGATCCTGCCGCTGAGGACGCCGAGTGCCAGGTCAAGGCCGCTGCGGTCCTGCGAGCGATCTTCGTCGCCGAAACGCTCCGGGCTGTCGGTGGCGGGTCGGTGGACCCTTCGTGAGCATGCGCAGGGAGTACGGCCTGGTGCTGGTGATCCTCGTGATCGCCGCGGTCGCACTGGTGGTGGCCTACGGGGCCACCTGGGTGACCGCGACGGTGCCGGTCTTCCGGGGCGAAGTCACCCCGACCCGGGTTGTCGAGCTCACCGGTTCGATGTTCATCGGGTTCGGATCCGCGGCAGGTTGGGTGGCGCTGGCGTCGGCGGCGGGCATCATCGCCACTCGCGCATGGGGGCGGGTGGTGATCGGCCTGGTTGCGGCGGGGGCGGGTGCAGCAGCCGGGATCCCGGCTGTGGCCTTCATCCTCAGCCGGGGGCCGCTGGTCACCGAAGCTCTCGAGGGGGACGAGGCATTGGCCGTCGACGGCTCCACGTGGTGGTTGGTCGCCGTCCTGGCCGGTTTAGCGGTGATGGTCGTCGGCCTGCTCACCGTGATACGGGGTCGCAGCTGGCCCTCGCTGTCGGCCCGTTATGAACGATCTCGACCGACACAGGGGACGTCGGTCAATGGTGATCGCGAAGGCGATCAGGCTCGAGAGTCGCTTCGCATGTGGGACGCACTGGACCGGGGTGAAGACCCCACGTCGGACGCGAGGTAGTCAGGCAGAGCAGGTCAGGCGCGGGTGACCTTGCCGGCGCGGATGCACGAGGTGCACACGTTCAGCCGCTTGGGCGTGCGCCCCACCATGGCATGGACCGTCTGGATGTTGGGGTTCCAGCGGCGCGGGGTGCGACGGTGCGAGTGGGAGATGCTGTTGCCGAAGCCCGGGCCCTTGCCGCAGACGTCGCAGGTGGCAGCCACGGTGTTCTCCTTGGGTATGCGATGGGATGCGGCGTCAAGCGCCGACGGGCCAGGATAGCCCACCGCTGGCACACCTCGCGTACTCAGGGGCTCCCCACCCTCGAGGGGAGCCGTTCGGCTGGCCTCGATTGGAGCTGTTCGGGTGGGTCGTGGCGCTACCGTGGGCGGGCGAATCCCTCGATGGGTCGGGGTCGCTCGCACAGGCGCTGGTGCAGGGAGGTGGTCAACGTGGCGGACGAGGCGACAGGTGGCCTGCGTTCCCTGCCGTTGGCATTGGATCCTCGAGGCCTGTCCGCCTGGCTCGGGGCCAGCCTCGATGCCCTGGGTGCAGCCCGAAGCGCCATCGACTCGCTCAACGTGTTCCCGATCGCCGACGGGGATACGGGCACGAACATGTACCTCACGATGGAGGCGTGCTGGGAGGCTGCACAGTCGGTGGGGGAGCAGGCGCCCCTCGACGAGGCGACAGGTGTGGTGTCCACCGCGGCGCTCCTGGGGGCTCGGGGTAACTCGGGGATCATCATGGCTGAGGCGCTGCGCGGGATTTGCGACACGATCTCCCGCGGCGACTCCACCCTGACGCTGGCGCTGATCGCGCGGGCCCTGAGAGCGGCGAGTGATCGGGCACGCGCCGCTGTCGCCCACCCGGTCGAAGGCACGATCCTCACGGTGGCCGAGGCCGCTGCCATCGCGGCCGAAGCGGAGCTCGCTGCGTGCGAAGCGGAGGCCGATTCGTCGGCGTCGGGTGGTGAGGCAGGGGGTGAACTTCTTCCTCGTCTCCTGCGGATATCCGAGCAGATGCACCTCGCCCTCACCGCGACGACCGAGCAGCTAGCCGTGCTCGCCCGGGCAGGTGTCGTGGATGCTGGCGCGCAGGGGCTCGTCCTTGTCTACGACTCACTACTCGATGCCCTCACCGGTGTGCACCGACGCCGGGAGCCGGTCAAGGGCAGGGCCTCGACCACCACGACAGTGCGCACCACGACCATGCGCACCTCGACCGATCGCGACCGCAACGAAGCACCATCGACGGGTGATTTCGAGGTGATGTTCACCTGCCAGGCCGAGCGCGCCACGATCGACCGGGTACGGGAGATCCTCGACGCGCAGGGTGATTCGCTCGTGGTGAGCGGGGGGCCGGACCTGTGGAGCGTCCACGTTCACGTGGATGATGCAGGGGCAGCCATCGAGGCTGTCTACGCGCAGGTGCCTGCGATGAACCTTCGCGTGACCCACCTGCCGAGTCAGGCGTCCGTAGTCTCCCCCGTGCGAAGTGTCGGACGGGGAGTCGTCGCGCAAGCCCACGGGCCCGGAATCCGCGATCTGCTCACGACCGAAGGTGTCACGGTCGTCGAGGGTCGACCCGACCGTCGCCCCTCGACCGGCGAGATCCTCGCAGCCATCCAGTCTGCCGATCGCGAGGAGGTCATCGTCCTGCCCAGCGACGGGGACACCATCCCCGTTGCCGAGGTGGCTGCCGAGCAGGCGCGCGGGGATGGTGTTCGGGTCACGGTGATCCCGACGCGGAGCGTGGTCCAGACGCTGGCTGCCTGGGCGGTGCACGATCCTGAGGCTCGTTTCGACGACGCCGTGGTGATGATGGCCGACGCGTCTCGCGCAACCCGCTACGGCGCGATCACGATCGCTACCAGGGACGCCTTGACCAGCGCCGGCCACTGCCGTGTGGGCGATGTCCTCGGCCTGGTCGAGGGCGACATCGTCGAGGTCGGCACCGATCCTGCGGAGGTCGCGCAGGCGGTGGTGCAGCGGTTGATGTCGACGGGTGGTGAACTCATCACCACCGTCACCGGATCGGATATCCCGCCCGGTCTGGTCGACCGGCTTGGAACCTTCGTCGGTCGGGAGTATCCCGGAGTCGACCTGGAGGTCATCGACGGCGGTCAACCGCTGTGGCCGATGATCCTGGGTGTGGAGTAGTTATCGATGACCGGTGTCGATGTCGACGCGTCACTCGGTGGCCAGATCGGGGGTAGGACGGCGGCTGCACTCGAGGCAGCCTTCGGAATGCGGACCGTCTACGACCTGGTCTCGCACTACCCGCGTCGCTATGTCGACCCCGCCGGGGTGAGTGACCTGGGGACATTGCGAGTGGGCGAGGAGATCACGGTCCTTGCCGAGGTCATCTCCTCCACTGTGGTGGAGACGAAGAAGAAGTCGACCTCCCATCGGTCGCGCACCCGCACTCCTACTCGCACCGACGTCGTCATCGGCGACGGTACCGGGTTGTTGAAGTTGGTCTTCTTCAATCAGCCGTGGCGAGCCGGCCAGTGTCGTCCGGGGCGGCGCGGATTGTTCGAAGGCACGGTGTCCGCCTTCGGAAAGCAGCATCAGCTGACCCACCCACGGTTGATCATGCTGCCCGATGATCCGCAGGATCCCGACTATGCGGAATCAGTCGAACTCTTCACCGATCGCCTCGTGCCGATCTACTCGGCTACGGCGAAGATGCCGAGCTGGAAGATCGGGAGGGTCATCAGGGACCTGTTGAAGGACATGCGATCGAGTGCGGATCTCGACGACAGATTCGATCCGCTTCCCGTTGAGGTTCGCGAGCGGGAAGGACTCATGAGGCTGAGTGACGCGTGGCAGGCGATCCACCTGCCCGTGGATCTCGAGCAGGCGGAGAAGGCGCGTCAACGGTTGCGGTTCGATGAGGCATTCTGCCTGCAGGTGGTCCTGGCTCAGCGTCGAGAGAAGTGGCGGTCGGTCACCGCGACCCCGCGGCGACGACGTGAGAGCGGGTTGCTCCAGGCGTTCGACGATCGGCTGTTCGGTAGCGGGACGTCCATGAGCCTGACCGGAGCCCAGCAGCGGGTGGGTGAGGAGATCTTCGCCGATCTGGCAGCCGGACATCCGATGCATCGACTGCTGCAGGGCGATGTCGGCAGTGGCAAGACTCTCGTCGCATTACGGGCGATGCTGTCCGTTGTCGATACCGGAGCCCAGGCTGCTCTGCTCGCACCGACGGAGGTACTCGCCCAGCAGCACGCGGCCACTCTTCATCGACTGCTAGGTCCGCTCGGTCAGGGTGGGACGCTGGGCGCAGTCGAGGGGGCGACGTCGGTGAGCCTGATCACCGGTTCTCAGGGATCGCGCGCGCGACGCGATGCCCTGCAGGCATTGGCGCAGGGCAGCGCTGGCATCGTCGTGGGGACCCACGCCCTGCTCGAGGAGTCCGTGACCTTCGCCGACCTCGGTCTCGTCGTGATCGATGAGCAGCACCGCTTCGGAGTCGAGCAGCGCGCAGTGCTTGCACGCCCGCTGGCGGACGGAAGTCGACCGCATGTCCTGGTGATGACGGCGACGCCTATCCCGCGCACCGTGGCGATGACGGTCTTCGGCGACCTCGATGTCAGCGTCCTCGACGAGGCACCGCCGGGGCGCCAGCCTGTGGCCACGTACGTGGTCGCACCTCGTGAGAAGCCGGCGTTCCTGGCACGGGCGTGGGAGCGCATCCGCGAGGAGGTCGCTGCAGGGCGTAAGGCCTTCGTGGTGTGTCCGCGGATCGGTGATCACAGCGAGCAGGGGCCCGACGACGATGCCGCAGCGCTGATCGGTGAGGAATCGGAGATGTCCAGCGTGCTCGATGTCGTGGTCGATCTGCGTGAACGCCTGCTACCGGATCTGCGCATCGGAATGCTGCACGGTCGAATGCCGCCGGAGGCCAAGGAGCAGGTCATGTCCGATTTCGTGGCCGACCATGCAGATCCGAGAGCGCTTGATGTCGTGGTCTCCACGACGGTGATCGAGGTCGGCGTTGATGTACCGCAGGCGAGCGTGATGGTCATCATGGACGCGGAACGTTTCGGAGTCTCCCAACTTCACCAGTTGCGTGGGCGTGTAGGGCGGGGGGATGTGGCGAGCCTGTGCCTGCTCGTGACGCGAGCGGCCCCTGGATCGCCGGGTCGGGAACGTCTCGAGGCCGTCGCGGCTACGACCGACGGTTTCGAGCTTGCGAAACTCGACCTGCAGGTGCGTCGGGAAGGTGACGTGCTGGGTTCTGTGCAGTCCGGACAGCACTCGTCGCTGCGCCTACTGCAGGTGGTGCGAGATGAGCAGATCGTCCTCGCCGCCCGCGATGCAGCGACGGCTGTGGTCGCCCAGGATTCGGACCTGAGTCGGCATCGGTCCCTGCGTTCAGCGGTGGCACGGGTGCTGGATTCAGAGCAGGCCGACTACCTGGAGAAGGGGTAGTTCGTTGCGGATCATCGCGGGTGCTGCGCGCGGACGCCGATTGCAGGCGCCGAAGGGGATGACGACGCGGCCCACGTCGGATCGAGTGCGCGAGGCAGTGTTCTCCACACTGGCTGCCAGGGTCGGGCAGTGGCCGGTCGCCCACGTACTGGACCTTTTCGCGGGTTCGGGAGCGATGGGCCTGGAGGCTCTCAGTCGGGGGGTGCAGACGGTCGTGTTCGTCGAGTCCGATCGGGGGGCGGCACGGACTCTCCGCGACAACATCGGCCAGGTCGCACTCCCCGGTACGACGGTGATCACCGCGGATGTTGAAAGACTCGCGGCCGGACCACCGGGTCGGTGGCGCGAGCTGGTGGATCAGTGGCCCATGGACTGCGTCCTGTGCGATCCGCCCTACGCGATGCCGGCTGAGCGGATCGGCGAACTGCTGAGAGGGCTGCTCCTCCACGGCTGGTTCTCTCCATCGTGCGAGGTCGTCATCGAGCGAGGAGTCCGCGATGAGGATCCTCCCTGGCCTGAGTCGGATGGACTCGCCATCGAGGATGAGGATCGACGCGTCTATGGGGATTCGGCGCTTTGGTACGGTCGGCTGGTCTCGCCGGCGCCACCGAGCGCGCGGGCCGATGCGTAGGGATAGGCAGAGAGGAGGCGACAGATGCGCACTGCGGTGTGCCCGGGCTCCTTCGATCCGGTAACCAACGGTCACCTCGATGTGTTCTCCCGTGCCGCGGATCTCGCCGATCGGGTCATCGTCGCGGTCCTGATCAACAAGACGAAATCCAGTCTGTTCACCGTCGACGAACGCATCGAGATGCTTCGGGATGTCGTCGCACCACTGGGCAATGTCGAGGTCGACTCCTTCCACGGTCTCCTCGTCGATTACTGCCGTGCCCATGACGTGCAGGCGATCGTGAAGGGCCTGCGTGCTGTCAGCGACTTCGACTACGAGTTGCAGATGGCTCAGATGAACTATCGACTCGCCGGGGTCGAGACCCTCTTCGTGTCGACCAACCCGCTCTACAGTTATCTATCGTCCAGCCTGGTCAAGGAGATCGCGGCATACGGCGGAAGTGTCGAAGGCCTACTCCCTGCCGAGGTCGTGGCACAGTTGCAGGCGAAGCTGGCCGAGTCCGGTCAGTAGCGATCAGCCGTGAGAGGGAAGCAGGGGCGCGATGGATGTCGATGAGAAGCTCGAGGAACTAGCCCAATTGGTCGAGGAGGCCAAGTCGGTTCCGCTGTCGGCTTCGTGCATGGTCAACCGTGCGCAGGTGCTCGACCTGATCGATGAGATCCACGACCTGCTCCCGGAGTCGCTCACTCATGCCGACCACCTGCTGGCGGATCGATCGGCAGTGGTCGAGGAGGGACACCGCGAGGCGGAAGCGATCGTGGCCCAAGCTCGCGAGGAACAGACGCGGATGCTCTCCCAGCACGAGGTCTACCTCGTTGCGGTGGCCGAGGCCGAGGCGATGCGGGCTGAGACTGCGGCCGAATGCGAGCGGATGCGCCGCGAGACCGATGACTACATCGATGGCAAGCTGGCTACCTTCGAGATCGCCCTCCACAAGACCCTGACGGCCGTCGAGCGCGGCCGCGACAGGGTGCGGGGTGGTGCGGAGGAGGAGATCCACGGCGGGGACGAGCCGCTGCCGGAGTAGAACCGGGCGGCATGGCCGGGGTCGCTGCCCCGCTGTCGCGTGGCGTATCCTGCTACGCGGCCGGTCGCGAGACCGGGTTGGCTGGAGTGTGTCCACGAAAGGTGTCCGTGACCTCCCTCGACCCCCGTGCGCCCCTCGTGCTCGATGTGCACGACCTGGGGCGACGAGCGGGGTCGTTGAAGGAGACGACGCGAGTCGTGCCCGCCCCCGCCGACCTCGGTGTCGCGCTGGCTCGGATCCCGGAGGGCGCCGACGTGGACCTGGACATCAGGTGCGAGTCGGCGGGCGAGGGGATCTGGGTGACCGGGACGGTCGCGTTCACGGTGGTTGGCGAGTGTGCCCGCTGCCTGGAACCGATCACCTGGCCGCAGGAGGCCACCTTCGCTGAACTGTTCACCTATCCACCCGCCGATGCACGTGGGGTCCGGATCGAGGGAGACGGTGATGAGGAGGAACCACCTGTCTTCGTGGAGGACGATCTGATCGACCTCGAGCCGATCGTGCGTGACGCGGTGGTGCTGACACTGCCTCTCGCGCCGGTCTGCAACGAAGAGTGCGGTGGTCTGTGCCCCACCTGCGGGGTTCGGCTGGAAGCCGGGCATGATCACCGGCACGAGACGATCGATCCCCGCTGGGAGGCGCTCCGTGCGCTGACCGTCGACGACGAGCATGAGAAGGGCAACTGACCATGGCAGTCCCCAAGCGCAAGACCTCGCGATCCAACACCCGGCATCGCCGGTCGCAGTGGAAGACCTCCGCACCCACGCTGGTGGCGTGTGCTCGGTGCCGTGAGCCCAAGTTGCCGCACGTGGCCTGCCCCACCTGCGGGACCTACGCCAAGCGCCGGGTCCTCGACGTCTAGTCCGCAGCCGATGAGCGGGCAAGCCCTTGAGGACGCCCTCGTGCGCGTTCTCGGTTCAGCCGGTGGGCAGTGGTTGCGCTCCGACACCCCGCTGGGGGATGTCGGTGTCGATGCGCTGGCGCGGGTACTCCTCGTCGACGCCTGTCGTGACGCGGGTATCGACCTGGATCCTGATGTCGCATGGACGGCGCACACGATGGCCGATCTCGCCGAATCGGTGAGGTGAACAGCGACGTGACATCTGAGCGGCGCCTGCTGGATGCTCTGGGGGTCGATCTGGATCCGCAGCTTCTGCGATTGGCGCTCACTCACCGGTCCTTTGCGTATGAGAACGGTGGCCTGCCCACCAACGAGCGCCTGGAGTTCCTGGGGGATTCCGTGCTCGGCCTGGTCATCACCGATGGGCTCTACCGGGAGCACTCCGAAGAGCCCGAGGGTCACCTGGCGAAGGTGCGGGCCGCGGTCGTCAATGCACGGGCGCTCGCGGGTGTCGCACAGGAGATCGGCGTGGGGGAGTGCGTTCGACTAGGTCGAGGCGAGGAGTCCACGGGAGGCCGGGCGAAGTCCTCGATCCTCGCCGACACCCTCGAGGCGCTGCTGGGTGCGGTCTACCTCGAGCACGGATTCGCCGTGTCCGGAGACGTCGTTCACCGGCTATTCGATCCGCTGGTGGCAGCGGCAGCCGAGCGTGGTGCTGGTCTGGATTGGAAGACGTCGTTGCAGGAACTCACCGCACGCGTCGAACTCGGCGTTCCCGACTACCACATCGAGGAGTCCGGTCCCGATCACGACAAGACCTTCGATGCCTGGGTCACCCTCGGTGATCGAGAGTTTCCCCGCGGGTCGGGACGTTCGAAGAAGGAGGCCGAGCAGTTCGCCGCCGAGTTCGCCTACGAACTGGTGCGCGGCGAGCATCCCGATCTGGCGTGAGTGGATCGAGGGACTGATCACGTGCCAGAGCTTCCCGAGGTCGAAGTAGTCCGTCGCGGGCTCGATCCCTGCGTCCGAGACGTGGGTATCACCTCCGTGGAGGTCGACCTTCCTCGCTCAGTCCGCCGGCAGGTCGGAGGCCCTCGCAGCTTCGTGCGCGAACTCACCGGGACGACGATCCGATATGTC
>CBFHQG010000074.1:0-11496 GCA_965657825.1 Actinomycetes bacterium | reverse complement strand
CAGCATCTCCTGACGTGACGCCGCCCGCGTGAGGCAGATCAGGACCGCGTCAGCGGCGGTGTCGGTGACATCGACCCCCGCTCCCTCCCGCCAGGGGGCCGCACGAAGGGATCTGCCCAGAGTCGTGGCGTCGTCGTCAGTGATCACCTGCAGCTTTGTCACAGACGCCTACCCTAGGCTGGAATGGCGCATTGCGCCGTATCTGCCCCCTCAGGCCAGACGCCCGCCAGCGCAGCTCGTCCTGCATCGAACAGAAGGTGCAGCTCCAGCCCAGCGAAGCGCCCGTCTTCCCCTGATTGAAGGAACAGCATCGCTGAAGCGACGTGCCGATCACCTTGAGAATCTGCTGCGTGCATCAATACCGGCCCGAAGCTCGGGCCCAATCGCAGCATTTTCTGTGACCACTTGATCACCAGATCAGAACTCAAGCCCCCTAGGAACAAGTAATTGGACAGGAGGAATCTCGTGCCCAAAATGACGTCGTGCGGCCACCCCAGCAACGGGATGAGGGCCGGGCGGACACTGATGAGGGTGAGTTCATCGTCGTAGATCAGGATGTGCATGTGATGCTGCTCAACACCGCTACAGAAGCGGTAACCGACACCTCGTTCGGTTCGGATGAACCTCGGTTCCCGAGCGGACTCTCCCAGTTTGCTGCGCAGCCGACCGATGTGAGTTTCCAAGAAGTGAGTGCCACCGAACCAGGTGTACCCCCACACCTCGCGGACGAGGAACGGCAGGGTGCACACCTCATCCGGGTACTCGCTCAGCACGCGCAGCAGGTCGAACTCCAGGCGTGTCAGGTTCAACTGGCGTCCGGCGAGGGACACCTGGCGATTCCCCTTGTCGATCTGCAGAATGGGGAACGTCTCTCGGGTGGCTGGATCGGAATGATCGCTCGCATCACCGGAATAGGCAGGCGTGACCGAAATTAGGTTCACCCTGTGTGAACCTGAGCGGCTTCCTTTGCCGTTCATATCAACCTCCGTCCACGGGTATCGGACGGGACACCCTCCACCATGCCTCATTTCTTACGAGAAATACTCACCATTCACGTCTCGATGTGATCACGATTGAGCCTCTTCACTCCGACGGACAGCGCGGAGGGTGGCGCCGCGTTCTCTCCTGGTTCAATGACCGACGTGCCTGGAGGGAAGTTCGACTTCACCATCGATGCACGGCTGCCTGACAGCGCCGGTCGCATCGGACGCATCACGACCCCCCACGGGGTGATCGCCACTCCGGCATTCATCCCGGTTGGCACCAAGGCCACCGTGAAAGCTGTGCTGCCAGAGTCGATAGCCGAAATCGGCGCGCAGGCGCTGCTGGCCAACGCCTACCACCTCTATCTTCAGCCGGGCGCGGACATCATCGACGAGGCCGGCGGCCTGGGCGCCTTCATGAACTGGCCGGGGCCGACCTTCACCGACTCCGGGGGCTTCCAGGTCCTGTCGCTGGGGGCCGGATTCAAGAAAACCCTCGCGATGGCAGTCGAGGGCCACACGAACGACGACGTGATCGCCGAGGGCAAGCAGCGACTGGCGCGCGTCGATGACGACGGGGTCACCTTCACCTCGCATCTGGATGGCTCCCGGCATCGATTCACCCCCGAGGTGTCGATGCGGGTGCAGGCGCAGATCGGTGCCGACATCATCTTCGCCTTCGACGAACTCACCACATTGATGAACACCCGCGGCTACCAGGTCGAATCCCTCGAGCGGACCCGGCTGTGGGCACTGCGCTGCCTTGAGGAGCACCGGCGCCTGATGCGTGAACGTGCGCATCGGCCCTATCAGGCGCTGTTCGGGGTGATCCAAGGAGCTCAATACGAGGACCTGCGTCGCACAGCAGCGCGCGATCTCGGCGCGATGGGCTTCGACGGATTCGGGATCGGTGGAGCGATCGAGAAGGTCAACCTCGAGGAGATCCTGCGCTGGGTGGTGGAAGAACTCCCCGAGGATCGTCCCCGCCATCTGCTCGGCATCGGGGAGCCTGACGACCTCTTCACGGCCGTCGCCGCGGGGATGGACACCTTCGACTGCGTGTCACCTTCACGAGTGGCGCGTAATTCGGCCGTGTACACCCGCGACGGCAGGGTCAATCTGCTGACCGCGGCCAATCGCCGGGCCTTCACCCCCATCGACCCCGATTGCACCTGCTACACCTGCACTCACTACACCCGTGCCTACCTGCACCACGCCTTCAAGGCCAAGGAGATGATCGCCTCCACCCTGGCCACGATCCACAACGAGCACTTCATCGTCGGGTTGGTCGACGCGATGCGTACGAGCATCGCCAACGGTGACTTCGCAGAGTTCCGCGCGGAGTTCTGCGGTCGGTATTACGGCTCAGGGACCGATCGATCCCTCGATCAGGCTGAGACCAGGCCGTAGGTGGGCTCACGCCGCTTGACGGCCGCGATCACCCGGTAGGTGATGGGCAGCAGCACGACCTCGACGAGGACCTTGTAGGCGAAGCCGACCAGTACGAAGATCACGAACTCCGCGCCGGTGATGATGCCCCAGAATGCGATGAAACCGAAGATGAGCGTGTCGACGAATTGGCCGATCACGCTTGAACCGAGCAGTCGCAACCACAGGGCCTTCTCCGCGGTGCGCTCCTTGATCTTCACCAGGACATAGGCGTTGAGCAACTGCCCGATGAGGAACGCGATGATGCTGGCGATCACGATCCGCGGTACGAATCCGAGCACGGATTCGAAGGCCTCCTGGTTCGGCCAATCATCGGCCGGCGGTGACATCTGCACCAACCAGAAGGTGACCGCCGCGAGCGCCGACATTGCGAATGCCAGCACGATCGCACGGCGCGCAGCCTTGAACCCGTAGACCTCGCTGAGCACATCTCCGACGATGTAGACCAGGGGAAAGAGGAACACCCCTCCATCGGTGATGATCGGCCCGAAGGAGATGAGCTTCACTGCTCCGATGTTGGAGATGAGCAGAAGTGCTACGAAGATCCCGACCACCAGCGGGTACAGGCTGCGGCCGGTCTCCGCGAACCGAGCAAGGTCGGGGTGCTCATGGGAGTGGTGAGTGCTCATAGGCCGCCCATTGAACACCATGACGTGAACACCCTGACGTGAACACCATGACTTGAACACCATGACTCGGATCAGACCGTAGGGTCGATGCGTGAGCGCGGATTCCGAGGTGATCGACGGCGTCGAGGTGTCCTTCGCACGTGTCGCCACGAACGGCATCCACCTGCATTGCGCGATCGCCGGACCTATGGATGGCCCCCTGGTGCTCGCCCTGCACGGCTTCCCTGATTTCTGGCGGGGCATGACCCCGGTACTCGTCACACTGGCGAAGGCTGGGTATCGGGTCGTGGCACCTGATCAACGCGGCTACGACCTTTCGGATAAACCAACGGGGATCGACGCCTACCGCATCGAGGAACTCGCCGCTGACGCCGTCGGTCTGATCCAGGCCTTCGGCCGGGATCGGGCCCACATCGTCGGGCATGACTGGGGTGCGGCAGTGGCCTGGTGGGTGGCGCTCACCCATCGGGAGGTCGTGGACCGACTCGTGGTGATCAACGTGCCGCATCCGAGGGTGCTGGCCCGTGAAATCCGCAGCAATCCGCGCCAGGCGTTGAGCAGCTGGTACATCTTCGCGCTGCAGATCCCCCGGCTCCCCGAGATCGTGGCGTTCGGCGCCCGCACGCGTGGGCGGTTCGCTGGGATCCTGGCACGCTCAGCGAACCCGGGGTCCTTCGACGAGGTGTATCAGCGACGGCTGCAGCAGGCCTGGGCGCAGCCTGGTGCGGCCACGGGGATGGCGAACTACTACCGCGCATCGGTGCGTCGTCGGCCGGGATCGCAACCCGATCCGCGGGTGTACGCACCCACAATGATCATGTGGGGGCGACGGGACTCGTTCCTGTCCGCCACGATGATCGCCCCCAGTGCGGCACTGTGCGATGACGTACGCGTGGAGGTGTTCGCTGATGCGACGCACTGGTTGCTGCACGATGAGCCGATCCGCGCAGCTGCGATGATCCGCGACTTCCTCAGCTCACCGAGCCCGACCTGAACTGAAATCCGCAACAGCTATGAGGCGACAACGTGCCAAAAGTTGCGGATTTCGGTTCACAGGCGCCACTCGGGGTGGCGGCGGGGGCCACCGGTGGCCAGGTCCGCAGCGATCGCCCCGATCTCGGGGGCGAACTTGAAGCCGTGGCCCGAGCAGGGCGAGCACACCACGACCGGGCCGACCCGATCGATGATGAAGTGCGAGTCGGGAGTATTGGTGAACAGGCACGTCACCGCACTCACCTGGGACGGATCGGCCCCGGGCAGCCACTTCTCGGCATAGGCCACCGCCTCGGCGGTGATCAACGGGTCGACGACTCCGACCTCATCGGGGTCAGCCATCACCGAAGTCTCCAGCCCGAGTTTGACGCCCTCCCCCGGCGACTCCAGGCCGTAGGCCCCGAAGCGCAGTGACGCACCGGGCGCGTCATCGGGTACGTGATGGATGTAGGAGGGGAACCACATTCCCGGCCGGATCGCGAAATGCACCGGTTGCTGACGGGTGATCGTCACCTCCGGAAGTGCGATCTGCGGCCACGTCGTGCCCGGACCCACCAACTGCGGCAACCACGCACCGGCACTCACGATCACCGAGTCTGCCCAGTAGGTCTCGTCGTCGGTGATCACCGCAACCCCGTCACCGTGCGGTTCGATCGCGCGCACCGGAGTCTGGAATCGCACGCGCGCACCGAATCGCTCAGCGCTGCTCACCGCCGCGTCGACCGTGCGATCGGCGAACACCCGCCCACCGTCGGGGGAATACAGCACCGTGGTGTCGAAGGCCAGGGCCGGCCAGCGTTCGGCGGCCGCCTGCGGTTCGAGGCGTTCGAAGGCGTAACCACCGCCGATCAGCGACGCCTCCACCTCGTCGACAGCAGCCGTGAAGCCATGATCGAGTTGACCGGACTGCTCCAGTAGGTCCGCCCCCGAGTCGGCCTCCAACTCCCGCCAGCGCGGGATCGACTCGGTGGCCAGCCCGGTGTAGAGCGGATCGCGGTAGCTGACCCGGAAGATCCTGGTCTGCCCGTGTGAGGAGCCCCGATCGTGCAGCCGGGGGAACTGCTCGAGCAGCACCACATCGCGTCCGGCCTTCGCCAACTGCCAGGTCGCGGTGGATCCCATCGCACCGGCACCGATGACGACGACATCGACCTTGTCACCCATGCCGGTCACCCTAGAGGGTCAGCGCTGGCTCGCGGTGCTGGTTCACCCGCAGCCGGAGCAGCCGTCGGCGCGCACGCAATCGCCACCCCCCATGAGCGAGAAGCAGTGCATCGACCGTGTCGACGGACTCCCACACAGACTCAGCCTGCTGCGCGGTCACCTGCCCGGGCCCGAAGCGGATCGGTGCCGCCTGCACGGCGAGTTCGGTGACCGCGAGCGACATCGACTCCGGCAGTTCGGGGGTCTCCAGCGGAATCGGAGCCGCAGCCCATGCCTGCGGCAGCGCCAGATTCGCCTCGGTGAACAGCGCCCGCAGCCACGCCAGGGCACCCTCGGCGGACAACGGTGGCGACTGCATCTGCAGCCGCTCACGCAACGATCGCCGCGAGCGCGCGACGAGCACCAGCCAGGCAAGGAGCCCAAGCGCCACTATCGCGAGGACGGTGACGACGGTGAGTGCCGCGATCACCAGCGAGCTGCCCTCCTCGATCGGCTCATCCGGTGACTGCCCACCCCCGTCATCGGGAACAGGTCCGGATCCGTTGTCAGGATCGGGTGCCGGGCTCGGCTGCGGGGCTTCCTGCGGCAGCAGCGGGCGCACCACGGCTGGACGCCCAGCAGCACGATCCTGCGGTGCTGGTTGATAGGCCACCCAGCCCAGGTCGCTCAGTCGAGCCTGCGCCCACACGCTCGTGTCGACACCGCGCACCGTCACCGTCTGCGGTGACACGGCGGCACTGTCGGCTTCAGGCGGCAGCCAGCCGATCACGATCCGGGTGGGCACCCCCCAGGAGCGCGCGATGAGAGCCCAGATCGCCGCGTACTGTTCCTGCACCCCCTCCCCGGAGGCGAGCACCTCGACCAGACCGGCATAGGAGCGATCAGGGGTGCCCTGCGCGAGCACCGTGGGTGGTGCGGAAGCGAACCGGTCCTGGCGCAGGTAGCGCGACAGCGCGAGCAGGCGGTCCCAGGTATCCGGCCCCGCCTCCTGCGCGATCTCATCGGCGATGCGCTCCATCTCCGCGGGCAACGCACCGGGCAGGAGAACGGCGGCGTCGATGTCGTCGAGGATCCCCGGCGTGACGTCCAGCAACTCCTGCTCGGTCGCGGTGGGCACCGCGTAGTTGATGGTGAACGCCTGATCGACCGGGGTCGACAGTGCGGTGACGATGTCGGATTCGGATTCCACCCGGGTGGCGACCGAGCCGAGCACCTGGGTGACCTGCTGCGGCGCGGGCACCCAGAGGCCCGGTAGGGCAAGGCCGATGTCGACCCGGGTGCGCCCTGATGCCCAGCGATCACCGACCGGCTGCTCCAGCGCATCCCCCGGGCGACCCGGATCGGGGACAGTGAACCAGCCGAATCCGTTGTAGCGGGTGAAACTCGCCCACACTGGTCGATTCACCGGAGCCTGCTCCCCGGTGACCAGTGTGAACAGCTCACGCTCGGACTCCCCCGGCTCCAACTGCCACCGCAGGGCGGTGAGGAACGGATCGGGAGGGGTGCCGTCCGGTGCATCGACGGGATCGGAAATCCCCAACCAGGACAGCCGCTCCGGCGCCCCTAGTCGTCCTTCGAGTGCCGCACTCACACCGTAGGTGAGCACACCGACGATGACGAGCATGAGCAGGGCGGTGGACTCACCCGTGCGGGTGGTGCGCACCGCGTCACGCAGCGCCCACGGCCCGGCCAGGAACGCCAGCAGGGCGATCGACACCGCAGCAAGCGCGGCGATCAGGCGTCCCTCGAGAGTGTCGGCCAACCCCGACAGCAGCGCGAGCCCGATCAGGATCATCCCCGGTATCGCAGCCGCCGCCGGCCATCGACCGCGGGTGAGCACCCACGACAGCAACGCTGCGCTCGTGAGAGCCAGGGTGACTAAAGACAGCGGCAGGACAGGGAATCCGGTGACGTTGGCGACGAGCAGCGCGAGCACGCTGCTGATGACGACGGCGATGACACCGACGAGTGCACCGCCTGCGGCTGCCGCGATGACCACGGCGATGACCAGCGGGGCGACAGCGAACCCGGCGATCGCACCGTCGACGACCAGCGGTACCGCCAGGGCCACCAGGAGAGCCGGTAGTGCTGAGGCGATAGCGATTCCCCAGCGGTTCTCCGCGGGAGTGCCGACGACCGGTCGGGCACGTTCGGTGGTGATGGTCACGGCCGCACCACTCCCACTGACGGGATCCGCTCCCACCAGCCACGCTCACCGTGACCGCCGATGACCATCGTCGTCGCCGCGGGCAGCCGCAACAGGGTGCGATTCGCGACGGTGTCGCGTCGGGTGACCTGCGACAGCATCTCCAGCCAGGTGCTCCCCCGGGCCAGATCGCCGGAGGTGGTGCGGATATCGACATCGAACCCTGCGGAGAGGGCCACGGTGGCGATCGAAGCGATGAGGTCGACCGACGCTTCGAAATCGCCATCGTCGCGGTGGGCGCGGGTGTCGTCGACGAGGACGAGGTGCACGCGCGGGCGGGTGAGGTCGACGTACTGACGCGTCATCAGGGAACCGGTCTTCGCCGATGAACGCCAGTGGATGTGGCGGATCTCATCACCGATGACGTATTCACGCAGCGAGGCGAAGGTCGTTGCGCCAGCCTCTGTCGCCCCGGAATGGTCGACGAACGCCATCGGCAGGCTGGCCAGCGACACCGGATGGATGCGAGGGGTGATGAGAATCGTCGAGGCGGGGATCTCGGCGAGGTGGCGGCGGAACAACCCCCAGGGATCGATGCGCTCGAAGCGCCAGGGCCCGACGATCCGCGGGCCTCGCCGATGCGTCGGCAGTGGCAGCCACGCCTCGCCCTCCCCCCATCGCACTCCGGTCACCGTGCGACCACGCCGGCCGAGGAAGCGCACCCCTGCACGGCGCTGCTCGGGCCAGGTGAGCAGTGCGGTGGCATCACTGTCTCGCTCTGCCCGTGCCGGCACATGTGATCGCACGGTCACCGCGCGACCGGTGAGCACCATCAGTGCGCTCACGACGATGAGCACCAGCCCGGCAGCGGCGATAGCGACGAACTCCGGGATGCGCCACCACCCGCCGAGCGCCGCCGTGGCGAGCACCCCGATGAGCCAGGCGATCCCGCGTGGGGTCGGACGCATCGCTAGGGAGCCGGGACCGAATCCACGGCGATTCCGATGGCATCGGATCGCACGCGCAGGGTTGCTGTGGCGTCGAGGGCCTCGCCGTCGTCGAGGATCAATCGATGTGCCAGCACGGGCACCGCGAGCCGTTGGGCGTCGGCCGGCACGACGTAGTGGCGACCGGCCATCAGCGCCGATGCCTGAGCTGCCCGCATCAGGCCGACGCTGCCGCGGGGGCTGGCACCCAGCCGTACGCCCGGTGCCGAACGCGTGGCTGCTGTGACGGCGACGATGTAGTCGATCACCGCGGGGTCGACGAACACCGAGCGCGCCGCATCGATCAGGTCGAGGACATCCCGAGGGTCACCGACGTGCGGGATCGTCTCGATGCGCACCCCGTCGTGGGCATTGGACAAGACCCGCGCCTCTGCTTGCGCATCGGGGTACCCGATGGCGATCGACATGAGAAACCGGTCGAGTTGTGCCTCCGGCAGCGGGAAGGTGCCCTCCGAGTCGATCGGGTTCTGCGTCGCCATGACCAGGAACGGTTCGGGAACCGCATGGCTGATGCCGTCCACGGTGACGGTGCGCTCCTCCATGACCTCCAGCAGCGCTGACTGCGTACGCGGAGAAGCACGATTGATCTCATCGGCGAGAACGATGCTGGCGAAGATGGGCCCGGGATGGAACTCGAAGGTTTGCGTGACCTGATGGAACACCGAAACGCCGGTGACATCGCTGGGCAGCAGGTCGGGGGTGAATTGGATGCGATGCCAGGTCATCCCCAGGGCGGTGGCGAGGCTGCGGGCGAGTGAGGTCTTGCCGACGCCGGGCACGTCCTCGATGAGCAGATGCCCCTGGGCGAGCAGGCAGGTCAGGGACAACTCGACGGTGGGCCGTTTGCCCTGGATGAACCCTTCGACAGCGTCGACGATCGCCGCGCAGCGTCTCGCCCCCTGTTCTGCAGCACTCTCACTGAGTCGATCGTTCGCACCGGGCACCCGAGCATCCGCCATGGGGCCACCCTAGGCGGGCAGGCCCCTCGTTGTCGGGACCTTCGACCCTGCACCTCGGGCCGTGCTCCTCCCCACAGTGGAGGGACGCAGATGCCAGACTGAAGGTGATCGAGCAACTAGAGGGTGATCCGGGCACGAGAGATCGATTATCCGAAGTAGAGCGCACTCGACAGTACGAGGAGGCCCCACGATGAAGCGCACCATCGTCGTCGGTTACGACGGTTCCGAGCACGCGCAAGCCGCCGTGGACTTCGCCGCCGCCGAGGCTTCTCGGCGTGATGCGCCCCTGCGCCTGGTCCATGCGTTCACCCCTCCCATGGGCGGTGCCGGCCTGGGGTACGGAACGATCCTGCCCGCCGATGCGCTGGAGACGATGCGTGATGGCATCGCCGCGCACCTCGATGCCGATGTCGAGCAACTGAAGGCTCGCTTCCCCGGGGTGGAGATCCAGACCCGAGTGATGGTCGGCAACTCCGCGGCCGCCCTGCTGGAGGAGGCCGCCGATGCAGCACTGCTGGTCGTCGGTAGTCGCGGCCTGGGAGGTTTCCGCGGAATGCTGCTGGGCTCCACCGGGATCCAGATCGCCTCGCACGCCCCCTGCCCCGCGGTTGTCGTGCGAGCGCCGATCGACCCGGATGCTGCGAAGGTGGTGGTGGGCCTAGACGGGTCGGAGTTGTCGCAGGCTGCCCTGGCATGGGGTTTCGATTACGCCTCCCGGCACGGACTCACCCTGCATGCGGTGCATGCCTGGACACTCCCGTCCTTCGACCTGCTGGCCGCCCCGGCCGGACCCGGGCCGACTGATCTGGAGACGATCGCTGAGGAGGAGCGCCGTAGTACGGCCGAGTCCCTCGCCGGTTTCGCCGATCGCTATCCCGACGTGCCTGTCGAGGAGACGGTGATCAAGGCAGCCCCCGCTCAAGCCCTGCTCGATGCCGCCACCGGGGCAGCCGTTCTGGTGGTCGGTACGCACGGGCGCGGTGAGTTCGTGTCCGCGGTGCTCGGCTCGGTGAGCCAGACCCTGCTGCGCAAGGCAGATGTCCCGGTTGTCGTGGTGGGCCCGGGCAACGGCGGTGAGGGGACGGGCGCATGACCGATGCCACCACCATCGCCCACCCCGAACGACTGGCCGACCTGTCGCTGGGGCCGCTGCTGACCATCGAGGCCGAGCAGTCGCTGTGGGATGCCTGGCAGTTGCTGTTCCTGTCCGGCCGTCGTCACCTGGTCGTCGTGGACGACGACGGCCGGTGCCTGGGGGTGGTGGCGGATCGAGCGATTCTCAGTGAGTTGCCGCTGTCAGAGGATCACCTGAACCAGCGCACGGTGCGCCAGGTGATGTCGAATCCGACTCCCCTGACCCTCGATGACACTCCGCAGGAGGCGGCGCGGCGGATGGTGGACTCGGCCGTCGATGCCATACCGATTCTGGATTCCGCCCAGCGACTGCAGGGCATGGTGACCTCGGGCGATCTGTCCCGCTGGCTCGCCGCCCACTAGCGCGATATCCCACCCGGGTACCGTGGGGGTTATGGCTGATCGCTCACAGGACCGCATCGTGTGGGTGGATTGTGAGATGACCGGCCTCGACTTGGGCAAAGACGCTCTGGTGGAGATCGCTGTCATCGTGACCGAGGCCGATCTCACCGAACTCGATGAGGGTGTCTCCCTGGTGATCCGACCCGAGCGGATGGATCTGCTGGATTCGATGGAGCCGGTCGTCACCGAGATGCACACCTCTTCTGGCCTGCTCGCCGAGATCCCCCACGGGGTGTCGCTGGCCGAGGCTGAGGCGGCGGTGCTGCAGTACGTGAAGGGGCATATCCCCGAGCCGCGCCGGGCACCGCTGGCGGGGTCGAGTGTCTATGTCGATCGCGGGTTCCTCGCCCGGGATATGCCGGCCCTCGATGCGCACCTGCACTACCGGCTGATCGATGTCTCCACGATCAAGGAACTCTCGCGCCGCTGGTATCCGCGGACGTATTTCAATGCCCCGGAGAAGAAGGGCAATCACCGGGCGCTGGGCGATATTCGCGAGTCCATCGCCGAGCTGCGGTACTACCGCGATGCGGTGATGGTCGCCCCGCCGGGGCCGGACACTGATTCGGCCCGTGCTGCTCCCGCAGAGCACATCGACGACCACGGCTGAGGACTGCCTCAGCCAGACAC